>CP005974.1:2571256-2892663 GCA_000940995.1 Photobacterium gaetbulicola Gung47
CGTCACCATCTCCGGTAAGTCTTACCGCGGCGATGTTCAGCCACTTCCTGCCACATTGAAACACAGCGTTTCCGGCCTGTTGTATTTCTGGATGGCATTCAACATTCTGCTCTACGGCAGCATTATCTACGGCAGCTTTACCGTCAACTGGGGGGTTGATTACAGCCTGACATTCGCCAACTACATCAACCTGTTTGGTATGGGGATGAGCGAAGGGGCTTGGCCATCACTGATCACCACCATGACTTATGCCGGTATTGCCGCGCCACTAACCGCGCTATTCGGACTATTGATTGCTTACATCGTCGTCCGTCAGCAGTTCCACGGCAAAAAAGTGATCGAATTCGCCACTATGCTCTGTTTTGCCGTACCGGGAACCGTTGCCGGTGTGTCCTATATCCTTGCGTTTAACGATGCCCCTGTATACCTGACTGGTACTGCCGCTATCGTAGTGATCTCTATGGTGATGCGAAACGTTCCGGTAGGGATCCGCTCTGGTGTCGCCGGATTGGGTCAGTTGGACAAATCATTGGATGAAGCCTCACTGAGCCTGCGTGCCAACTCGCTGAAAACCATCACCCATATTTTGTTGCCACTGCTGCGTCCAGCGATTCTATCCACATTGGTATACAGTTTTGTACGGGCAATGACCACAGTCAGCGCCATTATCTTCCTGGTAACACCGGAAACCCGAGTGGCGACCTCTTACATCCTAAACCGGGTAGAAGACGGTGAATACGGTATCGCCATTGCCTACGGCTCCATCCTGATCGTTGTGATGCTGAGCATCATCCTTATTTTTGATTTCCTTGTCGGTGAAGCGCGTATTTCGCGTTCCAAAGCCAAAAACGACGCGTCCTAACTGGAGAATATATTCATGGCAACTGAAAACTTTGTGGTGCTCAAAAACGTCTGTAAGCGCTTTGGCGACAAACCCGTTATCGGCAACCTCGATTTAGAAATTAAGAAAGGCAGTCTGGTGACCTTGCTGGGCCCATCAGGCTGCGGCAAGACCACGGTGCTCCGCCTTGTCGCTGGCCTGGAAAAACCCACCAGCGGCCAGATTTTCATTGATGGCGAGGATGTCACCAACACTTCTATCCAGCATCGCGATATCTGTATGGTATTCCAGTCTTATGCCCTGTTTCCCCATATGTCGCTACACGAAAACGTGGGGTATGGCTTGAAGATGCTCGGCCTTGATAAAGCCGAGATCAAAAAGCGGGTCGATGATGCCCTCAAGCTGGTTGATCTGGAAGGTTTTGGTGAGCGCTTCGTCGACCAGATCTCCGGCGGGCAGCAACAGCGGGTTGCCCTGGCGCGGGCACTTGTGCTCAAGCCCAAGGTACTGCTGTTTGATGAGCCGTTGAGTAACCTTGATGCGAATTTACGCAGGAATATGCGTGAGACCATCCGTGATTTGCAGCAGCGCTTCAATATCACGTCACTTTACGTTACCCACGACCAGTCCGAAGCCTTTGCAGTTTCTGACACCGTTATCGTCATGAAAGAGGGTGACATCATGCAACAGGGCAGCCCGACAGATTTGTACAAGCACCCTGCTTCAATGTTTATGGCCAACTTCATGGGTGAGGCTAATATGTTTGAAGGCCACTTCGACGGAGAAACCATAGACATCCATGGCTACAGCCTCTCGGCAGCCCAAGACAATGTTTCAGGTATCAGCCCTGGCAACTATCAGATTGGCGTGCGCCCTGAAGCCATTTTACTGGCCGAACATGGTGAGCCTTGCCAGCAATGCCGGGTAACCAGTGCTGCTTATATGGGCTCTATGTATGAAGTCGTGGTGGAGTGGCAAGGCCATGAGCTACTGCTGCAGCTCAACTCTACGCAATTTGATACCAGCTTCACCGACCATGCGTACCTAACGATTAACCCTAACGGTGTGTTCCTATTACCCCCAGAAACAAACTAAGGTTTTTCGTCTAGTGAAGCCGCTCAATTGAGCGGCTTTTTTCATTAGGCGGGCGCTGTAATAGTAGCAAGAGCTAGTGCGTGTTAGGCACAAATCTGAGTGGGTACGTCAGCATCACTGTACTGACGAATGGAAAGGCCGTTTTCATTAAACAGGTGCAAGTTATGGTTATCCATATACACCTTTACAATATTACCGGTAACGACCGGCTCGTCGGTCGGTAGGTGTATTTTAAAGCCATCGATATCGGCATATTGGCCAAACAGATAAGTACTGTTACCCAACCTTTCAACCACATCAGACTGGAACTCAATACCAATCGTTTGTTCATCACGGCTTTGTGGTTTAAGGAAGATATGTTCAGGACGGATCCCCACTTTGACCGCCTGGCCGACGTCAACACCATCAGCATGGGCAGCAATAGAAACAGATTGTCCATCAGGCAAGGTCAGCATCAGTGATTGTGGCTCTTTCTTGGCAATTGTGGCCGGAATGAAATTCATTTTCGGCGAGCCGATAAAGCCCGCGACAAACTCATTGGCTGGCTGATAATACAGCTGCAGCGGTGAGCCCACCTGCTCTACCCTACCATCACGCAATACCACAATCTTGTCGGCCAATGTCATCGCCTCGACCTGATCATGGGTCACATACACCATGGTATTACCCAGCTGTTTGTGCAGCCTGGCGATTTGGATCCGCATTTCGACCCGCAGTTCGGCGTCAAGGTTGGACAGCGGCTCATCGAACAGGAAGACTTCTGGATCGCGAACAATCGCACGGCCAATAGCCACACGCTGCCGTTGCCCGCCCGATAATTCCTTCGGCTTGCGCTTGAGCAGCGCTTCAAGCTGGAGGATATCGCTGGCATGTTTTACCCGCTGCCTGATCACCTCCGGTTTCTCCCCCACCATCTTGAGACCGAAGCCCATATTCTCTTTCACCGTCATATGTGGATATAAGGCATAAGACTGAAACACCATCGCGACACCACGCTCAGAAGGTTCAACATCATTCATATTGACCCCGCCGATGCAGATATCGCCTTCAGTAATGTCTTCCAAGCCGGCAATGAGCCTAAGCAAGGTGGATTTACCACAGCCAGACGGACCAACGAAGACAGTAAACTCACCATCTTCAATCGTCAGATCGATACCGTGGATAGTTTGTACTTTTCCAAATCGTTTCACTGCGCGATTTAGGGATATACCAGCCATATAATTTCATCCTCTGAGATTACGGGGCGTCATCAAGGCAATTTATCAAACAACTAGAACGTTATTCACGCTACCCGATTGTAACGCCACAGTAAACGTTTCCAGAGCAATAAGACTAAAATTTTTAACATAGTGTGAGCTAGGTACCCCTTGCAGTATTCGCACAGAACAATAGTGAAAGAGCACACAATTCAACTCGATATAACCGTATATTAGGTTGAAATATCTACAGATAAGGCTTATACGCGAGAGGCTTAGCCGTCGTAAAATCACTCTCTCCATCCAGATCCATGTCACACATTGCGAGTAATATCACCATCATTTATGGAAACGTTTCCTTGATCACGTTTTATTAACACCATTGTCGATATCGTAACCACGCAAATCACTTTGCGTCATCAAACAACTATCAAAACAATACCTAGAACATACAGAACACTTTGGTAAACATGCTTACCAATGAACCGAGATCTCTGCATACATGAAATCGGAGCCTAGTATGATTCATTCATCAGCAGAAGCGACATTAAATAGAGCCAATGACGCTAAACCAAAAAGGAAGCGGATTATTCCTATTTCTTTAGTACCGTGGGTTTTTCTCGCCCCGGCATTAGTGCTATTTGCGATTTATGTCCTTTACCCCATTATTAATAGTTTCAACCTCAGCCTGTACCAATGGGACGGTATGGGCGATAAAGTCTGGGTCGGTTTTGAAAACTACATCGAGTTATTTGATTCAGAAACCTTTTATACTGCACTGACCAATAATTTGTTGTGGTTGCTGCTTTTTATGCTTGCGCCGCCAATTGGTCTGGCTATCGCACTATTTTTGAATCAGGAAGTAAAAGGAATTCGCTTGATTAAAGCGTTATTCTTTTTCCCATTTGTTATATCGCAAGTGATTGTCGGCTTGGTGTTTACTTGGTTTTATGACCCTAGTTTGGGTTTGTTAAACAGTATTCTTGCCTTTTTCGGTGCCGAGCCTATTGCACTGCTATCAAGCGATCAATACGTCACCTACGGCATTATTGCAGCGGGCCTATGGCCGCAAATTGCCTATTGCATGATCCTCTACCTCACCGGCCTCAACAACCTAAACCCGGAGCTGATTGAAGCCGCCCGGCTCGATAACGCCAGAGGATTAAAACTCCTTCGGCACATTATTCTGCCCCAGCTATCACCGGCGACATTCATTGCTGTAGTCGTGACGGTAATTGGTGCCCTGCGCTCATTCGATCTGGTTGCAACCATGACCGCTGGCGGCCCTTGGGGAAGCTCGACCGTACTGGCTTATATGATGTACGAACAGTCAATATTTAACTACCGGATGGGGTACGGTGCCGCTATTGCCGTCGTGCTTTTCCTGATCATGGCTCTCTATATCGCCTTTTTCTTAACTCGCATGTTAAGGAGTGAGAAATAATGTTTCCGACACCTATTAATAAATCATCACGGGCAATCAATATTGCCTATCGGGTCGCACTGCCGTTTTCAATTCTTTTATGGCTACTGCCACTTCTGGCTATATTACTGACATCTGTCCGCTCTATTGAAGATATCAACCAAGGAAACTATTGGGGCTGGCCCACCAGCTTTAATTTAATCGAAAACTATCAGATGGTTTTTCAAACCACCGATATGGGGCAATATCTTCTTAGCTCTTTGATTATTACTCTGCCAGCGGTAGCCGGTGCCGTTGCGCTTTCAACTCTTGCGGGTTTTGCACTAGCTAAATATAAATTCAAAGGCAATATTTGGCTGCTAGCAATATTTATTGCCGGTAACTTTGTTCCGTTTCAGATCTTGATGATCCCTGTGCGCGACCTCACCATCAGTGCCGGTTTATATGACACCCATCTAGGGTTAATTATTTTCCATATCGCTTTTCAGACCGGGTTCTGCACCTTGTTCATGCGCAACTTCATCGTCAGCTTACCCAATGAATTGCTTGAGGCTGCACGTGTTGAAGGTGTCAGTGAATTCAAGATTTTCTGGCATATCATCTTGCCACTGGTTCGTCCTGCCTTAGCAGCGCTATCGGTGCTGGTCTTTACCTTCATTTGGAACGACTACTTCTGGGCACTGGTACTGGTGCAAAGCGAAGAAGTTCGCCCAGTGACCGCAGGGATCAGCGCTCTACGTGGACAATGGCTGGCTTCTTGGAACTTGATCTCCGCCGGCGCCGTACTGGCCGCACTTCCGCCTGTCGCTTTATTCTTCGCGATGCAAAAACACTTCATTGCCGGGCTAACCCTGGGCGCGACCAAAGGTTAAACGGAAATACAACTCCCCTACTAATAAGGATAAATGATGAAAAAACTACATAAAATCATCACCGCTACCACGCTGGCGATGAGCATGGCATCGGCTGCTTTCGCCTCGGAGCTGATTATCAACTCAGATCAAGCCGACCCGGCGCCAAAGGCTGTCTTTGACAGTATGGTTGCCCAGTTTAAGCAGGAAAACCCAGATATTACCGTTAAATACAACCTGTATGACAAAGAAGCGTATAAAACGACGCTGCGCAACTGGTTGGTCACCTCCCCCCCCGATGTCGTGTTCTGGCATGCCGGTAACCGGATGAAGACCTTTGTCGACCGTGGTTTACTTGAAGATGTCAGTGACGTGTGGCAAGCCAACAACATGTACGAAGACTTCACCAGCACCATACCCGCCATGACGGTGAACGACAAGCAGTGGGGGGTGCCATTTACTTACTACCAATGGGGGATTTACTACCGTAAAGATATCTTCGACAAATACGACATCAGCGAGCCCAAAACATGGGATGAATTCCTTACAGCGTCGGAAACGCTCAAACAAAACAACATTGCCCCTATCGCCATTGGAACGAAATACCTTTGGACCGCTGCCGGTTGGTTTGACTATATCAACCTGCGCGTCAACGGGTTGGACTTCCATCTTGATCTAATGGATGGCAAAGTCCCTTACACTGATGAGCGGGTTCGCAATACCTTCAATACTTGGCGTGAGCTGATCGACAAAGGCTATTTCCTGGAAAACCATGCGGGTTACTCTTGGCAGGAAGCTCAGCCATTCTTGTACCGCGGCGAAGCAGCCATGTACTTGATTGGTAATTTCATCACCCCTAACTTCCCAGAAGAGCTGGAAGGTAAAATGGGCTTTATGCAATTCCCAGCCATTGACCCAGAAATTGCAATGGCCGAAGAAGCCCCGATTGATACCATTCACATCCCAAGCAAGGCGAAGAACAAAGACAATGCTCGTAAGTTTCTAGCGTTTATCGCACGCGCTGAGAATCAAACAAAGATGAACGAGGCACTGCTGCAGATCCCGACCAACAATAAGTCTACGGTCACTGACGATGTGTTCCTCAACAAAGGGATTGCCATGCTAAACAGCGCATCCGGTACGTCACAGTTCTACGACCGCGATACCGATCCGGCGATGGCCCAGGAAGGGATGAAAGCGTTCCAGGAGTTCATGGTTCACCCTGACCGCCTGGACCGAATCCTCAAGCGCCTGGAGCGAACCCGTGCTCGTACTTTCAACAAGTAACTGATAGTGGTGAAATCGATACCACTCCAGTAAAAATGCGGTGTTTTGGTTTTTGATTCCATTCAAGGAGTTTCACATATTACTTGAATTCACACCAATAGCTGACGTATTCTGTGACTATTGTGATTCAAAGTGAAACGTTATCCTTGGGTTCCTAACTCAAAACACTCATAGATAGCTTCTTTGCTTGGCTTACCGAGCAATCTGTACTGCTTGGGAAAGAAGTTTGTTTCCATTGATCAAAAAAGCCCAACCCATTGTTTTGTTGGGCTTTTTATTTCTCTCCATTTGCGTCCGCCCCTTCTATGTAATCGTTTCCGGATCATAAATGCCACCCTGTGTGCATTTTCCCAGCAAAAACCGCCAAAAAACACCGTTAATGTGAGCTAAATTACAATTTCATTAATTGCCTTGCCTTTTATGAACAAAATACGCCACACCTCACTGTAAACGTTTCCAGAGCGATGCTAGGATCGCTCTTGAGTTAGGACCCATACATAAAAAAACAAAATGATGGAGACGTTTCATGAAACAGAAGATGCTAGCAAAAGCAGTCGGCATAGCACTGGTAATGGCCCCACTAGCCAGCCAAGCGGCAGTAGAGAACATTCAATATTTTGGCTATGCCAAATGGGGGAATATCTATACAGACAATGATGACCATAATAATGGCAAAGGGGAACGTAACGACGTGATCCGCGCCAGCGAGGGTTATGGTAACTACCGCTTGGGTAACGAGCTTAACTGGTGGGAAGCTGGCCTAAAGGCCGATGTGTGGCAAGACGGTGATGCTTACTTCGATACCACCCTCTACCTGGGGAGTGGCGAGAGCTGGGGTGATGTCAGCATCATCCAGATGTGGTCAGCCGGTCACGGCCTATTCGCATCACAGCCAAATGCCAAAGTGTGGGCCGGTGAGCGCTTTTACCGCCGTCACGAAGTGCACATGATTGATATCAAGTACTGGGATACATCAAGCACCGGTATTGGTATCGAGGATTGGGATCTTGGCTTCGGTAGCGGCCACATTGCCTGGATGGCACCGAACTCCAGTGCTGATGGCCGCAGTTTGCATAACATCGATGCCCGTATCAGTGACATTGCTATCAGCGACACCGCCGATCTGACCTTCGGCTTGAACTACATTTTCACCCAAAACTCTAGCTATGAAGAATCAGATATCACCACCTCTGGTGCCATGCTATCCGCGCTTTACCGCCAAGCTTGGGATTACGGCTCGAATACCTTTGCCTTCCAGTATGGTACCAATGCCCTTGCCGGTGGCCTGATGAGCGCCGAGGGTGGCTCCAACCGCAAATACAGCACAGGTGTTGAGCATGACGGTTATAGCTGGCGAGTCTTCAACTCTGGCGATCTGAACGTCAACGAAGATTTCCAAGTAATGTACTCCATCGCCTATCAGGACAAGAACCTAGATAACAACGATGGTGAGAAGTGGTTCAGTGTCGGTGCCCGTCCTCAGTACAGCTGGACAGATTACATGGCAACCGCTTTGGAAGTCGGTTACGAAACCGTCGAAGCACAAAACGGCGCCGGTACTAATGACATGTACAAAGTCACTGTTGCCCAGATGTTCCAGGCCGGTAAAGGCGTATGGGCTCGCCCTTCACTGCGTATTTTCGCCACCTACTCCGAGAAGAACGACGAGTGGAACCGTGGTGGCGATACCTACGGCACAGCTATGCGTAACGCCAGCGGCAAGGACAGCGTTGACGAAGTGACCTTCGGCTTCAACGTCGAGACTTGGTGGTAATAGCCCACTCTTGGGATTCTGACTAGAAACGGTACAGGCCTGTTTGGGCCTGTACCCTAAGGAAAAAGCATGAAGAAGAATCAGTTAGCGACCATTCTGCTTGGCCTGAGCCTAACCGCTTGCAGCAGTATTCCAGACACGGCACTCAATACCGTTCTTAACCAATCGGCTTGCTGTGAATCTTTTGCTACGCTATCAATCCAACCGTTGACAATAAATAGCCAACAGTATGTGATTCTCGATGGCAATGGCCAGACCCTCCCTATTGCCAATAATGGCAATGAGGGATCAGACCGCTCGCCTGCCAAAGCTTATGGCTTGCCGCAAACGGCTGCTCCTTTCATGCTGACAGTCAGTGCCCCGATTAACAACAACCAAGTCATCGCCCCGGCAATAGCCATCTATGACGATCAATGGCAGCTGGTCGAGCAGCACACCACTGAAGATTTTCATTACTTCACCGGTAGCCTGGGCGGTCTCGAGCGCATTGAAGGTAAGTTTATCCTCAGCACTCAACTTAACAACATGGCTTACATGGTGATCCAGCACGATCCTCAGCAAATTGGTAATCAGCTAGAACGGATCCACCCAGAACAGGAATTTGCCGAGTCACAGAACATTATCGGCAATAAACGTCTTCCGCTTTATGCCACCTTGGCGCCAGTTGGCGTGGTTGAAATTACCACACAGCAGCATTTCGGCAATCCTGTGGTAGACCTACTTTCAAGCCTAACGGCGAAACAGGCCTCGGCGGCTGCAGTATCAAAGACTGCACCTAGCAATGCATCCAATACTGCACCAGAGCCGATTTCAGCAACACCCAAACAGACTGCATCCGCTGACACACAGAGCTGGCACTATTTCAAGCAGCAAATTGATGAAGCCATGAACAGCGGAAAACTCAAACACGCCGTTGATTGGGCGAACAAAGCCGAATCAGCCGGCCATCAACAGGCCAAAGATTATCTGTTGGACACCTTGGCCCAATAATCGTCCAGGGTGAATTAACCAGAAAGACACAAAGAATAACTCGCCGCAGGGCCAACCTATCGCCGTGCGGCACAGCCACTACAATTTTCAAGATTACGTAAGATCACTATAAGTAGGATAACGATGACGGCATTTTCAAACATTATTCAGCGCCGAGACTGGGAAAACCCTCAGTCAGTGAACATCCATTGTTTGTCTGCGCACAGCCCACTGGCCAGCTACCGTGACATTGAAAGTGCACGCGACGCAAAAAATGCCCAGCGCCAGTCATTGAACGGCGAATGGAAATTCAAGCTATTCGATGCCCCGGAGCAAGTGGACGGCGAGTTCGTGACGCCTAGCTTCAATGATCAGGCTTGGGACAATACTCCGGTACCGTCTAACTGGCAGCTACAAGGCTATGACAAGCCGATTTATGCCAACGTCAAATACCCGTTTGAAGTGAATCCGCCTTTCGTCCCGAAAGACAACCCAACAGGCTGCTACCGTACCAGCTTTGAGCTTCAAGAAAGCCAGCTCACAGAAACCCACCGTATTATCTTCGATGGTGTTAACTCTGCTTTTCATTTGTGGTGTAACGGCCATTGGGTCGGTTACAGCCAAGACAGCCGCTTGCCTGCAGAATTCGATCTTTCCCAGTACCTTGTGGCTGGCGACAATACCCTCGCGGTGATGGTGATCCGCTGGAGTGACGGCAGCTACCTCGAAGATCAGGACATGTGGTGGCTTAGCGGCATCTTCCGTGATGTTACCCTGCTGACCAAACCTTCGCAGTGCATTGAAGATGTCTTTATCACACCGGATCTGGATGCCTGCTATCGTGACGGCAGCTTGACGGTTGTTACCCATATCAATGCCACTGCTGAGCATCAGGTGCAGATCCAACTGTTTGATGGTGAGCAGACAATCACCGAGCCCGTGATTGACCGTCCGAATAACCGCCGTATCGACGAGCGCGGTAGCTACAACGATGTCGTATTCCAAACACTGTCGGTACGTGAGCCGAAGCTCTGGAGTGCCGAGACACCCAACCTATACCGCTGCGTCGTCTCTTTGCTTGATGCCGATGGCAACCACATTGAAAGTGAAGCTTATCAAGTTGGTTTCCGTAAAGTCGAAACCATCGGCGGCCAGCTTTGCCTCAACGGCAGGCCTCTGCTGATCCGGGGCGTCAACCGCCACGAGCACCACCCAGAGCTTGGCCATGTGATGACTGAAGCAGATATGATCAAAGATATCTGCCTGATGAAACAGTATAACTTTAATGCCGTCCGTACCGCCCACTACCCGAATCACCCGCGTTGGTACGAGCTGTGTGACCAGTACGGTTTGTATGTGTGTGACGAAGCCAACATCGAAACCCACGGCATGGAGCCGATGAACCGCCTGTCTGCCGACCCGATGTGGGCACACGCTTACATGAGCCGCTACACCCAAATGGTACAGCGCGACAAAAACCACCCTTCCATCATCATCTGGTCACTGGGCAATGAATCCGGCCACGGCAGCAACCACAATGCCATGTATGCCTGGTCGAAGAATTATGACCCGTCTCGTCCGGTACAGTATGAGGGCGGCGGCTCCGATACGACCGCAACCGATATCATTGCCCCTATGTATGCCCGAGTAAACACCACGATTGCTGATGAAGCGGTGCCAAAGTGGTCAATCAAGAAGTGGGTATCCCTACCTAATGAGAACCGCCCATTGATTTTGTGTGAGTATGCCCACGCCATGGGTAACAGCCTAGGCAGTTTCAACGATTACTGGGACGCTTTCCGAGACTACCCTCGCCTGCAAGGCGGCTTTATCTGGGATTGGGTTGATCAGGGGATCAGCAAGTTTGATGACAAAGGCGAGCACTTCTGGGCCTATGGCGGCGATTTTGGCGATACCATCAATGACCGCCAGTTCTGTATCAACGGGTTGGTGTTCCCAGACAGAACCCCGCACCCAACGCTGGAAGAAGCCAAACACTGCCAACGCATGATCACCGTCAAGCTAGATAGCGAGGAGCAACTGGCCAACTGTGTCGCGTATACCCTGACAGTGACCAACGAGAATTTGTTCCGTGCCACCGACAACGAGCAATTGAAATGGTCACTGCTTGAAGATGGCCGTATCATTGCTTCTGGTGAGCAGCAACTGGCTGTTCCAGCAGATAGCCAGAAGACCCTCTGCATCGATATTGACATCAAACCTCGTGCTGGTGCGGTATACCACCTCAATATCGATATTGCACTGCGTGAGTCAACACCATGGGCAGAAGCCGGACACACTGTCGCCAGCGAACAGTTTGCTGTGACTAACCGCAACTCCCTGGCCTACCCAAGCTTCAATCAAAGCCAAGTGCCTGTTGCAACTGAGAACGACTGCAGCATTTTGGTCAGCAGTGACGATGGCAAGCACCACTGGCGCTGGGACAAAACCAGCGGCCTGCTGGAACAATGGACAGTCGAAGGTAAAGAACAGCTTGTATCTTCACCTGTGGATAATTTCTTCCGCGCCCCGCTAGATAATGACATTGGTGTGAGTGAGGTTGATTTCGTTGACCCTAATGCCTGGGTATGCCGCTGGGATGCAGCCGGAATCGGCCAATGGGACCGCGAATGTGTCGATTGCCATGTCAATACCCTTAGCGACCACGTCGTCGTCACTGCAACGTTCGTGTATACCTTCAACGGCAATGTACAAGCAATCACCGTTTGGACTTACACCTTGGACAGCCAAGGCCAAACCCTGTTGGATGTTTCAGTTAAACTGGCTGATGAGCTTCCGCCTATGCCCCGTATTGGTCTAGAGCTAGCACTGCCGCTACAGCAAGAGCAGCAATACATTGAGTGGCGCGGATTGGGTCCATTCGAAAACTACCCAGACAGATTGTCGGGGGCACGTTTTGGTCAATACACCGAAACCCTGAGCGATATGCACACCCCATATATCTTCCCAACAGATAATGGGCTGCGCTGTGGCTGTAACTCGCTGTCTATCGGTAGTTTGAATATCACTGGTGAGTTCCAGTTCAGCGTCAGCCGTTACAGCCAGCAGCAACTGGCTGAAGCGAAACACACCAACGAGCTCGAGGCCGAGCAGCAAATCTACCTTCGCGTAGACCACCAGCATATGGGCGTCGGCGGTGACGATTCCTGGAGCCCGAGTGTTCATGAGGAATTCAAGTTGACCGGCAAGCAATATGCCTACAGCCTGGCTCTTGTGATTGCTGATTAAGCGATTCTTATATTCTCGCGATTAACTAACCCGTGCCGCCTTGGCTCCCCCTCAAGGTGGCATTTTTCCACCTACAATTGCCAATACAGCGTTATTCTTCATGGCACACCAGCCTCATCCTGACTGACCTGCCTATAAATTAGCCGCCTGCCTTTTCGTTAAGTGACTCACCTTACAATAATTAATTCAGCCCATGAAAAAACATTGGCGGGATTTGTTTTATTCCTCCAACCATTGTTTAATGAGCCAGCAGTAAAGAAAGAGGGCTCTATGGCTACCATCAAGGATGTCGCGAAAGAAGCGGGCGTTTCCGTCGCCACGACTTCACGGGTGATCAACAACGCACCACACACCAGTGAGACGGCAATCAAGGCCGTGAAAGCCGCAATGGCAAAACTCGGCTACCGGCCAAACGCCAACGCAAGGGCTCTTGTCAGTAAGTCGACCAACACCATCGGCGTTTTGGTCAATGATGTTTCCGCGCCCTTCTTCGGTACCATGGTCAAAGCCATCGATACCATTGCCAATCAGCATGAGAAACAACTACTTATCGGTAGCGGCTACCACGACGCCGTGAAAGAGCGCAACGCCATTAACCTGCTGATCAACAGCCGCTGTGAATCCTTAGTGATCCACAGTAAAGGATTGGACGATCAAGAACTCATCGGCTTAGCCAACGAAATACCAGGGCTGGTCATTATTAACCGCATCGTACCGCAAATCGCCTCGCGCTGTATTGCGCTCGATAACCGCAAGGGCTCCTACCTTGCCACCGAATACCTTATTCGCCATGGTCATAAGCACATCGGTTACCTCTGCTCTAGCCATGACATTGAAGATGCCAGGGATCGTAAGGCCGGCTACCTTGAAGCGCTGAAAGATCATGGTTTGGAAGCTAACGAGGAATACATTGAGTACGGTGAGCCGGATGAACTGGGCGGCGAGTATGCCATGACCAACCTGCTGTCCAAGAACCTCCCCGTAACAGCTGTGGCCACCTACAACGACTACATGGCGGCAGGCTGTTTGGCCGTACTGCACGAGAATAACTTGCGTATTCCGGAAGATATTTCGGTGATCGGTTTTGATGATGGCGATATTGCCCGTTATGTTCATCCAAAGCTCACTACCATCCGCTACCCTATCCAGGTTATGGCTGAGCAAGCAGCAAAATTATCACTGCAGCTTGCCAATGAAAAAAAAGATGCCACGCAAGCGAGGATGTACATGCCGACATTGGTGCGTCGTCTGTCCGTCGGGACCGCCCCTCTATAGCCCCATTGGCGGGGAGCCAATTCAGTATTGGTCTATATTGATACCCAGGTAACTTCAAGCTACTAGGGTATCCCCCCTTCACATTCCCTGCGATTCCCCCTAGAATTGCCAGCCAATTTTGATTTGGTATGTAGACATGAACCGCAAGAAAAAAGTCATTGAGACGCAAAAGGCAAAAATCAAAAAGAAAAACGCCAAGATGCACCGCAGCAACAAGCCTCGCTACATCTCTAAAGCCGAGCGAGCCAAGATGGAAGCCGAAGAAGCCCAGCAGGCCGAGCAATCAGCAGAGCAGAATCAAACCGTAGCGGTTGCTGAGAGCGAGAAGCCGACAGAGTAAGCCTTCAATAATAGAGGCTACCGCATCCATTCGCGATGAAGCTGCTCGCTATCCCCCAGATAATCGAGCAGCCAATCAATCGCGGGGTTTTGGCTCTCTTTATTCCACGCCAAACAACACGGGCTCACCGGCGGTTTCACCGCAAGTTCTTTTTCCACCAATTCGCCGCTTTCAATCAGTGGCAGGGCCTTATGCTCGGGCACCACGCAAATCCCAAGGCCCGACTTCAAACACGACATCGCACTGTGCCAGTTGGGCACCATAATCCGGCGCTGGTTGTCCATCAGCCAGGTTACCCGCTTCGGCAATACCCGCGAAGTATCTTCAAGACAGATGGCCGGATACTCGATAAGCTCCTCTGCCTCGAGTGGATATTCTGTTCCTGCCAGGGGGTGATCGGGACTGATCACAAAACGCCACTCCAGCACCCCCATATCACGGTAATCGAAGTGGCCGCTTACTGGCACCGCTGCCGTTGCACCAATGGCAATATCAGCCCGGCCATCCGACAGGGCGTCCCATACCCCATTGAATACTTCCATCGTCAGGTGCAGCTCCATATCGGGAAATTGACGGTAGAAATCGCGTACCAAGGTATTTACCCGGCTCTCGCGCACCACCGTATCCAGCGCCACCGATACACTTTGCGACCAACCATTTGCGACCCGTTGGGTTTGCATTTTTAGTTGCTCCATTTGCTTAAGTAGCGCCCTGGCTTCTTCCACAAAGAACTCTCCGGCAGGGGTTAACTGGACTTGGCGGTGGAGCCTAACAAATAAATCGACAGCCAACCGCTCCTCGATCACCCTGACTGTATAGCTTATTGCACTCGGCACTTTGTGCAATTCTTCAGCAGCTGCGGAAAAACTTCCTCGCCGGGCAACAACATCTATCACTTGTAAATCATTATAAGAAAACATTGGGCTCTTCCTTTTCACCGCTACCAACCAGGCCTTAGCCCAGTTAATTCGGTTGTTTTTTACAGCAAAAATGCAACAGATTGCTGCTAATTGGCGCCATTCGGCTGATATTCAACCTTGCTCACTGCGCAAGATAAAAACGTGCGACCTAGGTGCAAAATTGTTCACATCAATTTTTTTGAAAGCAATGTTTAAATTTTACCGTTTCACACTATGAAAAACCATGTATAGACTTGCCGCAAAGTACAAAACAGTTAAATGAAATAAAGCTATGACAAATCAACCTTCAAAAATGACCATCCTATGGTTTGCATGTTTAAGTATGCTGGGCTTCTTGGCAACTGACATGTATCTCCCTGCTTTCGAAGTTATTCGAGAGGATTTTGATACATCACAATCACTTATTGGCCTGACATTAAGTATTTTCCTGTTGGGTATGGCACTCGGCCAGCTAATTTATGGCCCACTGTCTGATCGTATTGGCCGTATCAAAGTGCTAATGGGCGGTATGACGCTATTCAGTATCGCTTCGGTTTTCTGTGCCTTTGCACCAAATGTTGAGCTAATGCTAGTCGCTCGCTTTGCACAGGCGCTAGGCGCATGTAGCGCAACGGTTATCTGGCAGGCTGTTGTGGTTGACCGCTACGAAGGCAAGGTCTCTGAGCGTGTTTTCGCGACCATTATGCCGTTGGTTGCCCTATCCCCAGCCCTGGCACCGCTGGCTGGCGCCATGCTTGAGCATCAGTTCGGCTGGCGCAGTATCTTTGTTGCTCTTGTTGGTTTTGGTGCCGTTTTGTCCATCATGACACTAAAAGAAACTGAAAGTGCCAATTTGGACAAAAAACAGGAAAAGGTCTCGGTGCAGTTACGCCGCGATTATGCCCAAATCCTTAGTTCAAAAAAATTCGTTGGTAATATGATTATCTTCGCTGCCTGTTCTGCTGCATTCTTTGCTTACCTAACCGGTTCACCATTCGTGATGGCCGCGATGGGGTACTCTGGCGCAGATATCGGCCTGAGCTATGCACCTCAGACGGTCGCGTTTATTGTTGGTGGTTACGGCTGCCGTACTCTGCTCAACAAATATGACAGCCAGCAGTTGCTACCTTGGATCCTGAAGCTGTTCTTTGCCAGCGTAACGATCATGTTCATGATCTCACTGCAAACTGAGCCAACCACTATTTGGCCTATTCTGGCACCATTCTGCTTGCTGGCGGTGGCCAACGGTGCCATCTACCCGATCATCATCAGTAAAGCATTGGAAGATTTCAAAAACTGTAGTGCCACTGCTGCCGGCCTGCTGAACTTCCTTCAGACAATGGTTTGCTTCGCCGCAAGCGGTCTGGTATCGGCCTTTGCCATGCACGGCCTGATGACGGTAACGACAGCGATGTTTATCACCGGCTTTGTTGCTCTATTCGGTTACGCTCTGGTTGTTAAAGCCCGCCGTGAGACAACGGAAATAGCTCAAACCGCATAATTCCCTGTCAGGCAAAAAGCATATCAAGGCCACTTACAAAGTGGCCTTTTTTACGCCTGGCTTCATGGCCAGTCTTCTTTCCCTTATGTCCAGCCCTGGAAATAAAACCCTTCAATATCCGTGGGGGGTCAAATCGCCCCTGCCTCTAAAATGCTTAAATATCCCACACCGAGAGTGCGACTTTTTTTATCATTTTCACATCTGCCACTCCACCCACTAAATTACAGTGGTTTAAATGGATAAAAGGGCAGAAGTTAGAACAAAAATCAAACAAAAATATAACCTCTGGAATTTTTTATACATTTTTCTTGCATAAGATCTCACTCTGGGTAATATAACCCTCAAGTGACGATTAATGCAGTAAGTCAGCATGAGTATTCAAGTAAATAGTGTTAATAAGTTCTATGGTGATACCCAGGTGCTTCATGATGTTGAATTCACCTGCGGTAAAGGGGATACCTTGGTATTGCTTGGCCCGAGTGGCGCTGGCAAAAGCTCTTTGCTAAGGGTGCTTAACTTGCTGGAAAATGCCACCAGCGGCCAGCTTCAGGTTGCCAACGAAGCCTATGACTTCTCCCAGTCTATCTGCGAAAGAGAGGCACTGAAACTGAGACGTAAAGTCGGCATGGTTTTTCAGCAGTACAACCTATGGCCCCACCTCACGGTGATCGAAAACCTTATCGAAGCACCGGTTAAAGTGGCCGGTATCTCCAAACAGCAAGCCACAGACGAAGCCATGGCCTTATTAACACGGTTACAGCTTGCCGACAAAGCCGATGCTTGGCCGCTGCAACTTTCTGGCGGCCAGCAGCAGCGAGTCGCGATTGCCCGCGCGCTGATGATGAAACCTGAAGTGCTGCTGTTTGACGAGCCCACTGCTGCACTCGACCCAGAAATTACCAACCAGGTTGTCAAAATCATTAATGACCTGAGCGAAACTGGCATTACCCAAGTTGTGGTGACCCACGAGGTAGACTTTGCCAAAAAAATCGCCAGCCACGTACTGTACCTTGAAAAAGGCCGCATGGTGGAACACGGCACCAAAGAGGCCTTCACAACCCCGACCACCCCGGAGTTTGCAGAATACCTCACGCACTGAGTTTCAGTGATATACGCACATTATATATATCAGCATCACTATCACGTGATGCTGCAGCTAACGACGCACGGAGTATCGCGATGAAAAAGATTGTATTGGCAACATTGATTGGTTTGGCTTCAGCTAACGCAGCCGCTCAGGAAGAAATTAAGTTTGCGATGGAAGCAACTTACGCCCCATTCGAATACGTTGACGAAAATAACGAAATTCAAGGCTTCGATGTTGACCTGGCAAACGCTCTGTGCGATGTGATTGAAGCTAAGTGTACTTTCCACAACCAACCGTTCGATAGCCTGATCCCTGCGCTGAAGTTCCGTCGTTACGATGCAGCTATCTCGGGTATTGATATTACTGAGCAGCGTCAGCAAGTGGTTAACTTCACCGACGCATACTACGACAACTCTGCTGCTTTTGTTGCACTTGATGGCAAAGTGGCCGATCAAACCGCGCTTAAAGGCAAGCGTGTTGGCGTGCAGAACGGTTCAACCCACCAGAGCTACCTAACCGAGCAGCTTGACGGTGTTACCGCTGTACCGTACGCCAGCTACCAGGACGCATTCATCGACATGCAAAATGGCCGGATCGATTCGGTATTCGGTGATACTGCCGTGGTTGCCGAATGGTTCAAAAAGAACGACAACCTTGTGTACGTCGGTGAGCAGGTTACCAATGCCCAATACTTCGGTAACGGCTTTGGTATCGCCGTCAACAAAAGCAACCAAGAGCTACTGGACAAGCTGAACACAGCCCTGAAAACCGTTAAGGCGAACGGCCAGTACGACGAAATCTTCAACAAGTACTTCGGTGAATAAATTATGGCGTTATCAGGTTATGCTCTGACGCTACTTGAGGCTAGCTGGGTCACCATCCAGCTAAGCCTGGCCAGCGTCGCTGTTGGATTGGTCTTGGCTGTTCTATTTGCCAGTGGTGAAATGTCACGCTTTCGTGCCATTGCCTGGCCAACGACTACAATGGTCACGGTGCTTCGGGGCTTACCTGAAATATTGGTTGTACTGTTTATCTTCTTCGGTTCAACGCAAGTGCTGTTCTTGCTGACTGGAGATTTTATTGAGGTCAGCCCTTTTCTGTCAGGGGTCATCGCCCTGTCTCTTATCTTTGCCGCTTATGCCTCGCAAACGCTGCGAGGCGCCCTCAAGGCTGTGCCCAACGGTCAGAGGGAGGCAGCCAGTGCTCTGGGGATCAGCAAGTCACGGGCATTCTTCAAGATTGTTTTGCCGCAAGCCGTTCGCCATGCCCTACCCGGCCTGACCAACCAATGGCTGGTACTGCTTAAAGATACCGCTTTAGTCTCCTTGATTGGGGTGACCGATTTGCTCAAGCAGGCTCAGTTGACCGCTGCGGCTACCCACGAAAGCTTTACCTGGTATGCCTGTGCTGCGGCTGTCTACTTAGTTATTACTTTGGTCACCCAGCAAGTAGTAAAACAGCTCGACAAAAAATACAGCCTCCAGGATGGGCAAACAGTATCGAAAAAATCATCAGTCAAAAAGTCAGCCAAAACTAACGCATTAGAAGGAGCAAACGCATGAATGAACAGCACGTTTGGCAACTGCTCGAAGGCTTGATCGTCAGCCTTGAACTGACCGCGGTATCCCTGCTGGTTGGTTGTACTCTTGCGTTATTGATGACATTGACGCTGGTTCTAAAGACACCGGGACTCCATTGGCTTAGCCGGGGTATCATCACCCTATTTACCGGTACACCGCTCCTAGTACAGATTTTTTTGATTTACTACGGTCCTGGTCAATTCGAGTGGGTACGCGAGAGTATTCTCTGGCACTGGCTGAGCCAACCTTGGTTCTGTGCCATGCTGGCACTGGCGCTAAATACCGCGGCATACAGCACCCAGTTGTTCAAAGGCGCATTCAATGCCATCCCTCGGGGCCAATGGCAGGCGTGTAAAGCCTTGGGCATGGATACCAAAGCCACATTGGGTGTATTGCTACCATATGCGATCCGCCGGGCAGTTCCAGCCTACTCCAATGAAGTAATTTTGGTTTTCAAAGGCACCTCTCTCGCCAGCACCATCACCATTATGGATATCATGGGCTATGCACAACGAATCAACGCCCAAACCTACGATACGCTCATGGTCTTCAGTATCGCTGGTGCCTTCTACTTGATGGTAAATGGCATTCTTACCCTGCTTTTCCGTCAGGTCGAGAAAAAAGCCCTCGCGTTCGAGATGGCCAGATAAAAAAGCCCCTCAACTCATCACAACGTCATATTTGAAAAGCTGGTAAACGCCAGCTTTTTTATTATGCAAAACCAACATCTGTAATAAATCATTTCTAATTAAACTCGCAGTGAAACAGTTTTTATATGTATTTTTTTAGCCACAAAACCAGCTATTAATTGTGTACAGAATTACCCTTCGGCTTACATAGTTAATATTTATACAGATCCAGATCACACTTTTCATCGTTCGTTTTATCACCAACCAGCTAAAAATCACCTTTATTTCGCTATACCTCGATCACCAACGCAACCAAAAACAAACCATTTTAACAAAAAACAAACACAGCACCCTATTAATAAATTTTCATAACCACCCATAAATAGTTATATAAAATCTCATCTCATTCATCTTTCCGTTACAGATCAAAAAAGAATTAACTAGGTAAAACGAATAGCTTTTGTCCGATTGAAACACCCCAAAAATATACCTTAAGATCCCTTTAAAACATTTGTTAACACTTTTCCTTTTAGCTCAATTAACAAAGTAGAACGGGTAGAACTATGACTAATGGAATCAGCACAGTTGCTAAGGATGAAAAGCAACGTGAATGGCGTGCTTTCTTTTTCATCACGGTATTTCTCTTTCCCATCCTTAGTGTTGCCGCCGTTGGTGGCTACGGTTTTTTCGTTTGGATGATGCAAATCTTCTTCTTGGGGCCTCCCGGCCATATGGGATAAAGCCAACATAACAACAATCAAATAACCACACACTGAGTACACAACATGAAAGCATTTCTCATTAAAGCTTGGCAGACCTTCTCTCGGCCAAGTGTTCATATCAGCCTTGGGGTTTTAACCCTCGGTGGCTTTATCGCAGGAGTTATTTTCTGGGGTGGTTTCAACACTGCGTTGGAAGCGACCAATACCGAAGAGTTCTGTATTGGCTGTCACACAATGGAAAATAACGTTTACCAAGAACTACAAGAAACCGTGCACTGGAAAAACACCTCGGGTGTTCGTGCCACCTGCCCTGACTGTCATGTCCCGCACAATTGGACTGACAAGATCGCCCGGAAAATGCAAGCCAGCAAAGAAGTGTTCGCCCAAGTATTCGGTGACTTAGACACCAAAGAAAAATTCGAAGAACGCCGTGTAGCACTGGCCCAGCATGAGTGGGATCGCTTCTCAGCCAACAAGTCATTGGAATGCAAAAACTGCCATGACTACGACAGCATGGATTTCGACAACATGCGCCCAACTGCCCGTATCCAGATGAAACAAGCGGCTGAGCGTGATCAAAGCTGCGTGGATTGCCACAAAGGCATTGCCCACAACCTGCCGAAAAACATGGACAGCTCCGGTGGCATGATCGGTGAGCTTGAGCAGTTGGCATCGAACACCAAGTTCGAAACAGGCCAAGAATATGTAAGCGTGCGCCACCTGCCGCTATACGAAGAAAAAGAGCTAACCACGGAAGCTGGTCTGCTAAACCCTGCATCATCAGTCAAAGTTATCGGCCAAACGGCAGATGCGATTGAAGTGGAAGTATCCGGTTGGCGTAAAGACAAAGGCTTTGGTCGTGTTATCCAGGAAGATTTCGGCATGAACATCGCCGTGGCTTCACTGCTTAAAGAGTCAGCAACCAACGATCAGGTTGTCGAGAAATTCGAGCGCAAAGAAGATGACCTAACCGGCCTTCCTTGGCAGCGTGTTACCGCCAAAGTGTGGATGAAGAAAGAGGCGCTGATGGCCGATGTCCAGCCTATCTGGGAAAAAGCAAAGCAGTCTTACAACACCAACTGCTCTGTGTGTCACACCCAACCGGATGAAGCACACTTTGATGCCAACACTTGGCCAGGCATGTTCAACGGCATGATGGCATTCGTTAACTTCGATACCGACAGCAAAGCCTTGGTGCTGAAGTACCTACAGAAACACTCATCTGATTTTGCAGATGGCCACCACTAAGCGATTGATGGAGTAATTGAATATGTCTGTAAGCAGAAGACGTTTCCTACAGGGTATGGTAGCCACTAGCGCCGCATCAGTGATTGGTCCAAGCCTGTTGGGTATGAACAAAGCCATGGCGGCTGAAACCGTAGGAACCTGGAAGGTATCAGGCTCTCACTGGGGCGCATTCCGCGCCCACATCTACGGTGGCAAGCTACAAGAAATCAAACCGCTGGAGCTGGATAAGCACCCAACCGAGATGCTCAACGGCATCAAGGGAATTCTTTACAGCCCGTCACGTGTGCGCTACCCGATGGTTCGCCTCGACTGGCTGAAGAAGCATAAATACAGTGCAGCGACCCGTGGTAACAACCGCTTTGTCCGCGTAACCTGGGATGAAGCCATCGATCTGTTCTACCGCGAACTGGAACGCATTCAGAAAGATTACGGTCCATGGGCCCTGCACGCCGGCCAAACGGGTTGGCGTCAAACCGGCCAGTTCCACAGCTGTGGTAACCACATGCAGCGTGTTGTCGGCATGCACGGTAACTACATCAAGAAAGTCGGTGACTACTCGACGGGTGCAGGTCAAACCATCTTGCCATACGTACTAGGCTCCACCGAAGTGTATGCGCAGGGTACTTCTTGGTCTGAAATCTTGGAGAACAGTGACAACATTGTACTTTGGGCCAATGATCCGGTGAAAAACCTTCAGGTTGGCTGGAACTGTGAAACCCATGAATCCTTCGCGTACCTGGAGCAGCTGAAAGAGAAAGTCGCCAAAGGCGAAATCAATGTGCTTTCCGTTGACCCGGTGAAAAACAAGACCCAGCGCTACCTGAACAACGACCACCTCTACATCAACCCGCAAACCGATGTGGCGTTTATGCTGGGTGTTGCGCACACGCTCTACACCGAAGAGCTTTACAACAAAGACTTCATCAAGACTTACTGCCTGGGCTTCGATGACTTCATCCAGTATGTGATGGGTGAAACCAAAGACAAGATCGAGAAAGATCCGGAATGGGCTGCCGAGATCTGTGGTGTATCCGCCGATAAGATCCGCGAGTTTGCCCGCATGCTGGTTAACGGCCGTACCCAGATGCTGTTTGGCTGGTGTATCCAGCGTCAGGAACACGGTGAGCAGCCATACTGGATGGGGGCGGTTATTGCAGCAATGGTGGGACAAATTGGCCTGCCAGGCGGTGGTATTTCTTACGGTCACCACTACAGCTCGATCGGCGTACCATCGACAGGCTTCGCTGCACCGGGTGGTTTCCCACGTAACCCAGATGAAGGCCAGAAGCCTAAATGGGATAACAACGATTTCAACGGCTACAGCAGCACTATTCCGGTAGCCCGCTGGATTGACTGTCTACTCGAGCCAGGCAAACAGATCCGCTACAACGGTTCTAAAGTGACCCTGCCTGATTACAAGATGATGGTGATCAGTGGCTGTAACCCTTGGCACCACCACCAGGATCGCAACAAGATGAAGAAAGCCTTCAAGGCACTTCAAACCGTTGTCACCATTGACTTTGCCTGGACAGCCAGCTGTCGCTTCTCGGATATCGTGCTACCGGCTTGTACCCAGTGGGAACGTAACGATATCGATGTTTATGGCTCATACAGTGGCCGTGGCCTAATTGCGATGCAGAAGCTGGTTGACCCACTGTTCCAGTCAAAAACAGACTTCGAAATCATGACGGAAGTTGCGCGTCGTTTCGGTCGCCACAAAGAATACACCCGTGGTATGGATGAGATGGAATGGGTTCGCCAGCTTTACAGCGAATGCCGTGATGCCAACAAGGCAAAATTCGACATGCCAGAGTTCGATGAGTTCTGGGAAAAAGGCTACTTCGACGCCGGTACAGGTAAGCCTTGGGTTCGCCATGCTGATTTCCGTGAAGATCCAGAGATCAACCCATTGGGTACGCCATCGGGCTTTATCGAAATCACCAGCCGTAAGATTGATCGCTTTGGTTACGAGCACTGTCAGGGCCACCCAATGTGGTTCGAGAAGAGCGAGCGTTCACACGGTGGTCCGGGCTCAGACAAACACCCTTACTGGCTGCAGTCTTGTCACCCAGACAAACGCTTACACTCGCAAATGTGTGAATCGGAAGAGTTCCGTGCCACCTACGCGGTACAGGGCCGTGAGCCAATCTACATCAACCCGCAAGATGCCGCTGCCAAGGGCATCCAAAACGGCGACTTGGTCCGCGTTTACAACGACCGTGGTCAACTGCTAGCCGGTGCTGTACTGACAGACAGCTACGCACCGGGCGTGGTTCGTATCGAAGAAGGGGCATGGTATGGTCCTCTGAACGAGAAAGAAGGCGCGATGGATACCTATGGCGATCCAAATACCCTGACTCAGGATATTCCGTCTTCTGAACTGGCTCAGGCAACCAGTGCCAACACCTGTCTGGTTGAGTTCGAGAAGTTCACCGGTAGCGTTCCGCCAGTAACGTCATTCGGCGGGCCGATTGAAGTAAGTTAATTCTCGCTGGTAGAAAACGAAGGGGAGTAGTCTGTGACTGCTCCCTTTTTTATTTATTTTGGTAACGGTTACACCACCTTTTCCCGTTGATTTTATTGAGCATGTTAAATATGTCTTATCTTTTTAATGCATTAATATTGCACCCGTTACACTGTCGGTGTTTAATAGTGACCAAGCTTAATTCGAACTAGGATGTGTAGCCATGGCTACGATTAAGGATGTGGCCAAACTGGCCGGTGTTTCCGTTGCGACGGTATCACGCGTTATCAATAAATCTCCCAAAGCCAGTCAAGCCTCAATTGCATCAGTAACACAAGCGATGAAAGAGCTGGGCTACCGCCCCAATGCCAATGCCAGGGCCTTGGTCAGCCAATCAACCAATACTATCGGTGTGGTGGTCGGCGATGTATCTGATCCTTTTTTCGGTTCGATGCTAAAAGCCATCGATCAGATCGCACGACAAAATGGCAAACAAATTCTTATCGGCAATGGTTATCACAATGCCACCACCGAAAGAGAGGCCATCGAACTGCTCATCAACAGTCGCTGTGAGTCTTTGATCATCCACAGCAAAGGACTGAGTAACCAAGAGCTGATCGATTTTGCCAATGAGGTACCGGGCATGGTGGTCATTAACCGCTTTATTCCGGAAATTGCCCATCGCTGTATCGCACTTGATAACCACAAAGGCTCCTACCTGGCAACAGAGTACCTGATCAAAAATGGCCACCAGCATATCGGCTATGTGTGCTCGAACCACGACATCGAAGATACCGAGCAGCGCCTTGCTGGATACCTAGATGCGCTGCGCGCCTATAACTTGCCGGCCGATGACAACTACATCGAATACAGCTCCCCGGATGAAGCCGGTGGTGAGCATGCGATGATGAACCTGCTATCCAAAAACCTACCGATCACAGCGATTGCCGCCTATAACGACAACATGGCCGCAGGCTGTTTATCGGTGTTGGAAGAAAATGGGATTACCCCGCCGCAAGATATCTCTCTGATCGGTTTCGATGATGGTATCATCGCCAAGTATTTGAGCCCGAAACTGACCACGGTGCGCTACCCGATCAACATCATGGCGGAGCAAGCAGCAAACCTTTCGCTCGCTCTCGCCAAAGGTGATGAGAACAAGACATGTACCCGGATGTTTGTCCCTACCCTAGTACGTCGCTTGTCCGTCGCTCAAAAATAAAAAGCAATAAGAGGAATGTATGCTTAATCTCGAAAAACAGTTGGCCTTTATCAACGAACTGGATCGCCTGAAAGCGGTATACCGCAAAACCATGGTCAAGCCTGATAACAACCGCCAGGAAAACAGTGCAGAGCATAGCTGGCACATTGCGCTTATGGCTCAAGTGCTGAAAGACTACATTGAAGAGCCAGTTGATGTGAATCGTGCCATCATGATGCTGCTCATTCATGACATTGTCGAGATCGATGCCGGTGACACTTTTGCTTTTGCCGAACAACACGAGCTAGACGGTCAGGAAGAAAAAGAAATCGAAGCCGCCAATCGCCTGTTCGGTTTATTGCCTGACGAACAGTTCGCTGAAATGAAATCGTTGTGGATAGAGTTTGAGCAGGCTGAAACCGCAGATGCCCGCTTTGCCAAAGCCATGGACCGTATTTTGCCGCTGATCCAGAACATGTCCAATGAGGGTGGCAGCTGGGTTAAGCACACCGTGAGCAAGCAACAGGTGCTTAAGCGTAACGAGTACCTGGAAAAAGTCACGCCGAAACTTTGGCAATATGCCTGTGAGCAAATTGATTTAGCTGTTGAGAAGGGCTGGTTAACCAACAACTAATACCGGCATCATAAAGGCCGTGCAGATTAGAGCAATCTTCACGGCCTTTTGTTGACTAGGTCACTGACACATTTTTCGCTGCCATGACTAATGAGAAATTCCTTTTCTCTACATTCCATACTGTTGTGCGTTACTTATCTTTGTTAATCAGCGCCGTTTTGTAAGCAAGGTTACCTTCTTGGTCCATTGCCCTGAACTTCACACTACCTGAGCGATTGGAAGCAACAGTCACGTAAACCCTACCATGTTCATCGGTGGTGAAAGTACCAGTACCTGGAACATTGGTTGTAATTTGCACATTGCTAGCGGGTGCTCCGTTTTCGCTGACTTTTACCCATGCGCCTTCGTTTTGCGGAGTAACATCAAGGTTTAAATCGGCCATCACTGGTGAGCTTAGTAATACAGTCGCAGCAATCATAGTACCTGTAAGCTTAAGCATATCTCTTCTCCATTAATATTTTCATTTGGGCTCGGAGTTAAATTTAGCTAGAGCATCAAGATAAAGAAACATTAAGAATTAAACATGTCGTTCGAATAATTCGAACATGATTTTTGACCCTGACATTGGTTTACGTTTATACGCAAACCTTTTACCATCAAGATAATAAACCAACCCCATCTAAATATTCAGAGAAAAACATCATAAAATTCCACATTTACACAATAACTATTTTTCAACAACTCTATTTCATTACCCTACATGGTTAAGCTATAGAGCATAAGACATAACAAAGTTATATAAGTCGTTCAAATTCTCAAAACTGATACAGATGAACGGTAAATTACCGTAAAACACCGTCAATTGAACGGTATATAATTAGCGGCATGTAAAGATAATTTACCCAGATTATGTTGAGAAACCGTATCAAAAGTCATAATTCAAACTGACCGTACTGTAGATATCATCATTGATTTGATCAGAGGCAAGCGTGGCCTGGTGTAGTAAGTGCACACGTCAGCTTTTTGCTGCCATTCCTTGTCCTCGTAGGCTAGAACGGCCCCTAAACTCACCGTGAATGAAATGGTGGTGGTTCGCGAGAAAATGAAGCCCAATTTAGCATTAACGGTCTGCCGGATGGTTAACACCATCATTTGTCACCACATCACCCAACTCAAATGGGTTGACACCTTCCAGGCACCCTATGTTGTAACCGTATTCTTCCGGCTTTGAACGTCTTTGGTGATGGGTATAAATGCCACACTCAGAGCAGAAGTAGTGCTTGGCGGTATGGGTGTTGAATTGGTACAGCTTAAGGACATTCTGCCCTTTAATGATTCGAATACCATCAAGTTTGACCGAGCCCACTATCGCCCCTTTACGACGGCAAATGGAACAGTCGCAACGCCGGGGGTTTTCGATGCCGTTGGGTAAGCTCAGCTCTAATTCGACGGCGCCGCAATGGCAGGTTGCCCGATGCTTGGATTGAATTACTGTTTCACCGACACATTTAATCATCTTCTTTCCTTGAACAAAATGCCCGTCATAAGCATTAGTCAATAACTAGGCTGCCGTCGTCATTAAACTCCCAGCAATCACCATAAGCCACTTCCCATAGGTACCCATCAGGATCGGAAAAATAGCCACTATAGCCCCCCCAAAACACATCTTGGGCCTGCTTTTCAATTTTACCGCCGGCTTTTTCCGCCAAAATTAGTACAGCATCGACCTCTTGTTTCGAACGGGTATTATGGGCCAAGGTCACGCCAGAAAATCCTGTTTTCTCCACTTTGAAGTCAGGCGATACATCCTCAGCCAATGCGTGTAATGGATATAGCGCCAAGCACACACCGCCCGTCTTGAAAAAGATAATACCGTCTTCTGGTTTTCTCGAAGACGGGAAGCCGAGTTTACTGTAAAACGCAAATGAGGCATCAAGATCTTGAACGCCTAAAGTAATGATGCTGATCCGTGGTTCCATGATAATTCCTTTTATCCCTTGTCCACTTCATCTTAGCGTGTTCTTCAAGTCGGGTCACTCCAAAGCAAAAAGGCCACAAAGTGGCCTTTTGGTTCCTACTTCCAGAAGCGGTTATTGTTGCACTTCCACCTCTTTCAATTCAGGCTCAGCGTTATAAAACTCACCTCGCTGAATTTTCGCCCTCACTTTCGCGTGCTCTTCTTCAGTAAAGGTATAGCGCGACATAATGAAAATACGGATCACCGCCCCCAATGCCGGCAGCAAAGAGACACAGAAGAACAATCCACTCAATGCTGATGCTGATTGTTCTGCATTAGGGACATAGCCAATCATGGTTAGAATAATACCGGTCAGGCCACCGGCTACCGCTACTGATAACTTGCCGGTGAATGTTTGGCCCGAGAAAGTAATTGCAGCGCAGCGCTTACCTGTACGGTAGTAAGAGTACTCCACAGTATCGGCGATCATTGCCGAGATCAGCGGGTTCGTCATCATGAAAATAGCCGTGATCACCGAAAGCCAGATCATTACCGTTGTTGGGTTGTCATACCCTGTAAAGTAAAAACCAACACGGGCCACAACCTCTAATGCACACAGCACG
Organism: Photobacterium gaetbulicola Gung47; assembly: GCA_000940995.1. Lineage (NCBI taxonomy): Bacteria > Pseudomonadati > Pseudomonadota > Gammaproteobacteria > Vibrionales > Vibrionaceae > Photobacterium > Photobacterium gaetbulicola. The sequence continues at coordinate 2,600,042 of CP005974.1, forward strand.
ATGAAAATATCACGCTTACGGAACCGCTTGGTCAGCATTGGGGTGGCTAAGCAAGCTATCGCACTGACCAAGGTGATTGTACCGATGACCGATACCAGCGAGGCATCACCCATGTTGTAGGTAAAGAAGAAAATATACATGCCGTTCACGATGTTGAAGAACACATTCATGAAGAAAGCAGCAAGGATGAAGAACAATGGCTTATTCTGACGTACCGCTTGGAAAGTCTCTTTTAACGTCACCTGACCGTCAGAGGCGGTTTCGATACGCTCACGGGTGTTGAAGAAACCGTTGAGCATAAATGCAAGGCCGATCAGCATGAGGATAATCACCGCTGGTAGGTAGCCTTGATCCGCCCGCCCCTCAGCGAACATCGCCGACAGCTTCGGGAAGAAAATCATCGTGGCACCGATACCGGCATTCACGCCAAGCATCGCGCACGTTGCCGCTTTTGCACGCTCCTGCGGCTCATCGGTCATTACCGAAGACATTGACCAAAAAGGGACATCGGAAATGGTGTAGAGCGTACCCCATAAAATATATGTCACACCGGCGTAGAACACCTTGGTCGATGTATCGGCATCCATGTTATAGAAAGAAGCGATAGTTACCAGAACAATCAAGAAAGGAGTGAACAGCATATAAGGGCGGAATTTGCCAAAGCGGGAATTCAAGGTATCCATATAGCCCGCAATAATCGGGTCATTCACCGCGTCCCAAACCCGGGCAATGAGGAAAATCATACTCGCCGCAATGGGGGAAATACCCAAAATATCGGTATAAAAATAGAGAATAAACGAGCCGACAAGGCCAAAGCTAAAGCATTGACCTACCCCATAGCCGAAATAGGACATGAGCTCTTTGGGTTGCAATTTATTTTGTAGGGTTTTCATCTTCACGTCTCACACTGTGCTTATCATTGTAGTCAGGTGCAAGTAAGCCAGACCAAAAGTGGTTACTGGCTCACTTTGTGTCTGGTTAATTGGTCATTGCCAGTTTCTGAATCAAGTCAACTTCTGACTGGTCGTAAGGCGTCCCATCTTCATGGAGCAGATCGTGGAACCAGCGGGATTGATAGTCGCTGTCAGCACGCTTGATTTCCGGCCACGGCAAGTGAGTCTGCGTTTTTCCTTTTACTAGCCCCCATTGATAGCAGCCAATCTGCTTTTCATGAAAAACCGGTAGCTGCTCATGAAGATTGGAGTCGGCATGACGAGCAAGCCATTCGGTGCACATCATCGGCCTGTCATAAGCCGAAACAATCTCAACCGCTTTACCAAACAGATCCAACGGTAAATAAGCGTGGAAGGTAATGATGTCAGACAATTCCATCGCTCTGCGGTCAGTTGGATGCTCATACATAGGTAAACTGCGGTCTAGAATGCTGGGGGCATGCCAGGCACCAACAGTCAATGGCTGAACCGGATCGCAATCACGCGCCCACTCAAACGCTTTCTCCATCAGCTGGTGGCTGCATGCTTCCATCTCTTCATCAAAAGCCAGCTCACCTTCGAGGGTGAATATCATCCGATTGGTCGGTTCGTTGTAGAGATCCCAGATAGTAATTCGGCTGTCTGACTGATACGTAGAGACGATATCGCGCACATAGGCCTCAACCCGGCCCCACTGACCTGGGTCCATAACGATATTTCGTCCGGGACTGGCCGCAGCCTGGCTGTTATGCAGATCAGGCACGGGCACTTTTTGCTGGCCCAGGTATGGGTGATCGCCAGAGAACCCGCAATCATCCATCAGTGTCATCATCACCTTAATCTGCAGGCGCTCACAAATCGCCAGGAAAGCATCAATCCGCTGATGCAGGCCATCGCGATCGGCTTGCCAAACAATGAAAGGTAAATTGGTACGCAGGGTGTTATAACCGGCTTCTACCGACCAAACGAGTTCCTGTTCAATCACCTCAAGGTCAAAGCTTTCGGCTTGCCACATTTCCGTCCAGTTCACCGCGGTACGCGGCAAATAGTTAAAACCTCGAAGCCAACCTTGCCCCTTGTGCCATTGCCACGCTTTTTCATTAGACCACTGTTTAATCATCTCAACCTCAAAATAATGATTAGCTAATATATTAGCTAATGTATTAATTGCGTTGAATTGATCAATATTCCACTTAGTTTGCTGCTCATGAGATCACATTTCTTGTGATTTTCATGTATCAAAACGTGATCTAACACACTTTCCAGATGAAAGAACCCAGCTTGATTTGCTAATATATTTGCTAATTTATCAGCTAATGAAATTGCATCATCAATGAGTATCAAAAAGCGGATCACCATGAGAGATATCGCCTCGGCTGCCGGGGTGTCTCAACCAACTGTCTCACTGGTTCTCAACGGCTCACAGTCAATAAAACTGGCAGAAGCGACCAAGAAGAAAGTATTGGATGCCGCACAAAAGTTGGGGTATGAACATAAGCGCGCGTCGCATTCAAAAGGACGGCCGAAGAAAATCGCTTTAGTGATCAACGGGCTAAATCACTACGATCCCTTTATTGAAGCCGTTAACGCTGCCCGTGAAGCCGCCTGGCAGCAGGATCGGGTATTGGTGACATTTGATTACAGCAACGACAAGCTATTAGCTGCCCAGATCCAGAATGAAATCGAACAAGGGGAATACGATGGGCTGATATACGCCTCGAGTATGACTCGGGCCCTGTCGCCCAACATCAGTATTGATGCACCGACAGTTCTGTTGAACTGTTACTGTAAAGATCACGCCGATCTGCCGAGTATTCTTCCGGCTGACAAGCTCGGTGCTTACAAAGTAACGGAGCACCTGCTGGCACAGGGTTACCATCGTATCGGCATGATTTGCGGTGAAAAATGGATGGATGCAAGCACCGATCGACTTAATGGCTACCGCCAGGCATTGATCAATAACGATATCATTCCCGATGAGGCCCTGGTCAAGGAAGGAAACTGGTCCTTAAAAGAAGCGCATCAACAAACGCTGGCCTTGCTCGACCTGCCCAACCCGCCCGAGGCTATCTTTATCGGCAGCGATTACATGGCTATAGGCTGCTATCAGGCAATTGCTGAGCGCGGCTTGTCGATACCCGGGGATATCGCCCTGGTCAGCTTTGACAACCAACAAGTCGCCAGTGAATTCACGCCGGGCTTAACTTCTGTCGAGCTGCCTTATTCCGACATGGGACGCCAATCGGTAGAAACCCTTATCGAGCTGGTCAACAAGCAGCCCTTGATGTCTCCGACCATCAAGGTTGAAGGTGATGTCATCGTCCGAGAATCGTCTGTCAGACAATAGCGAATATGCTTGTGTTCGATATCATGGTGGCATGCTGATGTGCTAAGACGACGGCATTTTGCCCCTCATGGTTAACCTTGTCCTAGAGGGGTTATGGTGTGCTTCCATTCGGATCTCAGTACCCCATATTTTACTGAGTCATAATATTCGCCATTATAATAACGGACTTTACGTAAGCAGGCTTCTTGCAGAAACCCCAACTTCTCTGCACAAATCATCATCCTCGGATTACCTGACCAGGTTGTTAACCCTACCCGCTCAATTTCTTTGGTGGCAAATAAGTGGCTTACCCAGGGTATCAGGGCAAGATACCCTATCCCCTGCCCCCAGTAATTTGAATCATAAATCACGACCCCGACTTCCAGCCAGCGCGTTGATTCGCACTCCCAATAATAACTGACCGAACCAACAGGGACTCCCCCTTTAGTTATCAGTTGCATACTTTCGCCTTCATACATGCGCGCAAAGAGATTAGCCTTAAAATCGGCAAGTGTAGGAGTCTTATAGGGGAAATAGGGACCGTTAAACTGGGTCCAGGCCTCATCCTTGGTCACCAGTAGAAACAGTTGCTCCAACTCGTCTAACAGGGCTGGTCTAAGGCTAATAGGGTTGAGAGACAAGTAATATCCTCCGTACATCCTCGATGAAGTATGGCTCAGCCTAAAGCACTACACGCAATAAGGCACACTATCACCGACGATAGATGAAAAAACAACAAAGCGGTGTCTGATTTTCAAGCAAATAATGTTTGCATTGCTAGACTAAATAGTAGTTAACATTAATCGAATTAAATACTTACATTTTGTGGGGACATGGAGGAAACCATGAATGCTCTATCCATTAAGCAACGCTTGGTATTGCTTATCCTGATCGCTGTATCTTCCCTTTTGTTAGCCACCTTACTTGCGGTCTTTGACAAGAGAGACAGCATGCTGGACGAACGCAAAAATCAAATTCAAATCCTGGTCGAAACTGCGGAAACATTAGTGTCAAGTCTCCATCAGCAAGCCCTGCAAGGCCAGATTTCGAACGATGAGGCAAAGCAACGGGCCATTTCCGCCCTCAATGCAATGCGCTATGGCGACAATGGCTACTTTATGGTGTACGACATGACAAGCACCATGGTCAACCACCCTATCAATCCAACGTTAAACGGAAAAGATCTCTCCAAGCTTGAAGATATCAACGGGGTACTGATCGTCAAAGAGCAAGTCATCGCAGCCAAGCAAGGCGGAGGGTTTGTTTCTTATCACTGGAAAAAAGCCAGCCAGGATGAAACCCCGTACCCCAAAATTGCCTATTCTCTGGCATTCGAGCCCTGGGGTTGGGTACTCAACACCGGACTCTATACCGATGACGTCGATACTCTCTTCTACCAGGATGTCCGGAACTTAATGTCTCTGGTCGCCCTGTTGACATTGCTGCTTATTGCTGTTTCGCTGTATATCAACAAGACAATCACCTCTCCCCTCGCCCACTTGCAGGCGACTTTGCATCAGGCCGGAACCAATCTCGATCTTACCTTGCGCCTAGCTGTCGAGGGCAAAAATGAAATTTCTGCGGTCGGCTTGGCTTTTAACACCCTCATGGCAGCTTTCGAGAGTACATTACAGGCTATCCATGCTGGTGCGCAGCAACTAGAAGGACAAGCGACAAAGCTAGAAAAGCTGTCTAGCCATATTGTGGGGGCATCAAACCAACAGTCCGATGACACCAACTCCATTGCCGCTCTGGTTGAAGAGTTCTCTCAAAGTATTCACACCATTTCCCATGATGCCGACACGATGAATTCCCTATCTAATGAGAGCGGAGTGAAAGCCAGTGAAGGAGCATCATCAATGCGTGCTGCCATAGACAACTTGAATGACATGTCGCAAAAATCACGCCGGTCAAGCCAGGCTATCTCTGCCCTTGATCAACATTCAAAACAAATAGAAGGCATTGTCAGTGTCATCAATGATGTTGCCGAGCAGACCAACCTCCTGGCACTCAATGCTGCGATTGAAGCTGCCCGTGCCGGCGAGCAAGGCCGCGGATTTGCGGTTGTTGCCGACGAAGTAAGAAACCTTGCGGTCCGCACTTCCGATTCAACCAAGCAGATTGCCTCAACCATTCAAGAATTACGTTCTGGTATTGAAACCACTGTTGTCCATATTGAAGACAGCGTTTCTTCGGTAAGCGACAACTTATCACAGACAATAGAAGCAGAAACCCAAGTCGGTGAAATGCACCAGATGTCACAGACACTAAACACCTTAATTGAAGAAATATCATGTTCGCTTCACGAACAATCAATCGCCAACCAAGAGCTGGCAGAGAGAATCCAGCAGATAGCCGAAATGGCCACTAACAACCATCAATCAGCCAGCGATGTCCAAGGTACAGCCAAAGAAGTCAGCATCCTGGTGTCGTCATTCCATCAGTCCATCGGTAAATTCAAGGTTGCTCTTCAATAAACTGAAAGCAAAAAACGAGAAGCCCTAAACGGCGGGCTTCTCGTCTATTCCACCAGCTGCTATCCGTCACGTCATCATTTCTCAAACGAGCCAGTTTGGCCATATCCTTAACGAGACGGGATAACATCAGACAATCTCTGTTAGGACGGCCTTTTTACGCTTGGTCGGCTTTACGCTACTGGCTGCTTGTGGCTTACGCCACGTACCATCCTTTTGGCGACGGTGGAAATGGACAGGTAATTTATCGTCTGGTTGGGTCCAAGGCGATTCTCTCAACGCTTGCTGCATATCCTTATACCCGCAGTCACGCCGTAGCCGAATCGAGCGACGAGAAAACTCAGTATCGCTAAGCGGGATATGCCCTTGCAATGGGTCAAAGGTTATATGGACAATGTCTATCTTCTTCCCTGCCGTCAGGGCTGTCACATCCGGCACCTGGGCACTAGATATTAGCTCGGGGGCTGCCCGTTTAAGGTGATCGAGGTTGCGCTTGGCAACCAGTGCTTCAAGGTGCTCGCAAGTACGGCTCGCATACTGGATTTCCTTCTCACGCCACAGCACTTCAGGCATAGTTTGCGGTAGTTCGCCCTTGGCATTCCACAGATCAACCATGAAAATCAGTAGATCTTCATCTTCGGCTAGCTCGAGAATACCGTTCAAAGGCGTATTGGATACAACCCCGCCGTCCCAATAATGATCCTCCCCAATCTTGGTTGCGGGGAATCCCGGTGGCAATGATCCACTCGCCACGGCATGTGCGGGCTCGATGGTGTCCGAATAGCTATCGAAGAACACCAACTCACCATCGGTCACTCTTGTTGCCCCAACCGTCAGTCTTACCTCATTGCTGTTGATCAAGCCGAAGTCTGATAACTCGGCCATGGTGTCAAACAGCGGAGCTGTATTGTAGAAGCTTGTGGCACCGTCACCGGGAGAGGCGACCCATGGGTTAACCAGTCTCGGGTAGAAGAAGTTAGGCTGACCAAATGCTAATGCCGTATTGGCACTGACGGTATTGAAGGCCAATGAAAATTCAGTGGGAATGGTTACATCTGTTCCCGGCCAAGAAATCCTCTCCCAAAACCTTTCAAGCTGCTCAAGCCGAGCTTCCGGTTTATTACCAGCCAAAATCGTAGAATTAAGCGCGCCGATAGAGATACCTGCAAACCAGTCCGGTGTGTAACCGGCTTCCTCCAAAGCCTGATAGGCCCCGATATGATAAGCCCCTAATGCCCCGCCACCTTGTAGCACCAAGCACACCTTGGGCTTTCTGCCAATACTTGTTGTCTTCGCCATGCTCTATTTCCTTGAGTTAATAAACACTTACACAAATCGCTTGGATATGTTTTCTATAGACCAAGAAAATAGGCACAGCCATTAAGGTTTCTAGTCAAACAACAACAACGGAAAAGGCGTCACAGTTTGTCAAAAGGGTGTTTCACCAATCAACATACCAATTAGTCATTGTTCTCGAATGACAAGCTATTAGGACAAGTTACAAACTGCTTTGCGAGGGGCTTAATGGGAAAAAGTTATACGTTAATGACCAAGATCAATTTATTGCGCATACATTAGTCGTATGTTGTAAACATGTTACACCAGAAAAGGATGCGTATATATGGAGCTAATACAAGATCCAAGATGTTATACCGACATCTGTATCGATGGAAAATGGTTTCACCATGACCACTGTACCGATACGGCCTATATGCTGTGGGGAGGCTCTTCACCCCATATCCAGTTAGATAGAACTCCGAAAACTGAAAACGAACTCATAGAACTACTCTCGCATGCCAACCAAAACGAATGACCTGGACATTACATAGCTGGTACTTAATATATAGGCACCAGCTAATCGTCACAGTGCAAAGTTGAACCCGCAATTATTCGTCAACAGTAAATCTCTTACCTAGCCTTGTGAAAATGAAATAAATAGGCAAATAAATTACCAAAAGTATCAATGTATCGAGCAAAAAGTGTAGTTCACCTGCCGCCAAAGTGGCGCCGACGAAATAGTTCTTAACCGTTATGGCACAAAATACCGACACGAACGTGACAATGACAGTCATATAGTTTTTTTTCATGCTTAAAACCAGATACAGCGTCTCTAATTAATCAGACGGAGATTATACTACTTCCCAACGTCTTTCTTCACCTGTTTACGGGCGAGTATCCGTACATGAACGGATTCATCTACACGCGTAAGGGCTTTCAGAGATAGAATAACTGCTCTTCACTTACCCCATCATCGCCAAATGTAATCAATCCGGCACCGACAATTTCACCGAGCTGCCACTTACACCATGCTTTGTCGCCATCGACCATGACATTGGTGATCTCCATTTTTTCGCCGTGCTTCCTCAGTTCAGAGATATACCCTGGTAAATCACCTTTACCATAGGCAATACCATCCATATCCAACAGCTGATATTCGGCTGTCACATTGGCAGCGATAGCTGTAGCATCCAAGCAACCAAACCCGTTTGCATAACCACCCAACTTCTCTTGTGCTGACATAATATTGTCCTCTGCCTTGTTCAGTTCAGCTAACCTCCATTTGCAGTATAGTTGGTTACGCTTATACCTATACCAAGGCCGAAGCTATCGCACCTGTGCAATGACCCGCATCATGACAGTGAACAGGGTTGCAAGCCACGACACGTTAACGTTGGTCCATACGGGCACCAATAAAAAAGCCCGCTCATACGAGCGGGCAAACCCCAATTTAACAACAAAAAACAAAGCAACTAAAAAATAAACCGGTAACCGGTGTAATGAGCGTAGGTCTGGTTTGGCCGCAGAATGCTATCACCCGGCCACTCTGGATGGTTTGGCGCATCTGGCAGGTATTCAGTTTCTAAGCAAAAGCCCTGGTGGATACGGTATTCACCCGATGTCCCTTTTGTACCCGACAGAAAGTTACCCGTGTAGAGTTGCACAGCTGGCTTGGTCGTTTGGACCATCATGGTAATTTTCTGATCCGGCGAGATCACTTTGACACAATCACTAATACCATCACAGACTTCAGGTTTTAGCAGTAATGCATGGTCATAGCCACCCACCAATACCTGCTCAGGATCAAGGCGAAGATCCTGAGCGATGGTTTTACCCTTCCTGAAGTCAAATCCAGTTTGTGCAACCGATTTCAACTCTCCGGTAGGTATACCTACGTCGGAGGTAGGAACGAACCTATCCGCGCTAATCGTTAGCTCATGGCCTAAGCAATCCTCTCCAGAGGCTTCTCCTACCAAGTTAAAGTAAGCATGATTGGTGAAGTTCACAGGACAGGGCTTATCGCAGTTCGCCTGATAGCTAATCGCTACCGTGTTGTCTTCAGTCAGCTCAAACGTCACTTTCGCTTCGAGGTTACCTGGAAAACCTTGGTCGCCATCTTGAGAAAACAGACAAAAGGCAAGCTTCGAGTCCGTACGAGAATCCAGTGCCCAACGACGCTGATCGAAGCCCTCAGGCCCGCCATGCAGTGTATTGCCCGCTTGGTTGGTGCTAACGTGGAATGTTTTGCCATCGTTCGTAAATTGCCCACCGGCAATACGGTTGGCGTAGCGCCCTACCGTCGCGCCAAAATAGGCACTCTGCTTAAGATGATCCGTCATGTTGGCGCAGCCAAGCAGCACTTCTCTCGCATCACCGTCTACAGGCACTGTACAACTCAGCCACGTGGCACCAATATCCATGAACGTTGCCGTCATACCTGCCTCATTGGTAAGCGTAAACAGGTTGGCAGGGCGACCGTCAAAGGCCGCCTCCATTGTCATGGTTTCGTGCAGCGCTAACACTTTATGTGGTAGTGTCATTTCATATTCCTTCTTTGAGCAATCTCAACTTAGGCGAGTGCACCAGCGCCAGCTTTTGCCTTACATACATAAATGGTCTCTTTCAACCCAGTCTCCGCCTCATATTTCTCAGCAAGGGCAGCCTTCACCTCTTCAACCAAGGCTGGCGGCACAATCGACACTACACAACCGCCAAAACCGCCGCCAGTCATACGCACACCACCTTGATCGCCAATGACGGCTTTGACAGTGTCAACAATGAAATCAATCTCACGGACAGTGATTTCAAAGTCATCGCGCATCGAAGCATGAGACTCAGCCATCAGCTCCCCCATACGCTTCATGTCACCTTGACTCAATGCGATAGCAGCTTCTTCAGTACGATCGTTTTCGCTGATCACGTGGCGAGCACGCTTGGCGACCATTTCGTCAAGCTCATCGACACGAGCATTAAACTGTTCAATCGTGACGTCACGCAATGCTTTCACACCAAAAATACGCGCCGCTTCTTCACACTGTGCACGGCGGGTGTTGTATTCGCTGTCAACCAAACCACGTTTTTTGTTCGAATTGATGATAACCACCGCCATATCTTCCGGCATAGAAACCGCTTTGGTCTCCAGCGAACGACAGTCAATCAACAGGGCGTGGTTTGCTTGGCCTTCGGCAGAGATCAACTGATCCATGATGCCGCAGTTACACCCTACAAATTCGTTTTCCGCCTGCTGACCATTCAGGGCAATTTCCTGCTGGCTGATTTCTAGCGCATAAAGTGTCTTGAATGTCTGTCCAATCACCACTTCCAATGCAGCAGAAGAGCTCAGGCCCGCACCTTGGGGAACATTGCCGCTTACAGCGATATCCGCACCGGCAAACTCATAACCGCGACCACGTAGACACTTGACCACACCCTTGATGTAGTTGATCCACATACACTCTTCGTCGAAAGCAATCTCGGACGTCAGGTCAAATTCTTTGGTTTGATTGCCATAGTCCACAGACACCACGCGCACAATATTGTCATCTCGACGAGCAGCCGCAACAACCGCTTGATAATCAATCGCACATGGCAGTACGAATCCATCATTATAATCAGTATGCTCACCGATCAAATTCACACGGCCCGGAGCCTGGATCAGGTGTGTCGCTTCATAACCCAATACGGAAAAAAATGAAGTATTAACAGCGTCAGTCAGTAGTTGTGTTTTAGACATAATTTGTTCCTATCTTTCTGTATGGGGTGTTTATTGTTGTTCGCGGTAGTGAACGTCGCTTAGGGCACGCAATTTGTCTGCCGCCTGCTCTGCCGTGAGATCACGCTGACTTTCAGCCAACATTTCATAACCCACCATGAACTTGCGCACCGTCGCAGAGCGTAGTAATGGCGGATAGAAGATGGCATGAAGCTGCCAATGCTCAGTTGAAGTATCACCATCTTTGAAAAACGGTGCATAATGCCAGCCCATCGAGTAAGGGAATGAGCACTTAAACAGGTTGTCATAACGGCTGGTGAGTTTTTTAATCGCAACAGCAAGATCATCACGCTGCTCGTCAGTCAAATCGTTCATACGGCGGATATGGGCTTTCGGCATCAACATGGTTTCAAATGGCCATGCCGCCCAGTATGGAACAACGGCAATCCAATGCTCGGTTTCAACGACGGTACGTGAACCGTCAGCCATTTCAGCTTTTGCATAATCCACCAGCAAATTTGTGCCTTGCGCTTGGTAGTACGCTCGTAGGTTTTCATCTTTGCGGGCGATCTCGTTTGGCAAAAAGCTGTTTGCCCAGATCTGACCATGTGGGTGTGGCTGGGAACACCCCATTGTTGCCCCTTTGTTTTCAAACGCCTGAACCCACACATATTCTTGGCCAAGCTCTTCAATTTGCTCATTCCAGGTGTCAATCACTTTGCGAATCGTACCGACGGGTAGTTCTGGCAAAGTTTTGCTGTGATCCGGGGAGAAACAAATCACTCGGCTCAAACCACGGGCACTTTCACAACGGAAAAGAGGGTTGTCAGATCCCGGGGCATCCGGTGTATCCGGTGTCAGCGCCGCATGGTCATTATTGAACACATAGGTATCGGCATAGTCCGGGTTTTTATCACCTGAAACACGGGTATTGGTCGGACACAAAAAGCACTCGCTATCGTAGCTCTTGTCTTCTGCTTGTTGCGGGATTTCATCAGCCCCCTGCCATGGACGCTTAGCACGATGTGGGGAAACCAAAATATATTGCCCCGTCAACGGATTGTATCGACGATGCGGGTGATCAACTGGATTAAACTTTTGCTCAGACATTTTTAAAACTCGCAACTACAGTGTTACTGCAAATAGAAATAAAGGCAGGAGCAGGTAAACTTAGGGGTGAAAACGCACCTACTCCCAAAATCAATTTAAGGCCAATCAGTACCCATTCGGGTTGTCAGACTGCCAACGCCAAGTATCAGCAGCCATCGCTGTGACATCGAACCTGGCTTCCCAACCAAGCTCTTCACGCGCTTTAGCCGGATCAGCCCAACACTCGGCAATATCACCAGGACGGCGTGGACAAATTTTGTAAGCCACATCATGACCACATGCCTTGCTAAAGGCATCGACCATTTCGAGCACGCTGCTACCCTTGCCTGTCCCTAGGTTATAGATATGTAATCCCGGCTTTTCGCCAACCGTGCGCAGGGCGGCAATATGGCCATCGGCCAAATCCATAACGTGGATATAATCACGAATGCCGGTCCCGTCCGGTGTTGGATAATCATTGCCGAACACAGAGAGATATTCACGGCGTCCCACTGCAACTTGGGCGATAAATGGCATCAGGTTATTAGGGATACCTTGCGGGTCTTCACCCATAATGCCAGATGGGTGGGCGCCAACTGGGTTGAAGTAACGCAGCAAGGTGATACTCATTTCAGGGACTGCAACCTGAATATCGCGCAGACACTCCTCGACCATGTACTTGCTGCGGCCATAAGGGTTGGTCACTTGACCTGTTGGTGTCGTTTCCTTGATTGGGATTTCAGTAGGATCACCATAAACCGTTGCGGATGAGCTGAACACCAAACTGTTCACACCTGCCTGCTTCATGGCATCAACGAGCATCAATGTGCCATGGACATTGTTGTCGTAGTATTCAAGCGGTTTTTGTACTGACTCACCCACGGCCTTCAAGCCTGCAAAATGGATGACAGAGCGAATATCATGCTCTGAGAAAATTTGATCCAGTATCTCTCGATCACGAATATCACCATGATAGAAAGTTGGTGTTACACCAGTCAGTGTTTCAACTCGCTCAAGCACGGCTTCTTTACTGTTACAAAGGTTGTCCAGAATGATTGGCTCAAGGCCTGCGTCAATCATTTGTACACAGGTATGGCTTCCGATATATCCCATACCTCCCGTTACTAATACCTTCATCACTCTCTCCCAATTCACTCACAGTGACAGCCAACCACCTCATCGAGGACAGCCTATTGTTGTTAACTGCGAGTAAGTTTATCAATAAGCTCGAAATGAAATCTGTGATCATTGCCACATTGTGTAAACGTTTTCACAAATTTTATGGCATTACTGCTATCGCCAAATTGAATCAGTCTCGCCTCCCGATTAAGGAAAAAGAAAATAAACACTACAAAATCAACAGTATAAGCAAAAATAAAACGAAGGAATTTACATTTCACCGCTTTAGACACAGCGTGAAATCAGAGCGCTGAAATCTGACATTTAGTGAAAACGATTACCCAAAAGAAGGGAGACGAACAAAAAGCAAAATGAAAGGCGCGCTAAATACAGGCCATATGTCTATGCAATGTGATGCGCAAAGCTAATTTGATATTTCGATATGCATCTACTAGCAGTTAAAAGCTATACTAAGCACGTTTAATAAATATCATGGATGATGTATGAAAATTGCTATATTACGCTTCTTACTTTTTTTCATACCCTTACTGACTATTACGTCAGCATCTATCTATTATATTTACAGCGAAGATATCACCCAGCTTAACCACCGTATTCAAGATCGAGAGAATAGCCGCCATCAATCCTCTTTACACATTACAAGGTTACACTTCGCGCCGATTATTGACGATCTCCGTTATATCAGTGAAAAAGCGATAGAGTTATCCCACTCTCACCATACCATTGAACGACAGCACGAAATCCTGACAGCTACATTCCAGCGTTTATCGACAACCCGCTCCTATTATGATCAAGTACGTTTGATCAACGAGCAAGGCCAGGAGGTTATCAGAGTCAACAAAAAGGATGGAAGAGCGGTGGCTGTGGACAGCATTAATTTGCAAAATAAAGGCCATCGTGGCTATGTTCAGAGAGCCCTCGACATCCCACCAGGCAGTTTTTACACCTCTCAATTCGACCTTAATCAAGAAAATGGCGAAATAGAACTCCCTCATAAACCTATGCTGAGATTCGTTAGCCATATCAAAATGAACGGCAAAAGCTGGTTGCTCACGCTCAATTATCTTGGAGTCGACTATCTGGAAGAGCTAAAAGGGCAATACGGTTGGGATCAAGTGCAAAACTGGCTCATAAACAGTAATGGTCAATGGTTGCTTGGCCCAACAGCAGAGAGTGCATGGCAATTCATGCCTGCTTTGGTCAATCCTAATCAGCAGGATTTTAATCGCCTCTACCCTTCCCTTTGGCATGAGATTAAAAACAACATTCGCGGCCAAGTGATTATTGGTGACTACCTATATACCTATACCCGTTTTTTCTCCGGTACACGATTCAAAGGGGAAGATAGTTTTACCCTACCTTTCCAAGGCACCGATTTACCTTGGACGATAATATCCAAAGTCAACATGGCAGAGGCGGTGGCCGAACTTGCTTTTACTCAAAAGCGTATCGTCAAGCTGGTCATTTTCACTGGGTTAATTATCTGTTTGGCTTCAGGCTGCCTAGTGCTGGCGTGGCACCTATCCCAGCTATTGAATGTTCAGCGTAAAATGACCCTCAAAGTTAAGGATACCGCTTTACAGTACGCGACGGTATTGCGCCATGTGCCAGACGGGTTAATGACCCTCGATCAAGAAATGAAAATTGTCACTGCCAATAATGCCGCCAGACAAATATTATCCCTCGGAAGTAAGGACATCATTGGCTGCACCCTAACAAAGCTATTACCCGGCACACAGTTTCGCCGACAGATGGAAGCGATCATTGAACAGTTACATCAACTGCGTGAAAAGAAGCAGCCCACCATCAAGATCCGATTGCAGTTCTCCAACCTGAAGACCAAACATATTGAGATCATCGCAACAGAAACGGCTTACAGCTCAAGCCATGAAATTTTACTTAACCTACGTGATGTGACCTACTGGATTGAACGAGAAGAAAAACTCAAGTGCATGTCACGAGCCCTTGAGCAAAGTAACGACTCTATCATCATAACGGACAGACGAGGTGTAGTTGAGTATGTAAACCGCTCTTTCGAGGAACATAACGGTATCAAGTCCAAAGACATTATCGGTAAACAGTCCATTGAGTTATTAAGAAATACCCTCAACAGCACCAGCGACGTCAAGCATGTGCAAAAACAGTTGAAACAAGGCCATGTTATTGAGCGGGTTATTGCTCATAAACAAGATGATGAACACATCATCTATGAAGAAAAAACCATTGCCCCTATACGTAACAACCGCGGCAAAATTAGCCACTATATATCTACCGGCAAGGATATCACGGAGCGGGTATTATTCGAAAATCGCCTGCACCGTCTCGTTCACTATGATTTATTAACTGAGCTGCCAAACCGAACCCTACTCCAGCAACAGCTCGGCGCTGCGGTGAAGTGTAATAAGCACCACGGAGAGAATATCGCCCTACTTTCTTTGGATTTGGATTATTTCAAGCAGATCAACGACTCTCTGGGGCATGCCGTTGGCGACAAGGTGATCCAAACGACCGCTAGGCGTATTCAACGCCTGCTAAGAGAAACAGATTTCCTCGCCAGACTTGGTGGCGACGAGTTCGCCATACTCCTGGCACAAAATGCCAACTTACAAAATGTCACCAATATTGCGACGCGTATCCTGAAGCACATCTCAGCCCCGCTTGTTGTGGAAGGCAAGGAGCTGTTTTTAACCGCCAGCATCGGCATCAGCTTCTTCCCTGATGACTCGGAGATCGCTGAGAATATCAGTAAATATGCAGATATCGCCCTTTACCGAGCGAAAGAGCAAGGACGCAACCAATTCTGTTTCTATACTCAGGAAATGGGGGTACACAGTGTACAGCAAATTCAACTGGAATCAGAATTACGGCGCACTGTGGGTACGGATCGCTATGAGTTTTTCTACCAACCCAAAGTTCATGCCCATGATCATAAAATATCTGGTGTTGAAGCCCTACTGAGGTGGCGCAATAAACATGGTGAACATGAGTCACCACTCAATATCATTCCTATACTTGAACGTTCTGGCGTCATTATTGAAGCTGGGGAGCACCTGATACATAAAGCCTGCCAACAATTGAAAGAGTGGCAGGACAAGCAAATTTACCTTAACTTTGCTCTAAACATCTCTGCTCAGCAGTTATTGGGGTCAAATATCGTCGAAACGATTGACAAGGCGATCATTCAAAGTGGCTGTGATCCTAAATATCTCGAAATAGAGATCACTGAAACCGTCATCATGTCTGATGTCAACACCGCATTAGATAAGCTGATTAAGCTTGAGGCTCTGGGCGTTAAAATAGCGATTGATGATTTTGGAACCGGCTATTCATCGCTCGCTTACCTAAGCCGGTTCCCTATCCACATTCTGAAAATTGATCGTGAATTCATCAAAGAGCTGCCTTGGAACAAAGATAATATTGCCATCACCCGCTCAATTGTCGAATTGGCTCATAATTTAAATATGCGAGTAGTCGCCGAAGGTGTAGAACACCAGTCTCAACGCGACTTTCTGTCAAGCATCGGGGTCGAGGAATTCCAAGGCTTCTTATTTGGTCGACCACAGCCAGTAGACGAATTTGAACAGCATTACCTCGAACAAGCTGCAGACACAGCTCCAGGCCCAATCACGATCAAAGACTCTGAGGTCTAACCGGATTCTTGCCATTCTCATTACCCAAGTAACCTTGAGAAGCCTGTTTGACTCGACTATATAAAGGTAAAAACGGAAAAACTTGATCTAACACGCATTATATACGCTGTTTTATTAGTCATCGATGGTAAAAAATCAATCTGAGTTATCATTCAGCAAGAATAAGATAAAAAAATTAAAAAAATATAGACCAAAAAATACCCATCTCGATGAATTCCCCCCCCAAAGTTCATATTGGGTTACTAAATAAACGACAATTTCAGAGGTGTAACATATTAATTACATTGATTCTTAAAGGATATATTCCGCTTTTTTCGTATGGATATTCATCAGTAACGCAATAGCCTGCTGATTTTAAAGCAGTCACGTATTCATTCTAAGACATTTTCTATCTTTTGAGCTAATTATCAACAAAGCTTAAGAAAACCAAAATCAAGAACATCACAATAACAAAGCAGCTTACAGCTTTGCCCTAAAATATACATAAACACAATAATCAAAACATAAACAACCAAGCGATAACCAAGGGTCTACACTATTGTCGTTGAAATGGCAATATAGGCAGTCGCCATTTTAGGCGGTAAAATTAACGCCTGAGAAAAAATGAAAAGACATAATCATGAATTCAGTTATACAAGTAAGCGAACTTGAGTCGTTTCTCATTGCGATTATTGTGCTTTTTCTTGGCTACTTCATTAATAGCAAAGTAAAGGTATTCAAAAAGTACAATATTCCAGAGCCTATTGTTGGCGGATTGATTGTTGCTGTACTAATTGCAGTATTACATACACAAGGTATTGATATCACCTTCAAGCTAAGCCTCAAAGACACGCTGATGCAGATGTTCTTTGCCACAGTCGGTTTAGCCGCAAGCTTTAAACTGCTAGCCAAAGGTGGCTCACGAGTCTTCTTGTTCCTTGGTATCGCAACACTTTATATCATCATCCAAAACGCCGTGGGGGTAAGTCTGAGCACAATGCTTGGCCTAGACCCGCTATTAGGGCTTATGGTGGGTTCTATCACCCTATCTGGCGGCCATGGTACGGGTGCCGCATGGTCACAAACATTTGCCGATAGCTATGGCCTGCAAACCCTAGAGCTATCAATGGCAGCTGCGACCTTTGGCCTCGTCATGGGCGGGATCATCGGCGGACCTGTAGCACAGCGGCTAATCAACCGCTTTTCTCTGACGTCGGAGTTCGGTATTGGCGAAAAGCACCATATTGAACACCCGGACTTGGTCACATACAGCGACCACGAAGAAGATCGCATTACTGCGAAGAACACAATCGAAGTCCTCTTTATTCTGCTGATCTGTGTCGCAGGCGCTGCTCATGTGAAAGAGCTCATCGATGGCTTTGGTATTAACTGGCTCCGTATCCCGGACTTTGTCTACGCCCTCTTTATCGGTGTGTTCATTACCAATATTTGTGAAACAACCAAAGTCTACAAAATTAATAATGAAACCGTCGATGCCCTAGGCACCATTTCACTCTCCCTGTTTCTCGCGATGGCCTTAATGAGCCTTCAGCTTTGGGAGTTGCTTGGCCTTGCATTGCCAATGATTGTTATTTTGTCGGTACAAACTGTTACTCTGGCGGCCTTTGCCTACTTCGTCACTTTCCGACTTATGGGCAAAACCTATGATGCTGCCGTTATTGCCGGCGGACACTGTGGTTTTGGTATGGGGGCGACCCCTACCGCGGTGATGAATATGGGGGCACTCGTCTCACGCAATGGCCCGTCGCCACAGGCATTTATGGTTGTGCCTATTGTCGGTGCCTTCTTTATCGACATTGCCAACCTGATTGTTCTGCAGACCTACATCAGCTTTATTCAATAACCCTCCGACATTGCCGGGCGCCTATGGCCCGGCTTTGCCCTTCGGCCTCCCCCAGCTATTATTATCTATAGCGTCTCTTACCAGGGTTGATGAGTACATCGACCCGGGATAACAACTAGCACAAAAAGATCTTCTCTCGTTTAGGGTGCGCTATGTTAACGGCCACAAGCATCTGTGTGGTATCTCTGTTGAACCTTTACCTATCGTCAAGTTCGGTAGGATCATAAAGAGCGTGGGAGTATCAATATGTTAGGTGAAAATCATGCACTGTTTATCGAATACCCAGAACACCAGGATAGAATTAAGGAGCTAAAACAATCCGACGAACACTTCAAGCAAATGGCTGATCGCTACCACCAGCTAGATCACAAAATCAGAGGCCTTGAAGGTAATAACATTCCCACAGACGATCACCATTTTACGCAGCTCAAATTAGAACGCCTCCAACTGAAAGACAGAATCTATAGCATTCTTTCTCACTGATACTGCCATATCCTTTGCATTAACTATGCCCACATCACAGGTTTACAAACTGTGGTGTGGCATATGTTTACATGTTCCTATCCGCAAAGATGTCTAGCCAATTTTACGAATAAGCCATTGAATAAATGGAAGAATCCTTATTGACAGCATATGAATGGACAAAATCAGCCTGGAAACAATTGTAACCAGATATTTCTAGCGGTTTCCTATTCAAAAAATATTGATAGAATCCGCGCACCTTTAGTAGCAATCAACTTTTGTTAATAAAGACCAATTTTTTTTGAGCGCAGTATGAGACCATACTGCTTCCCTTGTAGTGACAGAGAAAACAATGACTAAATTCGATAAAGCAAAACAGATCCTGCTGGCAGGTTTCTGTATCAACCTATGTATGGGCATCCTGTATGCTTGGAGTGTTTTCAAGCAAGCACTCGTTCTAGATATGGGCTGGTCTGATGCAGATGCTTCAATGCCATACTCAGTTGCTGTAATTACTTTTGCTCTATCTCTTTTGGTAGCTGGTGTTCTTCAAGATCGCATGGGCCCTCGTAAGATCCTTATCTTGGGTACGACGCTTGTTGGTTCAGGCATGATCATTTCAAGCTTCGCCACCAGCCCTCTACTTCTTCTGATCACATTTGGTCTGATGACTGGTGCGGGTATCGGTTTTGGCTATGCATGTCTTGCGCCTTCAGCGATGAAGTGGTTCCACCCTTCTAAAAAAGGCCTGGTAAACGGTCTGATTGCTGCAGGCTTTGGTCTGGCGGCTGTATACCTAGCACCACTAACATCGCTGCTTATTGACTCTTTCGGTATCAGCACCAGCTTCCTGATCCTGGGTGTTGCTATCCTGCTGATTTCGGTTCCATTAGCATGCACCATCACTAACCCACCAGAGGGCTACCAGCCGCCAGTACCTGCGAACTATAAGGCAAAAGCAAGCAAGCCGGTTGACATCCAATGGCGTGCAATGTTGAAGACCCCTCAGTTCTACTCGCTATGGATTATGTTTGCCCTTGCTTCTTCAGCCGGTCTGATGGTCATTGGCAATATCACTCTGATCGCTGCCCAGCAGGCAAATATCACTGAAGCGGCATTCCTGGTTGTTGTTCTGTCAATCTTCAACTCTGGCGGCCGTGTTGCTGCTGGTATGCTTGCTGATAAAATTGGTGGCCTACGTACCCTAACGATTGCATTCATCATGCAGGGTATCAACATGGTACTGTTCGCAAGCTTTGATTCAAGCTTCACACTAATGGTTGGTGCGGCGCTTGCCGGTGTAGGTTACGGTACGCTACTAGCGGTGTTCCCAACCCTGACGGCTGAATTCTATGGTCTGAAAAACTACGGCGCCAACTTCGGTGTGCTTTACACGGCATGGGGTGTCAGTGGTTTCATCGGCTCCGCGATTACGGCTATCGCAATGGCTGCTTCAGGTAACTACACCCTGGCTTACACCATCTGCGCGGTAATGATGGCACTGAATGTATTGCTTTCTGTACTCACCAAACCAGTTGATGCCGAAGCCCTAGAGAAAAAATTGGCGCGCGCCTAAATTCTCTTCACACAAATCGAGTAGGAGGAGGCCTCACGGCCTCCGTCCTCTCACACCACCGTACAAGCGTGGGTCGCATACGGCGGTTCCGAATATATTTTCAGTGACTCATACCCATCTCTCAATGAGTACATGCCCATCTCCTTGAACCGTTTCGTTGGCATGGCCTGATTGAGCTGCGGCGATAAAGCCAGATGCCACCATCCTTTCTCTGACATCGCTAGCTTCCAAGCATTGCGCTCGTTTACGCCTTCTTGGCGTAACCATGTCGCTATGCTGTGTCTGCGTTTTCGCTGCTTGAGTCGGTAGCACCGTAAGCGCCGTCTTATCCATTCATCCAAGCGCTGCATCGCGCTTTTCCGCATGGCGAGCTTGAAGTAGTGTTGCCAACCTCTTAGATATTGAGTTAGTTCGACTATTACTGTCTTCAACTCTCGTCCTCGATTCCGCTTCGTTATTTGACGCACTCGCTTCTTCATGTGAGTTTGTGCTGTCTTCGAGATATGGATACTTCCATCTCGTTGGAAGCGATGGCCTAAGTAAGTCCGCTCTGTCACTCTTGTTGCCGCACTCTTCTCCCGGTTGACCGTGAGTTTCAGTTTCTGCTCCAAGAACTCCGTTATCGAGGCTTTTACTCGATTTGCGGCTTCCTCACTGTGTACGTAGATTTGGCAGTCGTCTGCATATCGGCAGAACTTATGCCCTCTTCGTTCAAGCTCTTTATCCAACTCATCTAATACGATATTTGATAGCAGCGGAGATAATGGGCCACCCTGTGGTGTCCCTCGTTGCCTCTGCTCGACTAACCCGTTTCGCATTATGCCTGCCTGTAGGTATGACCTGATCAGCTTCAGTACCCGTTTATCTGTGATATCTTTCGATAGCCTGTGCATCAGCCTATCGTGGTTCACGGTATCGAAGTATTTCGCTAGGTCAACATCGACTACATAACCCCGCCCCTCCCTGATGTAGTGGCTTGCTGCCGCCAGAGCATGGTGGGCACTACGGTTGGGCCTGAACCCGTAACTGCTGTTGGAGAACTTAGGTTCGTAGATATCTGTCAGGACTGATGTGATGGCCTGTTGGACAATCCTATCAAGTACCGTTGGGATACCTAGCTGCCTCACTCCCCCACTAGGTTTAGGGATTTCTACACCCAAGACGGGTTGGGGTTGATAGCTACCGTCCAGAAGGCTCTGGCGGAGCGCTTGCCCATTGGAAGACTGCCGAAGCACCGAGATAGTGGCTGCTATGTCGAGTTTATCAACCCCAGCACATCCCTTGTTCTTCTTTACTCTTCTCAGGGCTTGGTTCAGATTCGTTGATGAACAGATCTGCTCCATCAACTGAGTTGAGGTCACCAAGACTCGTCCTCCTGTCTACGCCAAACATGCTTGTCATTCTTCGTAGCCATGAGCGTCACTTGCGGTGTTGCCCATTGGTACGTAGAGATATTGTTCATCTTGCTATGACTCCACATGATTGAGTGTCTAGTGACTGCTTCTTGATATATTCAGTTCCGGCCTTTCCCCTTGGGTTTGTACTTTCCCCAAGGTACTATGCCTTCTGCTGACTTCTTATTAACCGTCACGCAGCATCACTGCTGCACTAGTCTCGTCCGAGACAGCTAATAAGATCTCCCGAGGTAAGACGTTGTTCTTTCACTTGGTTGTGCCTGATTTACCCGTACACACTTCCCGTCGAGGCATTGGGCTATTCTATATATGGCTAGGTTACCCAAGTTGTACTGGCCTACTATCAGATTTCTGTTCGTCACAACCAAGTTTTGCCGTTTGCTTCCTTCAGATCCCACCTCACGGTGGACACCCTTGCATAGGCTAACGGTTCTCGCTCGACTGAGCCCGTAGAGGACTTTCACCTCCTAGAACAACGCCATGCTCGGCGCACCAAGAAAAAAGCACAGCCTTGCTGTGCTTTTACTTTTTCTTCTCATCCAAGAATTCTCATTCAATATTCCAAGATACATTCCCAACCTTTGTTTCAAGTATTATTTAAGCAAGCTTGGTACAGTTGGTTCAAGCTTGACACAAGCTTATCATACCCTTTTGTATTAATTGATTTTAACCACCTTTCCCTACAATATTCCTATTCGGTTTTTCTTTAACTTCGCGGCTTTCTTTATTATTTATTTTTAATAACTGTTGCAATTCCACTCTCTATTCCAACTTGTGATGCTATTTCTCTTATAGTTATTTCCCCCATATTTTTATCTCATGCAGATTTCACAAAACTGATAATTAAGAACCCAGATTTCACTCATCTTTATTGCACGAGGTTTTCTCGTACATAAAAGCAACAGTTCGTTTTGGACGTTAGGGGTGAGTGATGAAGAACAGTACGTTATTTAAACGTCATCGACTAACAGCCTTAGTAGCAGCTTCAATGTTTGGGTTGACTACCGGTATCGCCAGTGTCAATGCCGAAGTGGTTGAAGGACCTGATTTATCAGGCCTCGGCTCACTCAAAGGCATTAAACCGGCTCCCGTACCAGGGCTCGATGAATATGTAAAAAATGAAAAAGCAGCCATAAAACTTGGCAAGGCGCTATTCTGGGACATGCAGGCAGGTAGTCAGGGGCAAGCTTGTGCAAGCTGTCACTACAGTGCCGGTGCCGATAACCGGACTAAAAACCAAATCAGTCCGGGTCTCAACAATGTCGATGAGACCAAAAGGGAGATTTTTGATCCAACTCAAACGGGAATCGGTGGACCTAACTATACGTTAGTCCCCAATGACTTCCCTTTCCGTGTCTACGCCAATCCTGATGATCGCAATTCAGAAGTCCTATTCGATTCCGACGATGTTGTCTCTTCGCAAGGGGTTGAGGGGCTGGTATTTGACGAACTTTACGGCGGCAGCTTCGGCGACCCAAGGTACTCGGACCGCCGTGAAACCTGTGATACGGTCAAGGATATCTTCCATGTCGGGGACGTGAGCACTCGTCGTGTCGAACCTCGTAATACGCCGACCGTTATCAATGCCATTTTCAACTTCCGTAACTTCTGGGATGGTCGGGCCAATAATACCTTCAACGGGGTTGACCCATTTGGCCGTCGCAACAAAGACGCCAGGGTACTTCATTTCGACCCGTATACCAAATATGTCAGCCAGAAAGAAGTGGATCTGATTAACTCCAGTGCAGCCTCGCAGGCTGTTGGCCCTCCGGGCAGCGCGTTCGAAATGACCTGTGCCAACAAGGCCTTCAGAGACATGGGCAGAAAATTGCTTAATCTCAAACCGCTTGGGCTACAGCAGGTTGACCGATCGGACAGTGTCTTGGGATACGACTCAAGCTATCCAAACGATGGCCTTCGTTCTCGATACAAGGAGATGATCAAAGACGCTTTCAACATCGAGTACTGGGGCTCAGATCAAGACTTTGACGGCTACAGCCAGATGGAGCAAAACTTCAGCTTGTTCTGGGGCTTGGCTATCCAGCTGTACGAAAAAACCTTGATCTCGGATGATTCCCGCTTTGACCGTTATATGGATGGCGACCAATATGCTCTAACCACCCTGGAGAAAAAAGGCCTGGAGGTATTCGTCGACAAAGGAAAATGTGTGAACTGCCACAGTGGTCCGGAATTCTCGAAAGCCATGACGCACTTGATTGCAGAAGAACAGGAGGAAGGCCTGGTTGAGCGGATGCACATGGGAGACGGGGGGATCTCGCTCTATGACAACGGCTTCTACAACATCGGCGTATCGCCAACCACTCGGGACCTGGTCTTAGGAGGGAAAGACCCTTGGGGCAATCCTCTGTCGCATACCCAGCAGTTTATCGAGAAGTTGTTAGGTAACGATGTACCAGATAACTTTGAGGTTGATCCTTGTACCTTCGAGGCCAAGGTGCTTGCAGACGAACCTTGCGACTCAGCAGCCCAAACCAACGCACTTAAAACGCTGGTACTGGAAGGTAACGCACGTACCGCCATTCACGGTGCAGTCAAGACCCCTACGCTCCGTAACATCGAACTAACCGGTCCTTACATGCACAACGGGAGTATGTCGACACTCTGGCAAGTTGTCGAATTCTACAACCGCGGTGGTAACCGCTTCAGTGAAGGCCTTGGCGATTCATCGGGCTTTGGCGATATCACGTCTAACCTCGACCCAGACATTCGCAGCCTAGGGTTAACAGACTACGAGAAGAAAGCACTGGTTGCCTTCTTGAAATCGCTGACCGATGAGCGCGTACGCCAAGAAAAAGCACCATTTGACCATCCACAGCTGTTCATCCCGAACGGTGTTGAAGGGGATGAGTTCTTGGCCGAAACCAACCTCAACGGCTCACCGAAAGAAGAGTGGATCGAAATTCCAATGGTGGGTGCTTACGGCCGTGCCGCGAAAGGTCTGGAACCGCTCAAGCCATTCCTTGATGGTGCTGAGCCTGACTACCAGTCACCGGTATACAATGAGCCGGCACCGGAGCCAGAGCCAGCACCTAAGTACCTGGCAGCCAAGGATGATGCTGTTTCAGCCAAATACGGCTTTACCACGAAGATCAAGCCGCTAGACAATGATGTGGCCGGTGACTACGCCATCGACCCACGCAGCATTGTGATTCACAATGCCCCTAGCAGCCGAGATTGTCGTTACAGCATCCACTTCGATGGCAGCATTTCGATCACACCGCTGAAAGACTACGAGATGAGCATGACTTACAGTGTCAAAGACACCAAAGGCAATGAATCTAACGTGGCCACAGTGAAGATCAACGTTTACCGCTAAGGTATACTGCCAACATAACCTCAAGCCCCGCCGTTGCGGGGCTTTATTTTTGGGTACTGATTTGCGCGCCATCTCTCATTTCCCCCACCACATCCCTATTAACAATTTATTAACTAGAACTATTTCAAACTATTTCTATACTGAATAGTGACAGAAAAACAGGCAGTTATTTTTTACAACTGAAAGAAAGTGCCCATTAGGTGGATAAATCACGGGGATACGCTTTTGGATGTAACTGTTAATAATGGCGATAAAACGTCAATTTCTCATGATAAGGAATAACAGGACGTAATTATGAAGCAAACCCTCAGCTCAACCTTGGCCGCATCAGCTCTTGCTCTCATTCTTGCTGGCTGTGATAGTGGTGGAAACAGTCAGGATCAAGAAATGATCCAATCGCTACAGAGCAAAATTGAAACCCTTGAGCAACAGCTTGCGCAAGCCACAGGCGGTACCGTTGAAACTGTTGAGTCAGGTGCGGAGGAGCTTAAAGCTAAAATTGCAGAGCTTGAAAACCAGCTTGCGGCAAAGGCTGGTGACAGCGACAGTGCGCCAACCTCTACTGCTAGCTCAGAGACCTTGGCCAAAGTGCAGAAGCAAGGATATCTCCAGTGCGGAGTAACAACCGGTTTGCCGGGCTTTTCCAACCCCAATGAAAAAGGCGAATGGGAAGGTCTTGATGTGGAATTCTGCCAGGCAGTGGCAGCCGCTATCCTGGGCGATAAAACCAAGGTGAAATATATCCCGCTGACTGCTAAAGAGCGCTTTACTGCTCTGCAGTCGGGTGAAATTGACCTGTTATCGCGCAATACGACCTGGACCCTTCACCGTGATACCGCCTTGGGGATCAACTTTGCCGGTGTTAACTACTATGACGGCCAAGGCTTCATGATCAACAAAGCCCTTGAAATCGAAAGTGCCGCCGAGCTCGATGGCGCAGCCGTATGCGTGCAGTCAGGAACCACAACAGAGCTCAACCTCGCAGATTACTTCCGCCATCGCGAAATGAAATACACCCCTGTTGTCTTCGATACAGCCGCCCAAACGGTAAAAGGCTTTGAAGCCGGCCGCTGCGATGCGCTAACCACGGATCAATCTGGCTTATATGCCCTGCGACTCAACCTGCCGGATCCATCTTCGGCAGTAGTACTGCCAGATATCATTTCCAAAGAGCCTCTCGGTCCCGCAGTCCGTCAAGGGGACGACCAGTGGTTCAATATTGTGAAATGGACGCTGAATGCCATGATTACCGCTGAAGAGCTTGGGGTGTCATCGCACAACGTCGACGACATGAAAATGTCCAATGATCCCAACATCCGCCGCTTGATTGGCGCTGACGGCCCCAAAGGGAAAGGCCTTGGCCTCAATGATGACTGGGCCTACCAGGTCATCAAGCAGGTCGGCAACTACGGTGAAAGCTTTGAGCGTACTGTCGGCATGAGCTCTCCGCTGGAAATCAAGCGTGGTATCAACGCCCTATGGAATGATGGCGGGCTGTTATATGCGCCGCCAATGCGCTAGTGATCATTGCGATTGCTAGTTAATCGGGAGGGGGGATGCCCCCTCCGGTCAGCGTTTTCTTTTACACAGGATGTGTTGTTTTGGCCGCGAAGAATACAAAAAAGCTGTTGTATAACCCTACTTTTCGTTCTGTGCTGTTTCAGGCTCTTGCTGCTGCAGCACTGTGCTACTTTGTCTACTCCATCATCAACAATGCCCTGACCAACCTTGATCAACGAGGCATTGCAACTGGGTTTGGCTTCCTCAGTCAAGAAGCTGGGTTTGGTATTGGTCTGAGTCTGATAGATTATGACGAGACCTACAGCTATGGCCGGACATTTTTTGTCGGTCTGCTTAATACAGCCCTTGTTTCTGTACTCGGCATTCTGCTGGCCACCCTTCTTGGATTTATCATCGGGATCGCTCGGCTATCGTCAAATTGGCTGGTCAGCCGCTTTGCCGCCGTCTATATCGAAATATTCCGTAATGTCCCGCTGTTGCTGCAAATTTTTTTCTGGTATTTTGCCGTGTTACAGGCACTGCCCTCACCCCGCAACAGCCTCAGCTTCGGCGAAAGTGTCTTTCTTAATGTTCGCGGTCTGTATTTTGCCAAGCCTGTTTTCGGACCAAATGCCTACTGGATCGGCCTTGCCCTGATAGCAGCAATAGTATCGGGCATAAGCTATGCCATCTACGCCAAAAAAAAGCAAAAAGCGACTGGTCAGCAATCCCCTATTCTCTGGGTATCTCTCAGCCTCTTGGTCGTGCTCCCCACCTTTAGCTATTTCGCCAGCGGACAACCGGTTTACCTAGAAGTCCCCGAACTCAAAGGCTTCAACTTCAGAGGAGGCATCGGCATTATTCCCGAGTTGGCTGCGCTGCTACTTGCCTTGAGTATCTACACCGCATCGTTCATTGCAGAAATTGTCCGGGCCGGGATCAACGCGGTCAGCCACGGACAAACAGAGGCTGCGCTTTCTCTCGGCTTGCCTCAAGGTAAAACCCTGCGGTTGGTTGTGATCCCACAAGCCTTGCGAATCATCATCCCGCCACTTACCAGCCAATATCTCAATCTAACCAAAAACTCATCATTGGCAATGGCTATTGGCTACCCCGATCTGGTCTCGGTCTTTGCCGGTACAACACTCAACCAAACCGGGCAAGCCATCGAGATTATTGCCATGACCATGGCGGTATATCTCGCCCTCAGCTTGTTTACTTCACTGCTGATGAATATCTACAACCGCAAAGTCGCACTGGTTGAACGTTAGGAGGCGTGGAAATGCATCAACATCAATTTCGCCCCGACTTGCCTCCACCAGCCAATACGGTCGGTATAGTCGGCTGGCTACGCAAGCACCTGTTTTCCAGCATGGTCAACAGCTTGATGACTCTCATCCTGGGCTATTTGGCCATCATGGCTATCTGGAACATTGTCGACTGGGCGTTGCTCCAGGCTGACTGGGTCGGCACGAGCCGGGATGACTGCCACCGTAACGGTGCTTGCTGGGTGTTTATCTCCGTTCGCTTCAAGCAGTTCATGTTTGGCTTCTATCCCCAGGAAGAGTTGTGGCGGCCACAGTTGTTTTACGTCACTTTGGCTATATTCATGGCCTTGCTCGGCTATGAGAAAACACCGCGCCGAACGTGGATTTGGTTATTCTTCGTCAATGTTTACCCTTTCATCATTGCCGGCCTGCTCTACGGTGGCATCTTTGGCCTTCCCGTGGTTGAAACACACCTCTGGGGAGGCTTGCTGATCACCTTGATCATTGCCATTGTCGGCATCGTCGTCTCCCTTCCGATCGGTATCGCACTGGCATTGGGTAGACGTTCGAATATGCCGGTGATCCGCAGCCTGTGTACGGTTTATATCGAGATCTGGCGCGGTGTGCCGCTTATTACTGTGCTTTTTATGGCATCCGTCATGCTGCCTCTTTTCCTTAGTGCCGAAACCGAAACCAACAAACTGTTCAGGGCATTAATTGGGGTGGTGCTATTTAGCGCAGCCTACATGGCCGAAGTGGTTCGCGGCGGGTTGCAGGCTATCCCCTCCGGACAATATGAAGCAGCAGATGCGCTGGGGCTTGGCTATTGGAAGAAGATGTCTTTGATCGTTTTGCCACAAGCACTGAAAATCAGTATTCCGGCCATCGTCAACACCTTCATCGGCCTTTTCAAAGATACCAGCCTAGTGCTCATTATCGGCATGTTCGATGTCCTTGGGATCGGGCAAGCTGCCAACACCGATCCCAAGTGGCTGGGCTTCGCGACAGAAAGCTATGTCTTCGTGGCGCTGGTGTTCTGGATCTTCTGCTTTGGTATGTCGAGATACAGCATTTATCTGGAAAACAAACTCCATACCGGTCATAAGCGCTAGGTCATAAAGAGGGATAATATGACAGACAATACGCAACGCGATAACAGTGTAAACAACTCACTTGGCCATGCAGCTATGATCACCATGACCGAAGTAAATAAATGGTACGGTGATTTCCATGTCCTCAAAGACATTAACCTCACGGTCAAAAAAGGCGAAAAAATCGTTATCTGCGGCCCGTCAGGCTCAGGAAAATCAACGCTTATCCGCTGTATCAACCGTTTGGAAGAGCACCAGCAAGGGCAGATTATTGTCGCTGGCAACGAGCTGACCAGCGATCTGAAAAACATTGAGCTTGTTCGACGCGAAGTGGGCATGTGCTTCCAGCACTTCAACCTCTTTCCCCACCTCACCGTTCTCGAAAACTGTACCTTGGCCCCTATTTGGGTGAAGAAAATGCCGCAGAAAGAGGCCGAGCAAATCGCCATGCAATACTTGGAACGGGTAAAGATCCCCGAACAAGCCAACAAATACCCCGGGCAGCTTTCCGGCGGCCAGCAGCAGCGCGTCGCCATCGCCCGCTCCCTATGTATGACGCCGCAAGTCATGCTATTCGACGAGCCGACCTCAGCACTCGATCCTGAAATGGTCAGGGAAGTACTGGATGTCATGGTTGAACTTGCCAATGAAGGAATGACGATGATTTGCGTCACCCACGAAATGGGATTTGCCCGCCAGGTTGCCGATCGGGTGATCTTCATGGACATGGGCGAAATTATTGAGGAAAACACCCCACAAGCATTTTTCGATAACCCACAATCCGATCGGACACAGCTGTTCTTGAACCAAATACTGCATTAAAGCGTATATTAAACACTCACTTATTGAGGCGCAGCAAGAATGTGCTGTAACATTCATTTACAACTTCGACCACAAAGATAAGGAATTGTTAAGTATCATTCAGGTCATACCGTTACACTGACGGTTATTGTTTGGGGGCAGCCACATTAATTTGATAGACGGCTTGCAATAACGATGAAAAGCCCCAATATACACTTACATTAGCAATCACATATCTAACCCTGAGGGGACTATTTATGAACGATCGTATTGTCAATCGTGGCACAGCTTACGAAAGCGTACTTTCTACAAACAAGGTTCTACGTAACACTTATTTTCTTCTGTCTCTAACGCTTGTATGGTCAGCTGTCGTGGCAGGTTTTGCAATGGCGATGAATCTACCTCACCCGGGCTTGATCATCACACTGGTTGGCTTCTACGGTCTGATGTTCCTGACTGAGAAAAACCGAAACAGCGGTATGGGTATCGTCTTTACCTTCGCGCTAACAGGCTTCATGGGCTACACCCTAGGGCCGATTCTTAACATGTACGTGGGTGCAGGCCTAGGCCATGCTATCGTTCCAGCACTCGGCGGTACGGCACTGACCTTTATGGCCTGTTCGGCCTACGCGCTAACCACCAAGCGTGATCTTTCTTTCCTTGGCGGTATGCTAATGGCGGGCTTTGTTGCCATCATCGTTGCGGTGATTGCCAACATCTTCCTCCAGCTGCCTATGCTGTCACTGGCGATCAGTGGTATGTTCGTGCTGTTCTCATCAGCAGCTATCCTGCTAACAACCCAGAACATTGTTCGTGGTGGTGAAACAAACTACATCTCAGCAACAGTGACGCTGTATGTTTCTATCTACAACCTGTTCCTGAGCCTGCTGCAAATCCTAGGCGTAATGGGCAGTAACGACTAATCATAGCTTCGTTCATCGAAATGACGAAAAAGCGCCGCAAGGCGCTTTTTTTATAGCCGTAACCTTGCAGCCAACCTTGAATATCACTATGCTTTGGCCGTTCTATATGCGAGGCAAACATGCTTGAATTTGAAGGTAAACAAATAGAAACCGACGCTCACGGTTACCTAAAAAACACCAGCGACTGGTGTGAGGCTCTGGTCCCTGTACTGGCTGATGAAGAAGGTATCACACTGACCGAAGCCCATTGGGAAGTGGTGCGTTTTGTTCGTGAATTCTATCAAGAATTCAATACATCTCCGGCTATAAGAATGCTGGTCAAGGCAATGGCAAAAAAATACGGCGAAGAGAAAGGCAGTTCACGCTACCTGTACAAGCTTTTCCCGAAAGGTCCGGCAAAGCAAGCAACCAAACTGGCAGGCCTGCCAAAACCCGTGAAGTGTATCTAATCGCTCAGCGAATCAATTACGATCCATTCACTGACAAAATGCGGGTGACCTCCACTCGCCTTTTGTTGCCGCGATGCGCGACTAACGCCAGTCCCAGCAGAATAAACTACATAATTTCAAAGCCGTCGTAGTGACGCCAGTCGATTTGTTCCCACGCCACATTATAGACACTGGACGTTCTTGGCCCTGTCTCCAGCCAACCAAGCAGCTGTTTTACCTGTTCTTCTGGCCCGCATGCCATTACTTCCACACTGCCATCCGGTAAGTTCTTCGCGTATCCGGTCAAGCCGCATTTCAGCCCTTCATGGGCGGTATGAAACCTGAAGCCAACCCCTTGAACCATACCGGTTATTAGTGCCTTTACACAAATTTGTGACATAAATCACCTCAAGCTTCCTACTCTCAAAACGATAACAATAAAATACTCGCAAAATATAATGCTATAAGCTTCTGATTTAGGAATTAATATGAAAGAAGTCGCCTTTAGATGGATCGACCGCTACTTAATCCATATCACCCTACAGGAAAAATTCTACTTGTTGTTCCTGCTGCCCGTTATCGCACTAATCAGCGTCGCTACTATATTAGCCGATAGTGCCAGCCAGCAACGTATTGAAATCACGACTCAGCAACTAGAAACCACCGCGTCCCTGTTGTCACAGCAGCAAATTAGCCAAACCGATGCCCAGCGGCTGCTCACCAACACTAACCTCCATGTAGGCCAGGGGGATATCTCCGCCTTTGTCAGCAACATGAACTACACCATTTCATCCGACACCGCTGCCGGGCTATTTGGCCACGTCACCACAGGCCAATGGACGGTAATGGCAAGTATCCTGCTGGTCACGCTGGCTGCGGTGTACTACATCATGACCTTCATTGGCGGTGCCATGTTTACCACCAACAAGGCGCTGCAAAGCCTTGCCGATGGTGACTTAACCAATCGCATGAACTTCTTCAAGGTTCGGGATGAATTCAGCACCATTGCCATTACTATCGATCGGGTTAGCGAGCGGGAGCAGCAACTGGTTCAGGCTACCCAGCAAGCCATTGCGCTGATGCAACAGATCAGCAGCAGCTTGCGCCAGCGCAGCCAAGGCAGCGAGCAGCTGTCATCCTCGCAGCAGCAGCACCTTGACTCCCTAGCCAGTGCGACCGAAGAGATGGCAA
Organism: Photobacterium gaetbulicola Gung47; assembly: GCA_000940995.1. Classification (NCBI taxonomy): domain Bacteria; kingdom Pseudomonadati; phylum Pseudomonadota; class Gammaproteobacteria; order Vibrionales; family Vibrionaceae; genus Photobacterium; species Photobacterium gaetbulicola. Next base: position 2,632,478 of record CP005974.1, read on the forward strand.
CCTCTATCCGCGAAGTCGCGTCCCATGCCCACCAAACCTCGGAGCAAACACGCGAAGCACAACAAGTGTCTGAGCAAGGCCGTGCCCAAGTCAACCAAACGCGCAACGCTATCAGCCACCTTAGCGAGGAGATCAGCCAAGCGGCGGATGCCGTTGCCGAGCTGGATACCAACGCTGCCAAAATCGACGATGTGGTCACCACCATCAATGGCATTTCAGAACAAACCAACCTCCTAGCGTTGAACGCCGCCATTGAAGCTGCCCGAGCTGGCGAGCAAGGGCGAGGCTTTGCCGTCGTTGCCGATGAAGTTCGCACTTTGGCAGGCCGGACCCAGAGTGCCACCGTCGAAATTCAGCAGATGATCGAGGCGCTACAGCAAAATAGCCGAAAATTGATGGCCGTTATGCAAAATACGGTCGACAATACACAAAACAGTGAAGCTTTGATGAGCTCAGTCGACAATGAAATATCACATCTCACCGAGCGTAACCAGCATATCTCTGATCGCAGTACCGAAATTGCCGCCGCCGCCGAGCAACAAGGAGCCGTAGCCGATAACATTGCGAGCAATGTCGAGCAGGTGCGAAGCCAGTCCCATCAAATCTGCGGTGCGATCAATGCTTCCGCCAGCGACATTGAACAACTCAATAAGCAAGCTGAGGCGTTGGAATCACTAATGCAAGGCCTAAAAGTCTAATCCCTAGCCACCAGGCAGTGCCAATCACCGGCACTGCCTTTAACTATATCTAAGTCATACCCGCTCAACCACCACCCTGAAGTTGCTTGGCTATATAAATTTGATTTTATGTGGTTTCGACAACATAATACGCCCCCATTCCTTACTCCATACTGGGCAAGTCATGACAGCTTCAATTTATCTGGTTAAAGGCCGTGAAAAATCACTTCGCCGCCGCCATCCATGGGTCTTCTCGCGCGGGATTCAGCGGGTCGAAGGCAAGCCATCGCTTGGCGAAACCGTTGATATCTTCGACCACAAAGGTGAGTGGTTAGCACGCGGTGCTTTTTCTCCGCAATCTCAAATTCGCGTTCGAGTATGGACCTTTGACCGTAGCGAAAAAATCGATGTGGATTTCTTCGTCAACCGCCTGAAAACCGCCCAAGGTTTACGTGACATTCTTGCCGCCCGTGACGGCCTGACCGGTTACCGCTTGATTGCCGCTGAGTCAGATGGCTTGCCTGGTATTACGATCGACCGCTACCAGAACTTCCTTGTGTGCCAGCTGCTAAGCGCTGGTGCCGAGGCGCAAAAAGACGCCTTGGTTGAGGCCCTCAACATTTGCTACCCAGAATGTAGCGTGTACGAGCGCTCTGATGTATCAGTGCGCAAGAAAGAAGGTCTTAAGCAGCGTACCGGTGTACTGTCCGGTGAAGAGCCGCCGAAATTTGTCACCATCGAAGAGAATGGCGTCAAGATCAATGTCGATATCGTGGGTGGCCACAAAACCGGCTTTTACCTAGACCAGCGCGACAGCCGCGAAGCAGCAGTTAAATATGTCAACGGCAAGCGCGTACTTAACTGTTTCTGTTATACCGGCGGATTCGGCCTTTATGCCCTAAAAGGCGGTGCCAGCCAAGTAGTCAATGTTGATGTCTCCCAGCCGGCTCTTGATACGGCACGTATGAATGCCGAGGCCAACGGCTACCCGCTTGAGAATGCCGAATTCCTCAATGCCGATGTGTTCAAGCTGCTGCGCGAATACCGCGAGCGTGGCGAGCTGTTTGATGTTGTTATCATGGATCCACCGAAGTTTGCCGAGTCTAAATCTCAGCTGGTCGGCGCATGCCGTGGCTACAAGGACATCAATATGCTGGCGATGCAGATCCTGAAGCCTGGCGGTACCCTGCTGACCTACTCTTGCTCAGGCCTGATGGATAACAACTTGTTCCAGAAGATCATTGCCGACGCAGCTTTGGATGCCAACCGTGAAGTACAGTTTATCGAGCGCTTCAGCCAAGCGGCCGATCACCCTCTAGACAGTGCTTACCCTGAAGGCTTCTACCTCAAAGGTTTTGCCTGTTACGTGAAGTAACACATATCTTGCTCTTGAGCTATCAGCCCCAAAAGCCAGCAGTAATAATTTGCTGGCTTTTATTTATCCATCGCCTATTGCCATAGGGCGCTAGAGGCTCGGTGCATTGCCTAACCGGATAGCATCGCGGCAGCAGAACCACATAGTGTCATCACGAACAGGAACCATTTCAGTGTTTCTGGCCGGGCTGAAATCGCCATTTTTACAGCAATATGGGAGCCCACCATCGTCCCTGCCGCGAGGATCAAGCCTGGTCCCCACAACACCAGATCTTCCATAATGAACAGCACCAAAGCCACGAGTGTAAAAGCCAGCGCACATAGCATTTTCAATGCATTCGCACGCACCAGATCATAGCGAAGTGTCCCTGCGAGCGCCGCCAGCAATACAAACCCGACCCCGGCTTGGACAAAACCGCCATAGAAGCCAGCCAAACCCAGCCCCCACCATGAACTAGGGGTATCTTTAACTTTTTTGGGTTCCGTCCCCGCAGGCGGTGCAACGATCGCCGGGCGAATTAAAATGACCAGTGCCATTGTCAGCATGGTGCCCAGCAGCAATGGCTTTATCCACGTCGAAGGGGCATAAGCAGCCCCTACAGCCCCCAATAAGCCACCAATGATTGTCGGCAGCAATATGGCTGGTGTATCCGATGTTTCCAGCTTGCCGTGACGACGAAAACCGATCAGAGCCGTCAAGCCTTGTACGGCTACCCCCACCCGATTGGTTGCATTTGCCACCTCAGCGGGCATCCCCATTACCATTAAAGCAGGAAGTGTTAGGTTAGAGCCGCCGCCGGCTAAGGTATTGATGATCCCTGCCAGAAAACCGGTTCCGATCAGCAGGCTCGCCTGTAATAACGACATATCCATTGTATTGTGCTATCCATAAGAAACGTAAGCTATGTATAAGCATTACGTCTAACAAAGTGTTATATTCGCGGACATTATACCCAAGTGATTTCAAATTGCTGGATTCAGCGAGTTTACTTAGGTATAAAAATGGGCATCAAAGTCAGTATTCAGCCCTTATTCAGCTACCTAGCGACAAACTGCTAGGAGAATACCGATAAAAAACCTCTTATTTCGGACATTGTTTTTCAAGGAACCGCTATGAAATTTCGTACAGCGTTAATGGCTATTGCAGCTTGCGGCATTAGCTTCTCCTCTCTTGCTGATGTTAAACTTGAACTCCCTTATCCCGCGGATCTTGTTGTGGTTAATGGTGTTGAGCAAGACGGCAACGACACGTTAACGCTACCCAATGGTGTCAACCAGTTTGCATTCAGGTATATCGACTCGCTGCGTGAAAATGGCGATGATTACCTATTCAAATCAGAGGTTATCATTGTTAAGTTCGAGGCCAGCGACACAACATTGAAACTCGATCTGCCAAAGCTGCGTACCGGACAAGATGCACGTAAATTTGAAAGATCTCCGCAGTTGGCCCTGATTGCAGCCGACGGCGAAAAAATCAGCTTTGAACAAGATAAGCTGATTAAGTCAGGCATTCAGTTTGGCCGTGACTTTGAAAAAGAAGTTGCCGTTTACAACCAGTCAGGCAAAGCAGCTGCGGTTGCTGCAGCAACAACGGCAGTACCAGTGACACTTCCGGCGACCGCTCAACCGGCAGGGACGTCACCTAAGCCACCTGTTGACCCGCAGCAGACACGTAATGTGGCTGAAAACATGCTTAATTACTGGTATGAACAAGCTGATGAAGCAACACGTGAGCGCTTCAAAGCAAAAATCAACCAAGAGTAATCTTGCAAAAAGAGCCTTCGGGCTCTTTTTTCTACACTGGCATCACCAATACTCCCCCCAAATACCGCCTCTCCGACAATCAGCATTTATCGGTTGAAACCTTTCGGCAGCAAGACCATCTGGTACCTAATTTCAGACCTGGAATACGTCATTCGTTCTTTCCGCTTTCGTCTCTAAAGCGACATAAATTTCACCATTATCGGTTCACGGTGCAAATTAAGCTCTTGAACATTTCAAAATAAAAGCAACACACTGCGAAGTGACACGAAAAAATCAACAATTTAGCACATCCCTTCCAACATTCCTTTTATACTTTTTTCACGGCGCAACATAAGAGCTAGATGCCGCCTACAAATTCAATTAATGCGTGTCAACAAGTAAGGAATTTTCAATGAAACATCTGAAACAAGGACAAGCGATAACTCGAATACTCAAACTCAGCACCCTCGCTGTTTCGTGTATGGCGGCTTTCAATGCCATTGCAGCAATGACTCCCATCGCGTCAAGCCTAGCGAGCATCGACGGACCAAACTGCCGTCCCGACGGCTTGTACCAAACACCCGATATTAACGTCCCCTATTGCACCATTTATGATGAAAATGGCCGCGAGATCATGGGGGCTGATCACCCTCGCCGAGTCATAGGGTATTTCACTAGCTGGCGCAGTGGCGATGACCCACAGGCCGCTTACTTGGTCAGTGATATTCCTTGGCAGCAGTTAACCCATATTAACTACGCCTTTGTTAGTATCGGCAGCGACGGCAAGGTCAATGTTGGCGATGTAACTGATCCCGCCAACCCGGCAACTGGCAAAGAGTGGCCAGGAGTGGAAATTGATCCAACCCTCGGCTTCAAGGGACACTTTGGCGCACTCGCTACCTACAAAAAGAAGCACGATGTTAAGACTCTGATTTCTATCGGTGGCTGGGCAGAAACCGGTGGCCACTTTGACGCTAACGGCAACCGAGTTGCCGATGGCGGGTTCTATACCATGACTACCAATGCAGATGGCACAATCAACCACGCCGGCATTGAGAAGTTTGCCACTTCGGCAGTCGCGATGATGCGCCAATATCAATTCGATGGCCTGGACATCGACTATGAATACCCAACCTCGATGGCTGGTGCCGGTAACCCTGATGATAAAGCCTTCATGGAGCCCCGACGTGCCTACCTATGGGCATCGTATCAAGAGCTAATGAAAGTACTTCGTCAAAAACTGGATCAGGCTTCAGCTCAAGACGGCATCCACTATATGCTGACTATCGCCGCTCCCTCTTCGGGCTACCTGCTGCGCGGTATGGAGGACTTTGATGTCACTAAATACCTCGACTATGTCAATATCATGTCCTATGACTTACACGGCGCATGGAATGACCATGTCGGCCACAATGCCGCCCTATTCGACACAGGAAAAGACTCGGAGCTTGCACAGTGGAACGTCTATGATACTGCCGCTTATGGCGGTATTGGCTACCTAAACACGGACTGGGCCTATCACTACTTCCGTGGCTCGATGCCTGCTGGACGTATTAATATTGGGGTACCTTACTATACCCGTGGCTGGCAGGGGGTAACCGGCGGTGAAAATGGGCTTTGGGGCCGTGCAGCCCTACCTAACCAATCATTATGTGCCCCTGGAACTGGCGAAGGCGAGAAAAACAACTGTGGCAATGGTGCCGTTGGTATCGATAATTTGTGGCACGACAAGAACGCTGCCGGCGAGGAAATGGGCGCTGGTTCAAACCCAATGTGGCATGCCATGAACCTTGCCCAAGGTATCTTTGGCAGCTATAGCACAGCGTACAATCTCGACCCGACGAACAACCCTGATCACCAGCTGGTTGGTACGTACACTCGCCACTATGATAACGTTGCTGTAGCTCCTTGGCTGTGGAATGCCGACAAGCAAGTCTTCCTATCTACGGAAGATAAGGCATCCATCAATGTCAAAGCCGATTATGTAGTCGACAAAGAGATCGGCGGGATCATGTTCTGGGAGCTGGCGGGCGACTATAACTGCTACCTACTCGATGCTAATGGCAACCGCACGACTGTGGACACAACAGAAAATGCTTGTCAGACAGGCAATGGCGAATACCACATGGGTAATACCATGACCAAGGCCATTTACGAGAAATTCAAAGCAGCCACGCCTTATGGCAATAAAATTGCCACAGGCGCGATTCCTACAGAAGCACTGGATATTGCCGTTGACGTATCGGGCTTCAAGGTTGGTGATCAGAACTACCCTATCAACCCAAAACTCACCTTCACCAACAACACTGGCCAAGATATACCGGGCGGAACTGAATTCCAGTTTGATATTCCAACCTCATCACCTGATAACGCCAAAGATCAATCTGGTGGCGGCTTAACGGTCATCGCATCGGGCCATACCCGGGCCAACAACATTGGAGGCTTGGAAGGTGTAATGCACCGAGTTGCCTTCACCTTGCCTAGCTGGAAAAGTCTTCCTGCCGGCGGTACGTACGAGCTCGATATGGTTTACTACCTGCCGATATCAGGCCCGGCCAACTATAGTGTCAGCATTGGAGGCAAGGACTTCGCATTTAAGTTCGAACAACCCGACTTACCACTAGGCTCTATCGGCGACGGTAGCGGTGGTGGCGACGGGACCTGTGATACGACGGGTATCAACACCTACCCTAACTGGCCACAGACTGATTGGGCTGGCAACCCGAGCCATGCCAACCAAGGCGATAAAATCATCTACAACGGCGTCGTTTACCAAGCCAACTGGTGGAGCAACTCAACACCGGGCAGTGACGGTAGCTGGGCCGTAGTGTGTACAATTTAACCACTTCAATACAGATATGATGCGCAGGGGCAAACCTGCGCATTAATCAATCAAATCGATGCAAAAACAGTAAGATCCTAACCTCATAAATGAAAGATAAATGAAAAAATCAGCCTAAAGATGATGAAGACCACTGCGCATTGACGCGAACTCTTCCCTCTCACAAGTAAAAAAATGCGATAAAGCGCTCAATTTTCAACCAAACAGTCAAAAGGCTAACATTTCTTTGTTTTCAAAATATGACATCACATTTGACTTTATCAAACAATAAATTATCTCTGTTGCAATTGTAACACTGGATAATTTGACAGGATCTTTCCTCTTTTGGACAAAATTTCATATAAAAATGACAATTGCTTTTAATTACTTGTAATTAATTATTTTTTGAGAAAAACACCACAATAAAACAGGATTTTTTTGCTTTTCAACCTCTTGCCAACATTCCCTTCCACCACGTCAATTACTCACTTTTATGTGTTAGAGTCAGGCTCAATCAACCTTATCGACATAATTGAACATTTTACAGGGACAATGAAAAAACTAACCGTACTATTTGCAATGGCACTGTTTCTACTGCCACTGCAGGCCACCGCCAGTGTAATTACAAGCCAGCCTTACTCTAAAAATCTGCAAGCAGACATCTTGGTTAAGGACATATATAATAAAGCAAAGTTAAATGGAGTTATTAACTATCAAGTATTTAAAGAAGCTTACGAGGCCTATTATAATACTAAGGGTCGTAAAAAACCTGTTCTGACGATCATTGACTACAGCCTTCCGTCAACCAAGGAACGCTTCTTTGTTGTTGACTTACAGCGCAACAAGCTACTCTACCGCACTTTCGTCTCACACGGCGTAAACAGTGGTGGTAAAAATGCCACTAAGTTCTCAAACACCGTCAACTCGCGCCAGACGTCCCTGGGGACCTTTATCACTGATACCACCTACTATGGCGGTAATGGTTACTCACTTCGCCTTGACGGCCTGACACCGGGTGTCAACGACAATGCCAGACGCCGTTACATTGTCATCCACGGTGCTGATTATGCGACGAGATCTTTCATTAACCGTCACGGCTATCTAGGCCGTAGCTGGGGATGTCCTGCACTGCCGACTGAACTATCGCGCGAAATTATCGATACCATTAAGGGCGGCAGCGTTATCTACGCACACGCTTAATTAAATTATCCTGTATTATCGTTTAATAAACAGCAGCTTTTTAAAAGGGAATGCCATTCCTGCATCTTGAAGTAACTTGGGTATATTTATATTGGCATAATATCTAAGCTCATTTGATGTTTTATTTAAGGTGTTGTTTTTATGAGTCATTAATTATTACATCAATGCCTAAATTATTATTCATACCGATTAAACCTTCAGTAGATCAATCATCCATTTAGCAAGGCAGATAATATTCATAGATTAGAATATTCGTATCGGTGTCTAACGATTATAAGTAAAAAAAATCCCTGCCTAGGCAGGGATTTAATGTCAGTCGGGTTTAAATTACGCTAGCGCTTTCTCTGGCGCGATGTATGGGAGATCCAGTGCATCCGACACTTCTTCGCAGGTGATCTGGCCACGGTATACATTCAGGCCGTTCAACAGGTGCTTGTCTTCTTGCAACGCGGCTTTGTAGCCTTTGTCTGCCAGCTTAAGGATGTAAGGCAGAGTCACGTTGTTCAATGCGAATGTCGATGTACGAGCAACCGCACCTGGCATATTAGCCACACAGTAGTGAACCACATCGTCTACGATGTAAGTCGGGTCGCTGTGAGTCGTTGCGTGCGACGTTTCGACACAGCCACCCTGGTCGATTGCAACGTCTACAATAGCAGCACCAGGCTTCATCTTCTTGATCATTTCGGCGGTAACCAGTTTCGGTGCGGCGGCACCGGCAACCAATACCCCACCAACAACAAGATCAGCTTCCAAGACGTGTTTTTCAATCGCATCTTTGGTTGAGTATACACACTGTACAGTGCCACCAAATTGAGCATCTAGCTGGCGCAACACATCGATGTTGCGGTCTAGCACAACCACGTCGGCACGCATGCCCACCGCCATTTGTGCCGCATTGGCACCCACTACACCGCCACCGATAATAACCACTTTCGCTGGCTCAACACCCGGTACACCGGCAAGTAGCATACCGCGGCCGCCTCTTGATTTCTCAAGTGCTTGCGCACCGGCCTGAATAGACATACGGCCCGCAACTTCTGACATAGGAGCCAATAGTGGTAGGCGGCCTTTATCGTCGGTTACTGTTTCATAAGCGATGCACACAGCCTTGCTGTTGATAAGGTCATGCGTCTGCTCTGGGTCTGGCGCAAGGTGAAGGTAAGTAAATAGGATTTGGCCTTCACGAAGCATTGCACGTTCTACGGCTTGTGGCTCCTTAACCTTTACAATCATTTCTGATTCTGCAAATACCGCTTCGGCGGTGGGCAGAATCTGGGCACCTGCTTCAATGTAGTCCTGATCGGTAAAGCCGATACCAGCACCAGCATTGGTCTCTACGTATACCTTATGTCCATGGGCAACGGCTTCGCTGACTGAAGCTGGCACCATACCCACACGGTATTCGTGAACTTTGATTTCCTTAGGTACACCAATAATCATCTTTTGTTTCCTTGCTGCCTCGTTAAAAGATATATACACAATAAAGAAAAAACCTTGGAATGTGCGACCATTTTTTAACTTAAAACCAACAAATCACACTGACATTTTATTATCAACCAGCACAAGAGACTGTTTTTGAGCTGTGTCACACAAGAAAAAACCAACAAACAACAACAAACCAGACCAGTTTACTAACTTTAAAGCAAAAACCAGCCTTTTCCACCAGCAACATAATGCTTATGTAGACATAAACACTACAGTGGCACGAGGAAAAACTCACATTTTTTGTTGTTTTCAAGTGTTTAATGCAAAAAAAGAGACATAGAAGCTGTCACCCGCAACATTTTTCTCTATTTCTTTTATCCGCATTGGACAACGCCCCCACCACCACCTCACGCGCACCAGAACAAATAAAAAACATTTAGGCAACAAAAAAGCCGCTAAAAAGCGGCTTTTTTGTGAGCGTAACCAAAGGTTATTCTTCAAACTCCCAAGGCATATCCGGCAGGGCGTTCAAATTTTCACTGTATCGTTTCAAATCGAAGCTACCGCCATTTTTGGCAACATCAAACACTTCCACCGATAATGCGCAGGCAATCATCTCAATTGCCTCCTCTCTCGGTGTACCTGTCATCATCAAGCGCATCAGGGTTTCTTTCACCTTGATAGGGTTACCTTCTTCCAGTTGGTTTTCTACCGTTTCGACCAGCATCTCCCCGGTCATGATTTCTTCATCTTGCATAACAATGCCTTTCTCTGACCCTTTATCTTGGCCCATTGACTAAAACTGAATTTCTTTGCCTAGCGTGCCAAGTTACTTCAAAAGACTTGGCTCGCTCACAAGCAAAGGCAAAACTATGATGCAACGAGCCAGCTCGCTTGCTGCGCCTGTGCTTCAAGCAGGTTGTCGTAGCGGTACGGCGTCAAGTCTTGGCCAACAGGGTGTAAATCATTGACCACAACCAGCCTAAGACCAGCAGTGTAAGCCGATTGCGCCCCTGTTTGGCTATCTTCGATCGCAACTGCCTGGTTTTCCGCTATACCCAAGGTCCGGCAGGCTAATTGGTAAATCTCGGGGGCTGGCTTATTATTCTTGACATCTTCTCCACAGAAAACATGATCAAAATAATGCAGCCACCCCAGATGAGCCAACATCCCCTCGACATAATTCCTCGGCGAACCCGTAACCACAGCTAATGGCCGCGACCCATGCAGCGACTTAATCAGCTCTAACGCCCCCTGCTTAGCCGGGATCCCTCTTTCTATAATAGCTTTGTAGGTCAGCCGTTCCATATCCGACACAACGGCAGCAGCGGTATGCGGTAAATTAGCAACAGAAGAAAAATGATTGGCGACAATTTCCCATGGCACGCCGGCAAAATCGACAAGAAAATCATGTGCTGATATGTCGATATTCAAACCCGAAAGGTATTGGCTCCAATTCTCAGCGTGGAAAATTTCTGAATCAACCAAAGTGCCATCAAAATCAAAACAAACTGCCTGCATGGGCTTACTCCGCGAACAACAAGACCGACATCTTACCCAGTTAAGCCCATCAAATCCAAGCCAAGTTTACTGACAGGCCCGCTTGGCAGGCTCTTTCACTTACAACTGTGCTTCGAGGATTGAAATACAGCTTGCCAGCGGTACGGCCGGGCTATAAAAGAAACCTTGGACAAAATGGCAGTTCATTTCCCGTAAAATCTCCAGCTGCTTGCGTGTTTCGACCCCTTCGGCGACGACTTGTATCCCTAGCTTATGACTTAAGTCGATAATCAAGGACACCAGCGTACGGTTATCCTGCTTGTCGATCCCCTCGATAAAGCTGCGGTCGATTTTGATGATATTCGGCCTGAGCTCGACCACCGAGCTCAGTGATGAGTAGCCGGTCCCGAAATCGTCAAGGGCGATCTCGATCCCCTTTTGTTTAAACGATGCAAGCAGTGACTGGATGTCACTACTTTCGCTAGAGGCTGTCGATTCGGTGATCTCTACAATGATGGACTTCAGCGGCAGGGCATAAGATTCAATGGTATCCCAAATTGGCGGTAGGCCATTGCTACTGATAAATTCCTTGACCGAACGGTTGATGCTGATACTCACATCAGCAAAACCGGCCAGGTGTAACTGTTTCAGATCATGGCACACCTGGTGTAAAACAAAATCTCCCAACGATCTTATCAAGCCATAGCGCTCTGCAACGGGAATAAACTCGGCCGGAGAAATATTGCCCTCGACCTCGTCCGTCCACCTCACCAAGGCTTCAAAGCGACTAATCTTCCCTGTGCGAGCATCCACAACCGGTTGGTAATAGACCGTCAGCAATTCATCGGAGATCGCCTTCTTGAGACGATCGCGCATTTTCAACTTGTCGATATAATCCGACTGTAATGCGCCATCATACTGGCAGACCCCATTTCGTCCCTGCCCCTTCATGTTATACATAGCGTAGTCGGCGTTCTTTAGCAGTTCGGTATGTGTTTCCCCACTTTCTGGATACGTCGAAATACCAATACTGACAGTGGTATTGACCTCAATATCATCTAGTACAAAGGCTTCTGCCACACTATCAACAACCCGTTGCCCCCACACTCTTGCCGCTCCGGACGTCGTTTCTGGCAACAGGACACAAAATTCATCACCACCATAGCGGCAGATATCATCGGCAACCGGCAACTCCCGCTTGAGGCAACTGGCAATATGAACCAACACCTTATCGCCAAAGTCATGGCCATATAGATCATTGAGCGACTTGAAGTCATCCATATCAATAAACAGCAACGAAAACGCCTGGCCACGCTTGTCGTCAATGGATGCGATATGCTGTTTCACCCTTTTCACGAAACTTCGGCGGTTCACAAGACCGGTCAGCGGATCCTTGTAGGCAAAGAAGGTCAGTTGCTCTTCCGCTTTCTTCCAATGGCTAATATCGCGGAACACCGCCACGTAATTAATGATCTCTTCATTGTCGTCACGGATCACATTGATCGAAATTTCTTCCGGGTAGATCTCGCCATTTTTGCGCCGATTCCACACTTCGCCTTTCCAATGACCATAATGGTTCAGGTTATGCCACAGGAACTGATAGTATTTGTCGTCATGGATCCCTGATGACAAGACATTGGGCGACAGGCCTAGCAGCTCTTTTTCCCGGTACCCCGTCGTTTCTTCGAATGCGCGATTGACCGAAATAATTTTGTTGTCTTTATCTGTGATCAAGATACATTCTGACGTATTATCAAAAACCACCTGTGCACGATCAAGCTGACGCTTGGCTTCCACTGAATGAGTGATATCTCGCTGAATACCTGCGACTTTAGTTGGCCTACCGTTTTCATCTCGGGCAACAATACTGCCTTTTACCGTTAACCAACATTCATTACCGTCAAGGGCTATTCGGCTACTCGGCTTAACCCGAAACTCAAACTGAAATACCGAGGCATGTTGCTGCTGGATAAAACGGTCGAAATAGTCAATCCCTTCTTTCCTATCCTCCTCAACAATGCAGGATAGCCAGATGTCGAGATCATTACCCGCTATCGGTTTCTCTCGGCCTAATATGTGCCAGAATTTGGCCGATGTGGCAAACTCCTTGCGCTCAAGATCAAACTCCCAAATCCCTTCTTCCACGGAATTGAACGTCGTTGTAAGTTGACGGGAAGCTTTATTCAGTTTGGCTGAGATTTGGTAGACATCGGTGACATCATGGACCGTACCGCGTATTTCTACGGCTTTGCCACTGCTGTCTCGCAATACTTCAGCCCGCTTACGCAGATACCGAATACTGCCATCCCGCAGCAGCACCCGGTGTACCAAGTTGTAATTGACACCATCACTCTCAATTGAACGATGAAGGGTATCGAGCACCCATTCACGATCTTCAGGATGGATTAGCTCTGATAGCAATGACAGCGTGGGTTTGACCGATTCATCTTTGAAGTCATAAATACGATAAACTTCTTTACTCCACTCGAAGTGCTGCTCTTGGAGCTTCCACACCCAACTACCTACCTTTGCGACTCGCTGCCCTTCCTCTAGCTGCCACCGTAATTTCACCTGGCGCTGCAATAGGGTTTCATAGCCGACCTCTTGGCCGAGGTAGGTTAAAAACGTATCGCAATACGCCTGTAGCGCATCCACGCAATTGAAGGGATTTTGAAATAGGCAAGAGAGCACACCAACCAATTGACGATTGCGTGCAAACAGGGGAATACCAATATAGGTTGCGGCCAATCCAGCATGCCGGTGTGAATAGCGAGGATATTGTTTTTTTAAAGTCTCTGAGACAATAAAGAGAGTCCCCTGCTTGACGACTTCAGCTTCAGGCACTTCCGCTAAGGAGAGATAACTTGGTTCGCCAAATTTACCTTGATAGCAAGTCGAAAGGATCTCTAGCCCCTCACTATCATCGCTTACCGAGCCAATAATGACATTATCGACAGCAAAAGCGCCATACAAACTCTTGCCGACAGCCTCAAACAGCTCTTTACCACTCAGTTGCCCAAACGTGTTTGTTTTTTTGTAATCCATTAGCATATCAATTATCACCAACGGAAACTTTAAAAGCTTGTTTGGTAATAATACTATCACTTCACCCGCAGCGACTTTACCGCATGACTATATGAGATAAAAGCAAAGGTTTACATTCACAAAAGCGATATGACAAAACATTGATTAACATCACCCCTGCGGGATATTTGCGTTTACATAACATGCAAATTAGGGTGCATACTCAGTCTGGAACAAGAGCAGCCCCCGTCATACCTTTGACAGGGGCTGCTCTGCCACAAAAAAATGGCCAAAGTGAATTTGTCACTTCGGCCATTGCTCAGCACTCAATGCTAACTGTTATCGGCACATATAACCTGACATATAGGTATCGAGCTCCCGCACCAGATTATTGGCATCCCAACTACTCCAACGGCTTGGTTGATAACCATAGCTGCTGTATCCAGACTGCTCGAGCATAGAATGGCTCTTCTGCATGGCTGTCTGTGCCTGTTGGCAGCTCGTTAGCCCATATTGCTCATGCAGTTTGGCGCTGAACAACTTAGCGGCCAAATAATCAGCACTGCCAAATGAAGCATATTTATCCAGTACCTCCGTGGCTTCTTCGCAAGTATCTACGTGGTACCCACCGAGCATATAGGTATGCGTCTCTAAGTCCTCGCTGGTCAGGTAACCACCATAGATAGGCTTATCGTAACAAGCCACCGGCTCTGTTTTCTTAACCTGCCTATTATCCACCTGGAAGAACAAGGTTTGCCCTGGTTTCACCATAAAGTTGACACACAGTGACATATCCTCGTAGATAGATTGCATATTTCCATAATCAGGGTTGAACAACTTGCTGACTTTGAGGTAGTAATCAATCGGTGCGTCATTGCTGCTGTTTTCAAATCTCAGCTTTTCATCAACATAATAATCGCCGTTGATATCTACCATCCAGAATGACTGCCATCCGTAGGGAATGTCCACTTCACATAAGGTGTACTTCTCGTAAGGTGTCAGCTTAATTCCATCAAAGTCAAACATATTTGGCGGTGTAACGATATAGGTATTCACGCCCGGGCCAGACAAAGTAAACTTCCACTCGTCGTCCGTTGGATAACCGTTAGTCAATTTCTTCACTTTCACCATACCATTCTCGCGGTTGGTGTAAGTACACTCGACGGTCTCACCAGGATCCAGAACGATATCAACCTGCCGACTCAAGGTATTGGTTTGGGTATTTGCCATTTCAGACTCGGTACAAACCAAATCAACCAGCATAAAGTCAGGCGCCGGGTCAATTTCTGTGACTCGATAATTCCCAGGGATCACACCTTCAAACACTTTGCTCTGACCATGGTCGAGCATGAAGTCATCACTGCCCTCGATATTTTGCGAGAAGCTAAAACCGGTGCCGTATTTCGGCTTGGTTAGCTTGTGAATGATAATAGTCCCAAGCTTCTTATTGGTAAACGAGCACTGCTTGGTCGTTCCCTCATCCTCAGGCAGTGTCACCGTGAACTCACAACCGGAACTTGCAGTTTGCACCCAGCCTTCGCGGGCCGTCTCGGTAACCGTATAGTCCCCAGCGACAAGTTCAAAATCACCGCCCTGTCCCTGGAAAACCTCATAGGCGCCAGGTGTCGAATCACTGGTAACCAGCACAATACCATTCGCTCCGGTATTCGGGCCCCTCAGCGTCATCGTCCAGCCATTTTCCTCGCCAGCTGGCATAGTGATCTTATCAACAGCGGCGAGCACCGGTGCCGGCGGCTCTGGTTCAACCAATACAAATGCCAGCTGACCTGAGCAATCGTCCAGCGTTGGTTCAGCCGGGAGCGTCAAATCAACCATTTTGACCGTTTCGCCAACCAAGGTGCCGCAACTGGTTACCTCTGCGGTATAGACGTCCGGAGCGATATCATCAATGGTCTGTGTAATATCATTGTTTGGGCTGTTGAAGTCATAGGTTAGCGTCTCGATCAGCTCATTCGATGAGTTTTTCACTTCCACTGTACACTGCAAGGTATTTGGTGCAACTAGGGCAGGCACCGTCAATCGAACATCGAGGTCGACTAAAATCGAGCTGGTCACAGTGACTTGCACCGGTGACTGCTCAGTCCCACTCTCAACCATGGTACCATCCGAGGCTGTTAGCAGCGCCCAGTCCGCCAGAGTGCCGGTTGTGCTGGTAACCGCCGCAGCCGAAATCGTTTTGGTAAATTCAACAAAACCAACAGCACAACCGTTTGGATCGGTACACTCACCCGGTTGCTGCGTCGCTGATGTCCACACCAGATCGGGATCAGCCGGTGTCAGTGGCGTATTTAATTGATAACTCCCTGAAAAAGTACCAGTCGCTCCCGTTACTTGAGAGACAAAATAGCTCAGCCCCGTACCAGTCAACCGCTCGGTATCTGATACTGTTGCAGTCGTCAGCTCCCCACTCACCTGCTGGATACCAGCACCATCCTGGACCAGGTCAAATTGTGTGGTTAACGGCTGGCCAGGAAAGGCAGGGACACCCGGTAACGCGGGATCTTTGAAGGTCGCTGTCGCGACATCATTCAAACCAGATACACCCAACGGCGCTTCAAACGTGTGGGTAACGAACACTTCAGAATTGGCTGGGACAGACACCCCATTGAAGGTAGCAACATCTAGTGATTCTTCACCCGCGCCAATATCACCAAAGATCTCATCGGTAATATCTACCACCACCTCTCTTGAAAGATTGTTGGCGACATAAATGTTAGTCACCACACGAACTGCATCCCCCGATGTCGGTATCACACTCCACTCAACACGAATGGTGGCTTCAGCGCTGTTATCCTGAGTAGTGTCGCAGGTATTGCCAAGGTTCAGCGTAGTTGGCGTCGCCTGCTTAGTCATATTCCAAACAATACCGTCGCCTACGGTTGCCGCCATGTCCTTACGAACCCCAAAAGCTTGGTTTTCGTCGACATCAATAGTGATCGTCCTTCTTCCTTGCTGGAAGCCTTCCTGCTCAAAAACATAAGCCTGCAAAGAAGAGCCCGGATATTGACTGGCCCCGATTGCCAGCCGGTTTGCCCAGTCAATGACACAGGTGGTATTTGGGCCCTGAGATATTCTCAGCTCGCGATAGACAACATCATCGGCACCGCCGGTCACCTGAGTTGTCACAACAGGCGCGCCAACGCTCACCAAAGTACAGCTTGCATCGGAAAAGTCATTGTCGAGGCCACCTCCGATGATCTGGACATCAACAATCTGATCGTAGCCAGCATTGCCATTATCTTGGTTATCAGCCGCAACCCTAATGTCATATGTTACGACTCCAGCGCTATCGCCGTTTTCTGCTATCAAGCGAAAAGGAACCAGATCCAGTTCATCCCAGCCTTTTCCCAAATTACCTGAGGTATAAGGAGTATCAGCCCCTCCTAAGGTATTCGGATCCTGACAGGTATAATTGCCATCATCGTTAGGTAGGCTATTTCTGTCAGCGAGCAATGTCGGATCACCGTCATTCCGACAACCTTCAAAGGTAAACTGTACAGTACTAGGAGCAGGGTCGAAGGCCTGCACGGGTAGCACAGCCCCCCCCGCTAATAATATGATTCCCCATAAAGCATGCTGCTTTATCCGATTGAATAAACTAAACGTCATACAACACCTAACCTTTTTTGTTGTCGTGATTCCGTTGTAAACAGAAAAGAGCGACTGAGCCCTTTAACGATTATTAATTCAAAGTTAGTTAGGTAATTTTGGGATGAGAGACAATAAATGCGACAGTACACATTCTGAGCCGGGGTATTAACTCTGAGGCTAAAGAACAGCGCTTAGTATGGGCACGAACAAATAGTGGGGTATTCATCACAATGCCCATTTCACCGTCTTAGCATTAAGGCATCAACTTACTTATGTCATGACTAGACTTTTACCTTACATGGACATTATTACCGTTAGGGAGAGAATTTAAATAATATAAAAGGGCAACCAATGGCTAAGTTATGTTTGATTTTTATGCTGAACCTGCTCATTATTCTGATCCTGTCCAGTTTTGTTTTTTTCAACACGCCTAGCTTATTGCAAGATCACTTTGCCTTTGAGTCGACATGCATTCACAACGATAAAAATTGGTCAGAACATGAACCCTCAGAGATAAACACCCAGTGAATTTGCCTGCTATATCAATCAACTTTAGTCATTATCTTTAAGATTCAACTATGCTCTATATGATTAAGATATCAATTATATAGAGGGCAATATGCTAGAACAGCTCGGTTCCATTGGCTATTTTATCGGCGCTGGTGGTTTTGCTTTTTTGTTCGTCCTATTGTTACCCACCTACAACCAAAAAAGTATCCCCAAAAATCTCTTACTTTTATCCTGCCTGAACGGTTGTCTATGGGCGATGGCCAGTGGCTTCAAAGTTCCCTATGGCTATTCAATACTCCCCTCTTTACTGGCTGAAACCTTGTTCAACCTTGCAATAACCCTTCTCGTCATTAGCACGATTGTCAATAGCACATATATAAAAAGTTTCTTTCAGAATCGGTTGTATTGGCTATCTGGCACTATAGCGTTTATGGCTCTGCTTGAAATTTCGCGTTTTTTTTATCCCCTGTTGAACCAAAAGATCTTTTTCTTACTCCATCTCGTTCAGGCAACCATCGGTTTATGGCTGGTTGAAAGCCTTTATCGCCATCATCATCCAAGTAGTTTGTACCAGGCCATCAAACCACTCTGCCTCGGGCTCGGGCTTCTCTTCGGGTATAATTTTGCATTTTATGCCGACGCTTTCCTCACCAACACATTGGCGAACACTTTTTGGCAGGGTCGCGGCTGGTTAATTACGGCATCAATCCCTTTCATTGCACTTGCATCCCGACGTATTCGAAGATGGGAGAGCCGAGTCTATATATCCCGGGATATCGTCTTTCATAGCACATTGTCACTAGCTGCAGGACTCTATCTACTGATGATGTCAATCGCGGGCTATTATATTAAATCTGTAGGCTCTGACTGGGCCAACGTAGCACAAACACTTTTTTTCTCGTTCAGCGGACTGCTCTTAGCGGGTTTATTCTTTTCTGAACCTCTCAGAAAACAACTCAAAGTCTTTATCACCAAACACTTCTTCGCCAACAAGTACGAATACCGCCAAGAGTGGATGACCTTTTACACCGTTATGAAAGATAATCAGCAATCGCCTTATAAACGTGCCTTGAAGGCAATAATTGGCCCTTTTGGCTGCGATTGCGGTGTCCTCGCTATCCGGCAGCAGGGCACCTTTACCATGGTAGCCAATATCAACTGTGATCCTGAAGATAGCAATATCGGCAGACAGATTGATTCACTAGCCACACCTTTAATTGAGAATAACTGGATTTCAGAACTCGATAAATTAGTAACAGGTAAAGAAAACCCGCCCTTCCCTGTCAATCGCACCCAGATCCCAAACGAATGCCATTTACCATTAATGATCCCGCTGTCGTCACGAGATGGGTTTCAGGGAATATTTCTTCTCTCTCAGCCACGTTCAACCAATAGTATTAACTGGGAAGATCGGGATCTGATGAAAGCCCTCAGCAGCGAGATTAGCCTGTATCTCACTATCTATGAGGCCAACAAAATACTCGCCATTAGCAAGCAGTTTGATACATTCAACAAGATGTCGTCTTTTTTGGTTCATGATCTGAAGAACGTGCTGACACAGCTGCAACTGCTAAATCGAAATGCACCTCGCCATAAAAACAACCCTGAGTTCATCGATGATGCCTTTGACACCGTTGAGTCGGCAACCCGCCGTCTAGCAAGCGTACTAAACCAATTGCAACATAAACGTATCGAACCAGAGCAATGCGAATGGTTTGATCTCACAAAAGTGATAGAGGAAGCCTGTGCCATGCGGTCGATTCAATCACCTATTCCCTATTTTGAGCACGACCACAGCCAATCCATTTCGCTCAAAGCAAATAGAGAGCGGGTCAAAAATGTATTAAACCACCTACTTCAGAATGCCCAAGATGCTACCTCACATAATGGCAAGGTCAGTATTTCCCTTCAGCTAATGGCAGAACATTTTACTATAGTTATTTCTGATACTGGGCATGGCATGAGTGAAGCATTCATCAATGATCGGCTATTTAAGCCATTCGACAGCACCAAAGGCAATGCCGGTATGGGGCTTGGGGCATATGACGCCAAACTGCTTGTGGAACAAATGAAGGGGTCGATAAAGGTCAAGTCAGCAATAAGCGAAGGGACAAGCATCGTCTTATCCTTTCCCATTAACCAGGCGGCATCCATCACAAGAGGCAAAACATGGACACATTGCTAGTCATCGAAGACGATATCGGAATTCAGAAACAGCTTAAATGGCATTTAACCGATTATAACCTTGTTTTTGCCGCAAATCGCCAAGAAGCCATCACAGCACTACGCCGATTTGAGCCAAATGTAGTCACCTTGGATCTTGGCCTTCCCCCCGATCAAACCAATGCCTCTGAAGGATTAAAAACACTCAAAGAGATCCTGACACTGAACCCCAATACTAAAGTCATTGTCATCACCGGCAATGATGACAAAGAACACGCCCTCAAAGCCATTGAAGACGGTGCACATGATTACTACCTAAAGCCTATTGATAGCAATATACTCACTGTCATTATTGACAGGGCATTCAATCTCGCCAAACTGGAATTAGAAAATATCAAACAGCAGGAGAACAATTACAACAGTAATGGTTTTATTGGCTGCTCCGCGCAAATGCAGTATATCAACCAGGCAATTAAGCAAACTGCCCTTGCAGATATACCTGCACTGATTATCGGTGAGTGCGGTACAGGAAAAAAAACTGTTGCCCGCACAATTCACCAACAGAGCGTACGCCACGACAAACCCATCCACGAATTCCATTGTCCATCTCTCGAACAAGAGACGATTGAACAAACTCTGTTCGGAACCGGCAGCGACGCGTCACACCAAGGGATCTTGGAAGAATCAGATGGTGGCACCCTCATTATCGACGAAATCAGCTTACTTCCTCTTTCGGTTCAAAAGCGACTATTACAGTTTTTGCGGACAAAAAAAATAACATACAGTTCAAGCGATACTGAATTAAAACTAAACGTCAATGTCATAGGCATCAGCCGATACCCATTGGAAGATAGCGTCAATGACAATCGATTTCTTTCTGAGCTGTATGTGCGGCTGAGTAGCAATAGAATAAATCTTCCAGCGCTGCGTGAGCATAGCGAAGATATCCTGCTGTATGCCCAGACTTTGTTGCACAAAGCAAGAACCAATAATCAATCAAAAGCAAGCGGATTTACCAATGACGCGCTTCAATCCATGCTTAATTATCATTGGCCAGGAAATTTATCGGAATTAACGGCAGCCATCCAGTCTGCAATTGTAAACTGTCACGGCAAACTTATTACCAGACAAGACTTACCTTTTACCTCCGATGAGCATCTAGATAGACCACTACAGACGCTGAGCCTACGCTCGGCACGTGAACAGGTTGAAAAAAAAGCCATATTACAAGCCGTTGCTATCAGCAACGGAAACATATCAAAAGCAGCCGGTCTGCTTGGAATCACTCGTCCAACACTTTATACATTAATTGAAAAACATGGAATACCCGTCGCTAATAAATAAGTCCTTTAACAGGATTATTTCTAGGGTGGTTACACTTACCACCCTTATAACCACCAAAAATTATAACATAATCAATGACCACGTGCGTTTTCGGCAGTGCGCATAAAAGTATTACCTCGATTGGTTAAACTATCGAGAGGAACGGGCAGTCTATTTAAGGTTTTCCTCGTCTTATCAATAAAATGATGTACCAATGAATTATTAAGCTTATCCTCCCCTAAACTTAATATAGCTTCAAATGAAGTTTTAATATCAAATGGAGAATTATTATTAACGGTTTGTTCATCAGCTATATTTCTTATATCCGATAGAAATGAAGAGATGTACTCAGTGTCAAAAAAAGATGATGAATGCAATCGTTCATGAGTAGATGATAGAATTATACCATCGATACTTTTTACTGCCGGACTACCATGAATACTTCCACCAAGAACTATGTAATAGCCATTATTAGCCTGTACCGTTGAGTGAAAGCTTCCACTGATGACACCGCCAGAATCCTGCACACCTGTCGAAGATAGGTTGTAACTTGAATTCGTACCATTGAGATTGGTAACAACCAACCTATTGTTTTTCTTTGATTTATGCTCACTACCGTCCCAAACTATCAAACTAAACGGACTAAGTGGCTCAATCTCACTGGCAGTTAAATCAGAGCAATGAAAGCCTAAAAAAATTAATATAGATATCATTATTTTATACATAGCGCTTCCCTTAGTTTTAATTATGTTGGTCGAGTACTAAAGAAACTACTTTGCAGTTGACTGTTGTAAACAAACTTAGTAAACGTCTACTATTAGAATAATATATTGTTAATTAACACAGCATATTAATTGTAAGAATTTGGTTACTAAATAACCAAGTTACTGAAAAACTATTACTGTTCCAGCAACTTGGCAAAGTATAGTACTAACATTCATTGTTATATTTAATTACAACAATATTTTATTATTATGATGCTTTACGCCGGAAGGAGGCCAACCCTAGCAAACAAGCAGAAAACAGAGCAAGAGTTTCAGGCTCGCTAACCACGACAGCTGGTCCTTCAAAGTCAATCCATAAATTACCATCGATAGCACTGAATACTGGATTATCTAAGAAGAAAATATCAGCAAATGTGATCGATTCAAATTGCAGAGTAAAATTACTGGTATTGATATAGTTTAATAGCACCGCACCTGAAGGATCATCTTCGTCGAAGTTAGTACCAGGGCCTTCAAACAAAATTGAAGCACCAAGATCATTTGCCGTCAAGCTTGCCGGATTATTACCGGTGTTATAAGAGAAAAGACCATCGCTTTTAAACACCCGTAAATTTTCACTTTGCTGGTTGCCAATATTGTCAAGCTCTCCATCGACATCGTAGACAATAATCGCCAGCTCATCGGCAACAAAGGGATCTGTATAAGTATTTGATTTGGCCCCCGTACCATCAAACAGTTCAAACAGATAAACAAGCCCGCCTTCAGCCTGCTGATCTGCTGGGAGACTGGCATCACGACGGTAGGTGAAACCCACATCTCCATTGGGTTCGGTTACCGTTGACGCTTTGTAGTTAGGTGCTTGCCAATCAAAGACATAGTCGCCGAATGGTGTAGCGGTGACTCTTGCATCTAACGTTAATCCCCCGGAAGTGCCCACATTAGTAAAGCGCATGACATTACTGCTAGTTGCAGGATCGGCCGGACTGAAATGTATAACCGTATCTAAATTAACAAGATACGGAGTATCAAATGAGAGATCGATAGGTGCTGCTTGTACTCCACCTGTTGCAAATAAAGCCAAGGAAAGTAGCGCAGTATTAAATGTATTTTTCATTATTATTCTCCTGCTGCATATGCTGCTAATCGTTATTTTAATTTATTGTGGTTATATTGTTGCAATTAACCCATAGCAACATGTCTGCCATTATTTTTTAGACTTTAAAACAATAGGTTATAATTTCGGCTTAAAAAAAGGTGTAAAATTTGCTGACAGCATGGATTGGTAAAATGCAAAGGAAATTTAGCAGGAATGCAGAATGCATCGCAATTTGAACAAATCGCGATTAGGAGGAACCAAGTTGACTCAGTAGAAAACCAAGCCTAATGAGTCAACTTGATATAATGCAGCACTTACCAGAAGCTAGTGACTAAAACGGACCTAAGCCGAATCTCCATGGCTTGAACCACCTTGTGAGGTACGGCGTCTCACTGTAGCAAGCCCAAATAAGCAAGCGGAAAACAAAGCTAGCGTCTCAGGTTCATTGACAACGACAGCAGGACCTTCGAACGTAATCCATTGATCACCGTCAATTGCACTGAATACACCATTATCTAAGGAGAAGATATCAGCAAAAGTAATCGACTCAAACTGAAGAGTAAAGTTGCTGGTATTGACATAATTCAGCAAAACCGCACCGGAGGGATCATCTTCAGGAAAGTTAGTACCTGGGCCTTCGAACAGTATTTCAGATCCTAAATCATTTGCTGTCAAGCTAGATATACCATTACCCGTGGTATAAGAATACAGACCGTCACTTTTGAATACCCGCAAATCCTCACTCTGTTCATTGCCGGGATTGTCGAGTTCACCATCGACATCGTAAACGATAATTGCCAATTCGTCGGCAACAAATGGGTCAGTATAAGTATTCGAATTAGCCCCAGTGCCGTCAAACAATTCGAACAGGTAAACTAACCCCCCCTCAGCCTGCTGGTCGGCCGGTAAACTGGCATCACGACGGTATAGAAAGCCAATATCCCCGTTGGGTTCGGTCAACGTAGAAGCTTTATAGTCAGGTGCTTGCCAATCAAAAACATAGTCACCAAATGCCGTTGCGGTGACCCTTGCATCTATAGTCGTACCGCCAGACGTTCCCACATTGGTAAAGCGCATAACCGCACTGGTCGTAGCTGGGTCTGCAGGACTGAAATTAATAACCGTATCTAAAGTGACCAAATAAGGGTTATCGAAAGATAAATCAATAGGTGCTGCTTGCGCAATCCCCGTTGAAAGTGCCGCTAAAGAAAGTAGTGCTGTATTGAATGCTCTTTTCATTTCTTTATCCTTATTAGGACTTCCCTATCTCTGATTGTACAAGTTTAAGTTAATTATCCGTTGTACTTATTTATTGCAATTTGTTTGCCAATTATATTATCTATAACAAACAACAAGATATAAAAAAATCAAAAGTAAATATGTAAGCTTTTTTGACATAATATTGTCGCATTTTGAAAATAAAAAATCATCAATCTCAAAATGAGTTGCAAATTGCATCTACTTCTTACTATTCATCATCAAAATACAAGAATTAATTTTCAACTTGATAAATTAAAACGTAAAAAAACCTAACAATCAAAACGTTAGGTTTTTTTAACAATGCGGACAAGGTAGTTATGATTAACAAGGTGCGAAGTTATACCCGCATATGAAATGTTGATTTTACAGGAACGTGCAATATTGTATTATCAGAACATTTTATGTTTTGATAATTTTCTTGCGTTGCCTATCAATCATAACTTTAGAAATAAGATCAAAAAAAAGATTACTGCTAAGCCAACGGATTTTGCAAAATGGTGCCACAGTACCTTCAATAGCCATAACAGGCATGGCCTGTATGCCATGCTGCTTGAGGTTACCAACAATGGAAAGCTGCTGGAAATAGCGCAGTGAATAGCGAAGCCTGCGCCGCAGGTACAGTTTACAATCCTGCCAATTAAAAGGGTTCAAAGATTCATAGATGAAGACAGCACTTGAACACACGCCGATCCTTTGTTTAGGCAAATCAGTCCCACTACAAATATCGGTCGCAGAGAGATACCCTAACATGCTGTCGTCACCAATTAGCCCTACAGGCAGTTTAACTCCTTGCTCGATGAGAAGGTTCGCAAACCGGGGGGATAACAGGTATAACGCTCCTGTAAACTGATGTTCTTTCAAAAGATTGTATCGCCATTGTTG
This sequence comes from Photobacterium gaetbulicola Gung47, assembly GCA_000940995.1. NCBI lineage: Bacteria > Pseudomonadati > Pseudomonadota > Gammaproteobacteria > Vibrionales > Vibrionaceae > Photobacterium > Photobacterium gaetbulicola. The sequence continues at coordinate 2,657,816 of CP005974.1, forward strand.
GCTACTTCTGCCATAAGCACAGGGGAAGCTTGAGATTGCATTGTACTGGGGGTAACGCTGATGGTAATCGATAAGGTTCTTTACCGCATTGGCTTCAAACAAAAGATCACCATCAGCAAATATTGCCAGGGATGATTTATCATAATATTGAAAGATAAAGGTATTCCATGCATTCGATTTATCACCTAAAGCGATATCAATTGGATGGATACGAGGATTGTCATTAGCGAGCTTAGAAACAATAGAGTATGTGTTGTCACGGCAACCATTAATCATGACATAGATATCAGGCGTGTATTCTGCGCAACTTGTGATCAGATTGGTCAGGCTCTTTTCGATGGTTCTCTCTAAATTATAAGCAAAAACGCATATCTGTATATTTCGTGACATAACCAAATCCATTTAATTAAAATGAAATAAACCTGATAACATTAGTCTATTGTAAAGATAGTCGATAATGGAATAATCGCCATAAAAAACAAAGAACACGCAGCGATTAGACAATGAACAAATCAACCGGCTTCAATATTGGTTCAAGCGATGTGACTATACTATTCACCTTGATATCCCAGTTTGTTTGCTCGTTCCAGCAGATACTGGCATAATCTATAGCCTATGATAACACCAATAATATTTGCTACTGCATCATCAATAGAACCCATCCTGTCTGGAATAAAAGCATGTTGAACGAACTCTAATAGGGTGCCATACAAAGCAATAGCAATACATAAACTTCTGAGCCGCTTTAAATCCCTCAACTGCAAGCAACCTTGAATTGCAAAAATTGCATAAGCAAACAAATGTAATATTTTGTCTAAAAACATAACACCATAACTATCTAAGTCTAAGGCACTATTTTCTTCTGCTCCTGCTAACAGAGAGAGCACGGAAATGAAGACAACATAACACACAAAGAGTATTCGAAAGAACACGTGTTTTGTTTGAAGCACAGAAGGTAAATTATTCATTACTTTTAAAATAACATTAAATATAAAGTATGGCACAACATTAATAAAAATGCTGTGCCATACTGATATAACTTATCACTAAACGATTCTGATTAGATCAGAACTTCCTCCTAATGATAGTTAACTTGAAGTCAATGATATTTGTCAACAAATTCATATTAGGGCTTGTTGACATTAACGTCATCGAAAATGCTTTCTTCTGACTGTTCATGCTTGTTAACCATCGCAGCCTGACGCCGTTTTTTGATAATCATCTTATCAAAATGTTGCATCGTCGCGAGCTTTCTAACAATGACTTTATCCAAAACATCGCTCACTAAATCCAGAGTTCTTAGCACCTTTTCAACATCAGCATGTATGTCGTTTTGTTTTGCTGAAAGAGAGTCTAACTCCTGTTCAATACTTCTGTTAGTCACCCTACCTGCCTGCATCTCTGATGTATCCGATTTATATGAACGCTCACCGTTGGCTAAATTCGAGTTGATCGAACCAGATATCCTATCTATCTCTTGGTCAGTGATCTTATCGGCTGCGCTTATCTGTTGATCACGCCGCTGTAAATCATGATGTGGATGTGACTGAGTTTGTCTCATTGTGGCTGATGAATCATTGAAATCCAGTTCATCATAATCAACAGATTGATTTTCAGGTTCTATGTCAATCTCTTGAGGTGATGAAAGCTCACTTCTCATATCCAAGAGCACTTCTTTTATAACACCTTTATTTATGCATTGTATTTCACTCAAAAACGAAAACAACAGTACTCTTTCCATCAGCAAATTAATTTTTCTCGGTAAACCAGAAGTTTGCTGTTCAATAATGGGGTAAATGTCAGGCTCTAGAACTGGCATCCCTTGCCAGCCTGCTGCAGTAAGCCGACATTCGATATACTCTTTAACCTCTTTGATATTGAGAGGTTTCAGCTGACAAGAAGCAATAATTCTCTGCCGAAACTGTTCCATTTCCGGTAGACGGATCATCGTCTCAAGTTCATTCTGACCAAACAGTAAAACCTGTACCAATGGAACATTATCAACTTGAAAATTTGAAAGTATCCGCAGTTCTTCCAGGCGTTCTGGTGTTAGATGTTGAGCCTCATCAATAATGACAAGTGCGCGTTTATCTTGCTGATGCAAATGGTGAAAAAAACTTTCAAGGCGCTTCAGTATTTCAGGCTTGTGCATACCTTCTACAGGTAACTCATAACACAGCGCAACCAAACTGATCAGATCATATGAAGCCAAAGAAGCCGTGCTTAACTGTGCAACCGCTATCGTGTTGTCCAGTGTGGTTAGTAAATTTCTAGCAATTAAACTCTTGCCTGAACCTGATGGACCGGTGACAACAACAAACCCATCGCCTCGCTCAAACCCATAATGCAAATACGACATCGCTTTTTTATGATGCGGGCTTGCATAATAAAAACGCGGATCAGGAGTAAGCTTGAAAGGTTTATCATCAAGGCCAAAATAGGATTCGTACATAATTACCACTCCATCCTTACATCTATTGAAATACGGTTCTCATCATAATCACGGCTATCAATATTTGATGAGCGACTGTTATATTCATATTTAACCGTACTAAACACATTACGATAAAATCTATAACTGCTTGATAAAACTAAATCAAAATAATCATCGTCCTGATCTGACTCTCCTGGTCGGCGAAAATTATATTGGCTGTAAGAAAGTTCACCTGATACATCTAAGCGTCGAGAAAGTGCATAAGTTGCCAACAAAGAGGCACCTATGCCGGTTTCATCCCGAAGTGTGTCATCATTTTTAAGTGGCTCCTGATCATGATAGAATATTTTTAAACCATAATTTTCTCGTCTCCCTACGAGTTCCGTAAACCATTCCAGACGACGATTTAAGGTAAATACTTCTATGTCTTCATCTGTACTGTAAAACTCACGCTGAAAGTTGTTCGTGTCTTCTATGTAGGTGATTGTATTTACCATTTTTCTTGACTTATGAATCAGAGTAAAATCGTACGCATCACCGAAATAGCGTTTGTCATACGAGAAATTAATCAGTAATCTAGGTGAAGGTTCTAGGTTAATAGCACCTCCCCAATAATCTGAAATATCACCTTTTTCAGCAAAGTTATAGCTTAGTTCAAAATATGAAGCTTGAGTGATAAAGTATCGAAGGCCTGGCCCCCAACTAAACGTCTCTTCAGTATCCAGGTAACTCACGCCTTCATAATTTTCATAATTTAATCTAACCAAAGGCGACAACTTATAGGTTGTTTGAAGGCCTAGCGCACCTTTAAAATAACTTCTTGTTGTTTCTGTATCGTCCTCACGATTTTTCTTTCGGTCATATAATCCGTTAGAGTCCCAAAACAACACTTTGTGATTTAGCCCATTCGAAAAATCCAAGGTGGCTCCATAGCCTTTGTAATTACCAATATCATCTTCGTTATCGGTAATGACCCCGTAACCACGAAGATTCAGAGCGACTTCATCTCTAGGGTTGCTAAGAAAGCTCAAACCAATTTCTGCATTTTTACTTTCTATGGTATTTTTTGAGACTATATCAGCATTGGCATTGTTGTCGTTAGATTGTGCAATGTTATATATCGTAGCAATGGCATCAAATTTAAGACCCGTGTTCGAAAGTTTTTTATCCGTCAAGAATAGTAATCTTTGATAAGTATCGTTTTCATCTGAGTCATGGCTATATAATAATTGCTCGATATCATAATTAAGTACGACTGATCCGTCCTTACCAATGAGCTTACTGTACAAGCCTGCTTCAACAGAAGTCACCAAACTTGACTCAGGATCTTCAGCCGACTGATACACGTTATCCGTATATAATAAACCGGTTTCAACATAAGGATGAAACCAACTTTCTTCTGCAACAGAAACGTTAGCCCAGATAATTGAGCAAGCAGTTACATAATTAAGTACTTGATATCTTTTTTTCATAGCCATATCCATATCGACTATAAGTTCCGCTTATTGTCTTATTAACAATAAACCCAATTTTCAAATCTTCATTTAACTCAGAAATTCCTTGCTCTATGTCAGATAACTTTGTTATTGAGTGTTCAACAACAATCACTGCCTGGCCTATCCACTGTGAAATGGTTACCGTTTCAACCACACCGAGCAATGATGGACAATCAAAAATTATCACCCTATCACTGTATCTATGAGATAACTCTTCGGCCAAATTGTGCATTTTCACACTAGACAACAGCTCATTGCTTAGATGATGTTCTGAACCTGCCGGTAAGATTTTTAGATTTGGAATATTTGTATTATATATAACATCACCAATATCTTTAACATTACCGAGAAGGTAATCTATCATGCCAATTTTATTCTCAACACCTAACTCCTTACACAAGCTGGGGTTATGGGTGTTGGCATCTACTAATAATATAGTGTGGTTTTTTTCCGACGCAATGGACAACGCCATGTTAATAGCACAAAATGTCTTCCCTTCAGAAGGATTGACACTGGTCACCATCAGCAGGTTAGAGTTTGGTGATTTATCCTGAGACAACTGCTGTATATTGTTCAAAATTTTCTGTTTAATTAAACGATATTCATAGGTAATAACAGGATTCGCTAAGTCATCTTCATGAGAAACCATACCTTTATTTTTGAACAATTCTAAGTCAATAAACATCATACCGTCTGATACGTGCTTATCTCCACGTACATGATGCGGCGAGCTAGGGGTATTCCTTTTGTTACCATGACTCGTTTTTAGCGATTCAGCTTGCTGAGGCTTTGATCGTTTCAATAGCGAAACACCACGATTGAAAACAGACGAAAGAGTCGTTTTACCTGTTTCATTGGGGTGGTTTGCTACTTCATCAACCGCTGTTTCATGAACATTCGCTTGTTCTGTTGAACTAATTTTCTCCGGCTGCTCTAACGTTATATCTGGATTTTCTACCTTCAAAGGCTCTCGATGCTCTGGAACAATATGTGCTTGCTTTCTTTCAACCACTTTTGCCTTTTGAGCTAATCGATCTTGGTAACTAGCTAACTTATCCGATAAAGAGCTTTCGTTATGCGACCTCGATTGCTGTCGGTTAACGGGCTTTTTGCCCACTTTTTTACCCGTTGTGTTTGTACCATCTTTCTCGAATGCGTTCTCGATAATACTCATAATAGCTCCTTCAATTTCAGTAATAGGAACTGGATAACTGACAGACTATTAATGATGTAAAATACAATAAATAAAATTAGAATTAATAGGCCGTGAAACACAACATTGGTAATCTGACTACGCATGTAATCGTTAGACCCAGATAACCCGATAGTCGTTACTTCTCCGTAAACTGGCATCTCAATTTGCCTCACTAACTGATTGGAGGAGTAAACAACTGGCCATACTTGGCTAATAGCAAACGCGAGCGATACACCGACACCAGCTGATAAAATCAGTACCATTGACAATAACAATGGTCGATTCGGACCAGAAGGTAGTCGAGGTAGCAATGGCGGATCAATAATTTTGAACGAAATTTGATCTGACTTGGCATCTACATCTTGTGATATCAGCGCAGATTCTCGTCTTTCTAGTAGCTGGTGATATTGCTCTTTCGTTACTTCATAATTTCGCATTAAACTGGTCAATTGTGCTTCTATTTTCGGCAAATTCAAAAGCTTGCTGTTAACCTCCTGCAACTTATCAGCTAATATCGCCTCGCGGGCAGTCAATGAAGCCACCTTGTTTTCAATATGGCTAATGTTCATTTTCATTTCTTGCAGCATCGGCGTATCCGGTTGTGATACCCGACCACCACTGATCAAGGATGTACGCTGTTCCATAAGGGTATCGATTTGCCGCCGAGTTTCCTTGACATCAGGGTGTTTGTCTGTAAAACGAAACAGCAATTGATCCAACCTAGCTTGTAACGTTTCAAGTCGAATATCGAACTCGGTTTTTATCGATGATAGCTGGGTATAATTCAATCTTGCCTCATCTTTGAGCTGCCGCCTGGCCGACGCCAAAGCTGACAGTGCCTCCTTACGCTGTAAGCGCGTTTCTTCAATCTCATACTTAAGACTTTCTGACTTCAGTGAATAACTCTGCTCAGAGCCACTGACATAACCAGAGTTCAAGCGCTTAAACTCAGCAAGCTCGCTTTCCGACTTCAGCAGGCGTTCCTCGTAAACTGCAAGCTGCGAGGCCAAGAATTCATTGGCATTTTTAGTATCTTCTTTTTTGTGTCCGACGGCATTTTCAACAAATACATCAAGTGCAGCTTGAACTACATCCTTGACATATTTCGGATCAGTACCGAAGTAGCTAATAGTAAATAAATTTTCCTCACCTGCTGAACGAATAGTGATATTCGTTTTTAGATCGTCAAGCAAGTCGTCATATTCACTGGTCGTATCAACCTTGAGATCAGCCTCAGTATACCTGGCTATCGTTTCAAGGTTTCTACGACTCAGCAAAGTCTTTACCATCAGTTGTAGCTCTTTAGTTGGATCATTATTGATTGCAATACCTCTTAATAACGGTTTTAGAATTGTTCGTGTATCTGCGTATACGCGAGCTTCAGACGTATATTCGTTCGGTAATAATGTGATTGCGGTCCAGCCAACCAGGCACAGGATCCACATCGACATTATTACCAAATAACGTTTAAACCAAATACCTTGAAGGTACTGCTGCAATAATTCGAGTTGCTCCTTCATAAAACACCTATGTTAGAACCAAGACTCCGGAATAATAATGATATCACCCGGCAAAATATCGACATTAGCTCGGATATCTCCGTCTCTGACTAAGTCACCAATTTTTAATAAATATTCTTTTTGTTGACTGTTTACTACTCGAATTAGCCTAGCATCATTACCGTCTGCATATTCCGTTAATCCACCGACTGCCACCATCACATCAAGCAAGGTCATATTCTCACGATAGCTGATTGCTTGTGGCTGTGATGCTTCACCAATAATTCGTACCTGTTCGCTGTATGGCCCAACAAAGTCGGCAACCATAACCGTCACTATAGGATCGCGTATGTACTCAGCCAAATGCGCTTCTATACTTCGTGCTAAATCAGTAGGCGTCCGACCAGATGCCTGAATATCTTCGACCAAAGATGTTGAAATCATTCCATCCGGACGTACTGTATAGCTACCTGTTATTTCAGAATTCCCCCAAACGAATACTGTCAGGTCATCTCCTGGACCAATTAAGTAGTTATAATCATTGATGTTTTTAGTCAAAGATGCATGTGTTGTTGCTGCTGGCAATGATGATAGATTGCTCGATGAACATCCTATCAAGCTCCCTGATAATAAAGCTACACAAACAAGAAAACGCGATTTAACCAATCCACATTTGTTCATACTCAGTATCCCTTCCGACCTTACCAATCGATGCATTACACGGCACCACATAACTTATACATACATAACTATATACCAATTTTTTGTTCCGCAATTTTTTTCACCATGATTTTTTTAAGCTACAATCTTAAACAAATCTGACATATATTTTACACCCATAGCAGTGGATGAGATCTGTAATGATTATGAGAAAATCAAAATTTCACGATCTAAATATAAGTAATGCAACATTAATTTTTGCAGATTTAGTGGTATTAAGTCTCGTATTTTACTTTATCAATATACATAACACATCTAGTTCGCCTAACAATCAAGACATCGTGAAATATCTGGTAATATCGACACAGTTTATATTTTTCACTATACCTACCCAGTTAACCATACTTGCTGTAGGACTATATAATGAAAAAATAAGAGAAAGCTTCAACGGCATCGTAGTCAGACTATCTGTTGCTCTTTTTCTAGCGTATTTCTTCTCCTTTTCACTATCACTTATCTCTTCTTCAGAGTATTTGTTCAGTCAAACTAGAGAAACATTATATATAGCAGCATTGTCTGCCCTAATCGTGACGCGTTTTATCGCAATAAGCTGTAAGTATGAGCAGATGGGTAAAAGACGAGTCTTACTACTTGGTCATGGCAACCGCGCCAAGTTAATCAATAGTACCATGCGCCGTGCAACGGACCGTGTGAACTTCGAAATTGTTGGTTATATAAAATTTCCAGGAGATGAAGTCGTTGACGAAGGTAATATAAAGCAAATTGAACTATCCGTGCCTTTAGAAAAATACATCATAGAGCAAAATATAGATGAAGTCGTAATTGCTTTAGATGAACGTCGCAATAACCTCCCCAGCGATAGTCTTTTCTACTGCAAACTGCATGACATTCAAATTACCGATGTCATTGATTTTATTGAACGTGAAACTGGGCAAATTGCTGTCAATCACATCTATCCATCGTTTATTCTTTACAATGACAAAAGCAGTGATAATTTGATCACTAGCTTCTTAAATTGGCTGTTCAATACCATTATCGGTTTGCTCATTTTGTCGGTCACTTGGCCGTTAATAATAATCACTATAATTTGCATTAAATTGGAGGATGGCCTTACCGCTCCCGTTTTTTACACTCAGAAACGAGTTGGACTTAAAGGGAAAATATTCTCCATTTGCAAATTTCGCAGCATGGTCATTGATGCGGAAAAGAATGGTGAACAAATGTCTGGAAAGTCTGACAATAGAATTACCCGTGTTGGGCGGATAATTAGAAAATACCGTATCGATGAACTGCCACAGTTATTTAATGTATTTAGCGGCAATATGTGCTTTGTTGGTCCACGACCAGAAAGGCCGCAATTCACTAAGCAGTTTGAAGATACGATTCCTTACTATTCTCACCGCCATAATGTAAAGCCAGGACTTACCGGCTGGGCACAACTCAAGTACCCCTATGGTGATGGCCTCAATGATGCGAGAGAGAAGTTAAAATTTGATCTTTATTACATCAAACACCGCAGTTTAATGCTAGACATTCTCATTCTTATCAGGACTTCTGAGATTGTCATTTTTGGTAAGGGACGTTGATTATGGCAGATTTGTCTAACTCTCCACAAAAAGCTATTACAAATGCCATGACGATAGATGTCGAAGACTATTTCCATGTTGCCGCGCTTTCATCTGTGATTACACGCGATCAATGGGGTGGAAAATACCCCCTCCGCGTTGAGGCCAGCACACAACGTATATTACAGATCCTCGATAACCATAACGTAAAAGCCACTTTTTTCGTCCTGGGCTGGGTGGCAGAGAACTGCCCACAGTTGATCAGGGCTATTGCTGCGGAAGGCCATGAAATTGCCAGCCATGGTTTTGCCCACCAGCCTGCCAATACACAGAGCCAGGATGCCTTTCATATAGACGTTGCACGGTCCAAAAACATTTTAGAGGCGCTGACCGGCAAGCCGGTTTATGGCTATCGAGCTCCTAGTTTTTCCATTGACCATTCCAACCCTTGGGCATTCGAAGTACTGCAACAGTTAGGCTTTGTCTATTCGAGCAGTACTTACCCCGTTAAACATGATCACTATGGTGTACCTGACTGGCCGCGCTTCAAATATCAACGTCCCGAAGGTATCACGGAAATTCCGATCCCAACACTGACTAAGTTCGGCAAAAATATTCCAATTGGCGGAGGCGGTTATTTCCGCTTTTACCCCTATACGTTAAGTCGCTACCTTATCCGTTCATTCCAGCAGCAGACTGGTCAACCTTATAGTTTCTACTTTCATCCCTGGGAAATCGATCCCGGCCAGCCCAAGGTTACCAATATTTCACAAAAGTCTCGGTTTCGGCACTATCTAAACCTCAACCGAATGGAACAACGGCTCAATCGCTTATTGCAAGATTTTAAATGGAATTCGATGAACACTGTTTATCAACTACACGGGCATGAAAGCAATGCAGAATCTGACAGTACGGAAATTAACACCGAACGAACACCAATTATGGGATAAATATGTCGATCACCACCCAGAGGGTAGCTTCTTTCACCTTTCTGGTTGGCTTGATGTTATAAATTCTGTTTTTGGTCATAAACATCATTATCTTCTGGCTGAGCAAGACACCAAATTAGTTGGTGTTCTCCCTTTATTTGAGCAAAAAAGCTGGCTGTTTGGCCATGCTTTAATATCAACGCCTTTCTGTGTATATGGTGGTGCCCTATCGGACAGCGCTTCAATACGAGAAAAACTTGAGGCAGCCGCTTATGAGTTAGGCTGCCATCTCAATGTTGACTATGTCGAGCTCAGAGATAAGAATCCTATAGAGACAAAAGGGCCTTGGGTAACTCATTGCCATCATTCATCTTTTGAATGTTCAATCCCGGCTGATCCTGATGCGATTCTTACTGGTGTCAAACGTAAGCAGCGAGCGGTAATACGCCATTCACAAAAAAACCAACTCCAGTGGGATAACAGCGATAAACCGCAAGAATGCTTCAATCTATATGCCGAAAGTGTACGCAACTTAGGTACTCCTGTTTTTTCAGGCAAACTGTTCACGGCCCTGAAAGACAAGTTTGGGGATCGCTGCGAAACCTTGATTATTCAAGATAAAGATCAGCAACCAGTGTCTGGCGTGCTGAGCTTTTACTATAAGGATCAAGTGCTTCCTTACTATGGCGGCGGTAAATATGAGTCTCGTGATCTGAAAAGTAACGACTTTATGTATTTTCAACTTATGCATATTGCCCATCAAAAAGGCTTTACCCATTTTGATTTTGGACGCAGCAAACTCGACTCAGGCTCCTATAAATACAAGAAGCATTGGGGCATGACAGAAGTCCCATTACATTATCGTGTTGCCCTGGTGAAAGCTAAATCCCTGCCCAACCTTTCACCCAATAACCCTAAATACAAGTATTTTATTAAGCTTTGGCAAAAACTCCCTTTGGGGCTGAGCCAGAAAGTTGGGCCTTTTTTATCTAAATATTTAGGGTGATTTATGAAAGAGCCACTACTGTATCTTTGCCATCGTATCCCATTCCCGCCTAACAAGGGCGATAAAATCACGACATACAATATATTGAAGTTCCTCAGCCAGTATTATGATATCCACCTCGGCTGCTTTATCGACGATAAGTACGACGAACGGTATGAACAGCAGGTAGCTAGTTTCTGCGCCAGCTATACACTTATCCCAATATCAAGATCTTATAGCAAGATAAAAGGGTTAACCGCCCTAATAAGCGGTGATCCGATTACCCTGCCTTTTTATCGGCGTCGGTCGATGCAGCAATGGGTAAATAAGACAGTCGAACAATATCGTATTAACAAAGCTTTTATTTATTCTGGCTGTATGGCGCAATATGTTATGGCTCCCCCCCACCCGTTGCATACCGTTATGCACTTTGCCGATATCGACTCGGATAAATGGCGCCAATACGCGCAAAAAAGCCATGGGATAATGAAAGCGATTTATCAGCGTGAGCACAAAACCTTGGCCAGTTATGAAAAAGCGGTTGCGCAAGCTTTCGCCGTGAGCTGCTTCGTCACACAAGCAGAAACAGAGACGTTTAAAGCCATGCTAGAGCCGGGCATACAAGGGAAAATCCTGCCATTGGAAAATGGCTTAGATAACGACTTTTTTTCGCCAAATGCCCCCATTCACCTTGGAGAACCTTATCCCCTCACCGAGGAGAACTATATTGTGTTTACAGGCGCAATGGATTATTGGGCAAATGCAGACGCAGTTAAATGGTTCGTCCAGCATGTATGGCCCCAAATTTATCAGGCCCACCATAATGCCAAACTCTATCTCGTTGGGAGCAGCCCTGGTCAGGAGGTTCAGGCACTGGCTACTCAGCCCGGTGTCATCGTCACCGGTCGTGTCGAGGATGTCCGTCCTTACATAAAACACGCCAAAGCTGCAATTGCACCAATGCAAATCGCCCGTGGCGTCCAGAATAAAATGTTAGAAGCGATGGCGATGGCTAAACCCATTATCGTCTCGTCATTAACAATTGAAGGTATGGATGAGTGCCCATCGAGTAATCTTGTCGTTTCGGACAATCCCACTGAAATTGCCGATTGGCTAATCAACAAATTGGAACAAAAGCCAGTAGATGCATCAGAGCTGCGTCAATGGATTGAGCGACGTTTCTGCTGGGAAGCTAAGCTGAGCCCGTTACTCAATTATCTAAATCAGCCATGCTGAATGAAACCGAGGACGGCAATGGGACAGAATAAAATCATGTTGATGCTACTGCCTATCATCGGCTGGGGCCTAGTCTATAATCAAGCTTTTTTAGATATGATTTCAATTTGGGGGGCATCAAAAACCTATGAACATGGATTCCTGATAATTCCTATCTGCCTTTGGATTGCCTGGCTGCAGCGTCATCAATTTATGACTCAGCCGCAAAGCATCGCCTGGCTGCCCATATTTTTGCTACCTTTGCCCAATTTGTTATGGTTAATCGGGTATGCCGCCGACATTGCATTATTTGAGCATGTCGCTGCTGTCACCAGTTTCCAGCTGATACTCTGGGCCATGTTAGGAACACCCCGTGCAAAAGTCATGTGGTTCCCAATTTGCTATCTCGTTTTTTGCATCCCGTTTGGCGAACAACTGATAGCCCCGCTGCAACAAATCACTGCAAACCTCGCGATCTTTTTCCTGCAGCTGGCAAACATTCCAGCTCTTCATGAAGGCTTGTCGATTACAATTCCTAATGGTCATTTCTTTGTCGCTGAAGCCTGCTCCGGCATTCGCTTTCTTATCTCCAGCCTGGCGTTAGGTTGCCTCTTTGCCTATTTCCAGTTTACTAAAGTGTGGAAGCGCCTTGCCTTTATTGGCTTTTCTTTCATCTTTCCGATCATCGCTAATGGTATCCGCGCCGCCGGGATTATTATGATCGGGTACTATACGGATATGGCGCATGCCACCGGTGCCGATCACCTTATTTACGGCTGGGTATTTTTCAGCATCATTATTTTCTGTATCTTTCTGGTGGCCAACCGCTTCGCAGACCCCTTGCCTACTCCGGGTAAACGTTCCGCGCCAATTCCCGTTATTAATGTCCCCGCAACCAAAGCGGTTGGGCTAACCACTGTCCTTCTGTTGTCATTTGCTTTGTGGGGAAAAAACATCACGCTATCAGAAGAGGATATTCTTGCCACTCCTCCCATGATTGATGACAGCCACCCAGCCAAGGATACAACATGGGGGATCACCTTCCCGCATGCATCAAAAACACTATTGGCGACGAATCCTGTCACAGACACCTATTACTACACGGCGCGTTATTCCCTTTGGCAACCAAAAGGGGAGCTTATCAGTAGCGAAAACGCACTGTTTGACAAAGATGTTTGGTCCATTAATCACAGTGCGCCTTTAGTGCTTGACCCCCAAACACAGGCAAACAGCCTTTCATTGATCAGTAAGACCGGCGCAGAGATACAAATCGTCTATTGGTACTGCATTAATACGTTTTGTAGTAACGATCCAATCACCATCAAACTAGTCAAAGCCGGATTACTGATTATTGGCGAACGAGGCCATGCTGATGTATTCGCCATAGCGAGCCCTGACGCCAAGCTCGCGGAACAGCATGCGAGGAAATGGCTCGCAGTAACTAACGCTAATCCATAACGCCGTAAACACAGCATACGGTAGTAGCTAAAACAGGGAGTTTAAAATGTGTGGCATTTCCGGTGTGTTTAACCTGCATCAGCCTCATGTCATTGAGCCAACGTTGATCAAACGCATCAATCGGCTTCAAAGCCACCGAGGGCCAGATGACGAAGGCTATTATTTTGATGACTATGCTGCATTAGCGCATCGTCGATTATCTATCATCGATTTGGCCGGAGGCCACCAGCCGCTCTTCAATGAAGATAACAGTATTGTCGTTGTCTTCAATGGCGAAATCTATAACTTCCGTGAACTGGCATCTGAGCTAACGGCATTAGGACACCAGTTCCGTACCCTTAGCGATACCGAAGTGATCGTCCATGCCTGGGAGGCGTGGGGGGAAGAATGCATTCAACGCTTTCGTGGCATGTTTGCATTTGCACTGTGGGATACCAACACGCGAAAACTGTTCATTGGCCGTGACCGACTGGGCAAGAAACCGTTGTTTTATACCGTTACCCATCAGGGGCAGTTCTTGTTTGCCTCTGAACTCAAAGTACTGCTGGCCCATCCCGATGTTGACAAACAACTCCGTCCAGAGATGGCTGAAGAGTTTTTCATGTACGGTTATATTCCAGACCCGTTCAGTGCCTACAAACAGATCTTCAAACTTCAACCCGGCTCCTACCTCACCCTCGAGCCGGGCAGCCGGGTGAGTCCTCGCCAGTACTGGGATTTACAAGCGCCGCAACAAACCCTGAGCTGGAAAGAAACCCAGCAGACATTGATTGATAAACTCAAAGAAGCCATTGATATCCGGCTAATCGCCGATGTCCCGCTCGGGGCATTCCTCTCTGGCGGGGTTGACTCCAGTGCTATCGTCTCGCTGATGGCTGAGCTTCAAAATACCCCTGTAAATACATGTGCTATCGGTTTTGACGAGCAAGACTACGACGAAAGCGATTATGCCCGCCAGATTGCCGAGCGCTATCAAACACAACATTTACAACAGATTGTCAGCCCGCACGATATCAGTCTGATTGATCAGCTTTGTGATATTTATGATGAGCCTTATGCCGATAGCTCAGCCCTACCAACCTTCAGGGTTTGCCAATTAGCCAGTCAACGCGTCAAAGTGGCGCTTTCCGGCGATGGTGGTGACGAAATCTTTGGGGGTTACCGCCGCCATCGCATGCATCTGGCCGAAGAAAAGTTGCGTAGCGCAATCCCCCATAAAATCCGTAAGCCGTTGTTCGGCTCTCTCGGACACCTATACCCCAAAGCTGATTGGGCTCCCCGTCATTTTAGGGCAAAAACCACCTTTCAATCTCTAGCTATGGATATGGTAGAAGGCTACGCCAACTCTGTCTCTAAACTACGTACTGATGAGCGGCAAAACTTATTCAGCCAGCAATACCGTCATCAGCTCAATGGCTATAACGGCATCGAGATCCTTCACCAGCATGCGCGTCACCTTCCCTCTGATGACCCACTCAAACAAATCCAATACCTTGATATAAAGACATGGCTACCAGGTGATATTCTCACCAAAGTTGATCGCGCTAGCATGGCAAACTCACTCGAAGTCAGGGCCCCATTGCTCGACCATGAATTTGTTGAGTGGGCGTTTTGTATTGATAGCAGAGATAATATCAGGCGGAACGAAGGTAAATACGCGTTCAAAAAATCTCTCGAATCCCACGTCAGTAATGACATCCTCTATCGTCCGAAAATGGGATTTAGTATGCCCATCTCGCACTGGTTCAGAACCAGTTTGCAGCCTAACCTGCACAAGCATGTTCTGTCTGAATCAATGTTTGACAGTGGTTTTTTCAATGTCGACTGGCTTAAAAAAATGGTTCACGATCATCAGCACGGTTACCGTGATCATGGTGCTTCGCTCTGGTGTCTATTAATGTTTTCGCAATTTATGGTGAGGCAATAACATGAAACTACTAACCATCACCACCCTATATCCCAACGCTACTGATCCCAAACATGGGGTATTTGTCGAAAACAGGCTAAGGCATCTTCGCCAACACTATCCAGATGTCGAATGTACCGTTATTGCCCCGGTCCCCTGGTTTCCCTTTCGCCATGGCGTTTTTGGCCAGTATAGTCAATATGCATCCGTGCCCAGGGTTGAACAACGTTACGGCATCACTGTCTACCATCCACGCTATGTGGTTGTCCCCAAAGTGGGGATGCAATTGACCCCCCATACCTTGACAAGGTGCCTGAAGAAACAAATCAGTACCCTGCTCCAACAAGGGCTGGAGTTTGACTTGATTGATGGCCACTATTTTTTTCCCGATGGTGTTGCTATCGCCAATGTCGCTGAACAGATCAATAAACCCTTTACGGTTACCGCGCGTGGTACAGACATTAACCTGATCCCTCAATTCCCTGGTCCATTACGCCAAATCAAGCATGTGTTACAACGCAGCAGCCATAACCTAGCTGTCTGTGAAGCCCTTCGCCAAACCATGATTATGCACGGGGCGGAACCTGCAAAAACCTCCACAGCACGAAACGGTGTTGACTTGAATGTGTTCCGCTTTGCGAATCAAGAGAAACAACACGCGCTCAGAGAAAAATTGGGACTACCATGCGAAGGGCCCATCTTTATTTCTGTCGGCTTGTTAATCAAACGAAAGGGACATCACCTGGTTATCGAGGCAATGCAGTCGCACCCCACAGCCCGCCTGCTCATTGCCGGAACAGGGCCCGAACATAATAACCTCAAACAATTGGCTAACAAATTGCGGTTGAGCAACCGGGTGACATTTCTGGGCGCTTTAAGCCAGCCGGAATTAGCCGACTATTTTGGTGCATGCGATCTCTCCGTCTTAGCGTCTGATCGTGAAGGCTGGGCGAATGTGCTGCTGGAATCTATGTCCTGCGGCACACCTGTTGTGGCAACCAATATATGGGGAACGCCGGAAGTCGTTCAAACCCCAAATGCAGGGCTGTTAGTCGAACGAAACCGCAAGGATATAGCCCGCGGCATCACGGAACTCCTTGCCAATTTGCCAAGCAGGCAGTCGACCCGGTTTTATGCAGAGCAATTCTCCTGGGATGAAACATCACACCTGCTCTATCAACTGTTCACCCGTTTGACTTCACCTTGCCCAGCGACATCTAAACCGACGCAGGGAGCCACTGTTCACGAAGACAAGGAAACACAGCTATGAAAATTCTTTACCATCACCGTGTAGCATCACGTGACGGTCAGTTCGTCCACATTGAAGCAATCATTAATGTACTCAAAGCACAGGGGCATGAGGTGATTGTTGTGGCTCCCAAGATCAGTGAACAGACAGAATTCGGAGATAATGGTGGCTGGGTATCAACACTAAGGCAGCGGCTACCCGGTGCAATTGCCGAGCTGATGGAGTTTGGTTATTGTTTCTACGATTTTCTGTTACTCGCGCGCGCGATCAAAAAACATCAACCCGATGCCATCTACGAACGTTATAATCTTTTTTTGCCTTCCGGCATTTGGGCAAAGAAACTTTTTACCCTGCCGCTATTACTCGAGGTTAATTCACCACTCTATCAAGAGCGCCATGACTATACCGGTATTCATTTACCAATGCTGGCCAAGTGGTCGGAATATTACACTTGGCGTAATGCCGACCATGTCTTGCCGGTCAGCCATGTATTGGCCGAGTTCATCTATGAGGCCGGCGTGAGCACTGAACAAGTCACGGTTATCCCTAACGGAATCGACCCGGCACATTTCAACACTCACACACAACCTGAGCGTATGGCACAATTTCGAGGTAAAACAGTCCTTGGTTTCGTGGGCTTTTGCCGAGAATGGCATCAGCTAGACAAAGTCATGGCAAGGATCGCCAGTCTCAATGATCCCGATATCCACCTCCTTATTATTGGCGATGGCCCGGTGCTCGATGAGCTTAGGGCAACGGCGAAACAGCTGAAAATAACCGCTCAAACCCATATCACGGGGCTGATCCCCCGCGAAAAAATGCCGTGCTGGCTAGCACAAATTGATATTGCTCTCCAGCCCGCCGTTACCCCGTGGTGCTCCCCGCTCAAACTGATCGAATATTTAGCTTCTGGTAAGGCTATAGTGGCACCTAATGCACCCAATATAAAAGAGTTAGTCAATGATCAGCACAATGCCCTGCTGTTCCAAAATGGTGACATGGATAACATGCTGCATGCGATAGAGCGACTTATTCATGACACGGCATTACGTCAACGTCTGCAATGTAACGCAAGCCAAACCATTGATGAAAAGCAATTAACTTGGCAGGGCAATGGAGAGAAAATTATCCAGTTGTTCACTCAGATAAGCACTGAAAAGCAACTGACAACAAAACCGATATAGACCGTTATGCCTGTTGGCTTCTCTTCATTATCAATTCGCAAACAATCAGCGTGGAGCAAAGAATGTCCCAGTCAGTTACTCATATTGTTCACATTGTTCATGGGTTCCATATTGGTGGTTTGGAAAAACTGATTGTTAACTGTATAAACCAGATGGGAAATGGATATCGTCACACCATTATCAGCCTCACCACGGTTGGGAGTATTATCGAGCAGATCAAGCCTGAAATCACCGCCATAGCGCTTAACAAGCCTCCTGGGAATAGCCTGCGTATCTATCTCGACCTGTTTCGCCAATTACGACAGTTACAGCCGGATGTGGTTCAAACCTACAATCTGGCAACTATTGAATACCAATGTGTAGCGGCTCTTGCTCGTGTCCCGGTACGCGTTCATGCAGAGCATGGCAGAGACAGCTACGATCCCAACGGGGCAGTAAAAAAATACCGATATTTACGCAAGATTTGCGCTGCATTTATCCATCAGATTGTGGCTGTATCAGACGACTTATATCAATGGCTGGCCCATGATGTTGGGATTGCACCCAAGAAGCTTAAATTGATCCGTAATGGTATCAACACCCATTACTTCAAGCCGGTAGATAAACCAGCCTCGCCCACAGTATTTACCTTTGGCCATGTCGCCAGACTTCAGAGTATTAAAAATCAACAAATGCTCATCAGTGCCTATCAAGCCGCATGCCGACAAGATCCTGACTTCTCGACCAACACGCAATTAGTCCTGGTTGGTGATGGTGACCAACGTCAACAACTCCAGCAACTAGCCTCTCGCTATGAGGCTGAATGTCACATCACTTTTGCAGGCAGCCAAGCCGATGTACGCCAATATTATGGCCATTTTGATACCTTTGTCTTATCATCGATTGCAGAGGGGATCCCCCTTACTCTACTCGAATCAATGTCAATGGGTATCCCGCATATAGTGACCAAGGTCGGGGGTATTAGTGAAGTGATCGTTGAAGGCTGCACCGGTGTCACGGTTCCTTCGCAAAATCACCAAGCATTAACAGCTGCCTTACTGCAGTTCTATCACCACCGAACTCAATTAACCACCATGGGAGACGCCGCTCGGTCAAGAATAGAACAGAGCTTCAGCGAAACGGCGATGGTGGGAGAATATACAAAGTTGTACCAGTACGGTGTATAGTCATTTCGATTAACCTGGCAAAATATAAAGCCGACAAACAGTCGGCTTTATAAAAATGTATGCATTATCGGGTTACCATTAATCACAGCTCCAGGCTAATGTGCTATTGAGTCGTGTTGCTTAAAATACTCATTGGCCAACATGTAATCGTCAACCACACCAATATCAATAAAGTAACTGTCTGATATGTGAGCGATGATATTTATGTTACGGCTAGCGGCCTCTTCAAGAAAAGTCACTTCAAAAGAGAATTTTTCCAAACTACAGGCAGCAAGCAATGAAGCATTAAGCAAATAAATCCCAGCATTGATATACCCTGAACGGCTCTGTTTTTTTTCAACAAAACCTGTGATAGTTCCTTCGGGGTCAATTTGCGCACTGCCGTAACGCCCGGTATCGTGCAAATACTTGGTTACCATAACAATGTCGGTGTCGGGTAACTGCTTAACCATACTGTTTAAGTCAAACTCACAATAGCTATCACCATTAACAACCAGCAAATGGCTTTGTTCCAGACTGAGCTGCCTGACCGCATTAACAATGGCCCCACCGGTTCCCAACGGCTGATCTTCCACGCTGTACTCAATGGGAATGCCCCGATACGAAGAGCCAAAATGCCCCTGTATCACCTCCCGCAGATATGAAACAGCCAGGACGATTTTAGAGACCTCCTGCTCCACCAGGTTATCCAACACCCTTTCAATAAAAGGACGCCCGGCAACATTGATCATCGGCTTGGGCTGCGTTTGTGTCATCGCACCAAGCCGGGTACCAAGACCACCACACAAAACTACAGCAACAACTTCACCGTCAGTGTCCATGGAAAAACTCCTTCTCGACATAACCACAAATCATGTGGCCAATGAGAATATGCGATTCTTGGATCCTTGCGGTATCTGTTGAGGGCACCGCAATACAAAGATCGCTACAATACTGTATTTCTCCGCCTTGACCGGCTAAACCGACTGCAGTAATACCGTGCTCACGGGCATGATTCATCGCCTTGATAACATTGGCCGAATTACCCGAGGTTGTAATACCGATAAAAATGTCTCCCGGCTGGCCATTTGCCTGTAACTGGCGTTCAAATAACTTATCAAACCCATAATCATTTCCCACTGCCGTGAGGATAGAAGTGTCAGTGGTAAGTGCCAGAGATGGCAACCCCGGTCGATCAAAATGGAACCGGCTAACAAATTCAGCCGCTATATGCTGTGCATCAGCCGCACTGCCACCATTTCCGGCCAAGATAATTTTGTTACCACGCTGATAGGCCGCCAAGCAAAGGTCAGCAACCTCGGCAATAGTCGCCATGACGTCAGGTGAATCTAATAAATTCTGCTTAACCGCGATAGATTGGCTAATGCTGTTACGAAAATACATCATACCTTCCATGATTGTGTCCCTTCTTGAGTAAAGTTGAATGAATGAATTTCACCTTCAAGATCAGCCAGTGCAGACTCAACCGCTATTCGTTTCAACGGGTCAACAAATATCATCATGAAACCACCGCCTCCTGCCCCTGAAATTTTGAGCGACTTCGCACCGGCACTCATGGCACGATCTTCTATCTGCTCAATCAAAGGGGTGGAAATGGACGGTGATGTGGCTTTTTTGGCCAACCAGGAATCATAAAACAGTTGAGACATTCCCGATACATCTGAGTGGAGCAGTCGCTCTTTCATCTCAAAAGCCAATTGTTTGACTTCATGCATCGCCTGGAGGGGTTTCTCCGTATTGTCATTGGTATTTTTTACCTGATCATCAATAATCTTGGCCGATGAGCGAGAGACACCGGTAAAATAGAGAATCAGCTGCGATTCCAACTCATTGATAATAGAGCGACGTATCCGCAGCGGATTAACCAGCACACGATTTTCGTCGTAAAACTCCATGAAATTGAATCCACCAAAGGTGGTCGCGTACTGATCTTGCTTACCACCGGATAACTGACAATCGTTGCGTTCAATATCATATGCTAATCGTGCGATATCATATTCACCCAAGGGTAAATTCAAGAGTTTCTGATAAGCACTAATCATCGCCACGACCATGGTCGAAGATGAGCCCAGACCACTTCCAGGAGGAGCATCACAATGGGTATAAACCGTTACAGAGAGCGGATTGCCATTGTTATAATCGGCGATCACTCGGTTATATACTGCCTTATGCAGTACCAAACTATCATCTAATGGCAAGAGACCCGTTAAATTGGAATGATATTGTTCGTCCAAATCCTGCGCATAAAAACTAACACCCGATTTTGAAGTGTCCATTTCAATTGTACAGTGCGCATACATATCTATTGTGGCATTTAAGATGCACCCACCATATTTATCGCAATAAGGTGAAAGGTCAGTACCTCCCCCCGCCAACCCTAAACGGAGCGGCGAACGTGATCTCACTATCATTATAGGTCCTTAATCTTTATGACACATTGAACAGACAATGTGACTAACATCGGCTAATTACATATAACTTATCTATGCATGTCTTCTCTTTATACGCTGCTGTTTACGTTTAGCTGTCTCCTCTTTCTTAATTTCGGCAAGACTTTGCCGACATGAAATATCAAGAGAGATGATTATCGCAATGAGTGCCCAAAATATTTCCGCATAAGGTAAAGAAAGTGCAGCACCGGCCACTGAAAAAGCAACTAAAGAAACTTTAAACATTTTGGCCAATTGGTACTGCCACTGTAATCGTTCGATATCTTTCACCTTGCGCATTATATTCATTAGCGTCAAAAAGGCCGTAACCAGAATTGACACTAAAAGTCCTAACCCGACAAAACCATGATCACCTAGCGTTTGAAAATAAATACTGTGCGCAGCCCAAGCCTTTTCGGTTGGCTCAGGTGATTCAACAAATGACAGTTTATAAAAATCAGGAATGAGAGAACGCCAAACATAACCTACTTCGACCGACCGAAAGCCCGCCCCCAACACCGGTCTTTCCATCGCCATCAGTGTATACATCTTCCAAGATTTCACCCGGATCATGAATGAACCGTCTTCGTTCGCAGTATCGATAGTATCCATGCGGGTATACCACTTCTCTGTCAGAATTAACGAGGCTAATCCTGCAACGATAAGGAACCCAATAATTGTCACTGTTTTACGTTTTGTGGTAATAAAGAAATACAGTGCCACACAGACTAAACCTATAAACCCCCCTCTTGATGCTGTACCCAAAACGGCCAATATGCTGAGCACCAGAGTGATTAAAAGAAATGGTCTGATTTTCGAGTTTCTATATTCAGCCAGAAGATAAACATTTAATGGCAACACCATATCAAGAGCTAGCGCAAAGTGGTTATTATCCGAGAGAATATTGTTGTCTGGCCCTTTGATATGGTGGGAACCACCGGATGCAATAAATTTCAGCCCCTCAATAGCCCCCATGATTCCTAATGACAAAACAAATACCATCAGAATATAGGTAAAATGAACTTTCTTACGGATTATCAAGGTGAGAAATAGAGTTAACAGCATGATTTTTGAGAATTTTTCCCACTCCAACCACACTTTCTCTTCCGGGCCAATAGCGTAATATGTCGTTAGCGTAAAGTGCATATAGATCAGTATCACAAGGAAGAATAGAAAGTTAAAACCAGACTTACTCTTATTCCTATCGAATATGTAAACAATTACAGTTATAACAACCATAATGGTTTGAAAACTAATGCTATGAGCAAAACTATATAGCCAATATGCCGGTACAAACAATCCTGTCCACAGCCATAAAGATACTGAAATATAAGATCGCTTGAATGCAAATATCACTAAAAATGCAAACAAAAATACAAATGCTATATCTCTCATTGAGAATCCTTATCATCCTCATCGATGGACATTTTTGTATAGACGACCAATGCAATCAAACTAAGTAAAAAAAGTAATGATTCCATCAAGTGCCTCCTTCATAAGCATGACGCTTTCTCATTTTATTTAATACAAAGTCACAACACTTCCAATGATATGGATAGAAAGCTCTGCACTGATATGAGGATAACAAATAAAGTGTTGTGTAAATGATAATTCCAATAGGTATACCAATAACAAGCTGAATGACACTCGAATTAAATAAACCTATTAGCCATAAAATAAAGATATACATCACGAGACTAGCAGCCAATGGCGGGATAAATAACAAAACCATGTCGCTGGCTTTCATCTTTACTACAAATATAAATATTAAAACAAGCCACGAAAAAAATAGCAATCCAATCCATAACCTTCCTTGAGCCAAGAAATGAATTCCCGCTTCTTGGTATGACAAGAAAAAAGTAACAATGCCGGAAAAAAACAATATATCCGAGGATATGATTAATTTCATTTTTTTCTTTATGGTCAATACGGTACTCAATACACCATATACAGACATCACAATCATTAAGGGGGACAAGGTATAAATAAGAGCGGTTGCGTCAAGCCACTCATCGCCCAGAATGACCTCTGTAAAAGGAGCTGAAATCGCCATCATGCCAAAGGCACATGGAATAACGATCAACATATTCAAGGTCAACTGCTGAATAAGGCGATTATAAAATTCGGAACTGTCGTTTTTGTTCCTCGATGCTACAGAAAAAAAACCTCGATTAATCGGGACTATCAGTTCATTGAAAGGCAACCAGGAAAATTCCGTCGAAATACTATATAAACCAACCCCTCTCGCATCAGAGATATTGCCCAGTAGCATCACATCAATGCGAGAGCGAAGATAACCTACGATAGACCCGATGTATAACCACTTGGAAAAGCCCCACTGCTGACGCCAATACTTGCACGACAACCTGGGAACTCGTGGAAAAAAAACATAACCGGCAATCGTCTCAACTGTCGCCGAGGCGATGACACCGATGATCAAAGCCCAGTATGACTGCAGATATATCGCTAGAATAATTGATATAATGGCACCTGCAGTTCTCGCAACCATTGTGGTTGCGATAATGAGCTTGAACTTATAGTGCTTTTCCGCCTGATCCAGTGCCACATTTCTTAGCCCGGACAAAAACGGAATGATAGCAACAACTTGAATCACTCCTGACATCGCAGGATTATTTACATATTGGGCTATCCACTCAGCAGAAAAATACAGACACAAGGCGGTAATTGATTTGGTTACTAGCCCCAATGTCCAGATACTATCTAATTCTTGTTCAGTCATATCATCTGAAGAGATGACAAAATGAGCCACGCCGACATGAGAAAAAGCGACAAACATTGAGACAAAAAAAGTCGACAATGCCGCCACACCAAAGTCTGCTGGTGTCAGCAGCTTCAACAAAACCAGTGTATTAACAATACCAATCAGGCGGCCGTACCAATTAGCAATCAAAGCCCATTTTGCACTATGAAACAAGCCTTCGTTATCAGTGAACTGCATTGCTTCACCTACACCATACTGGATATTGCATCTTGCGCTATTTTTTTGTACATATTTTTATGGTATCGATATGTACCCATAAAATGTATTAACGACGCATTTTTGATAGGCTCATTGGAAAGCGGAAATTGATATGTTTGATATTTTGGCCATGATAGCATCGACATTCCAGGCGATAATGAACATATCACATTGGACGATACCTGCTCGCTTCCCCATAGATACCATTTATCACCGATCTCAGCCTCCATCTGGGCTGAAAACTGGCGAAGTATTGATAGATAATGCTCAGAAGCAGGCAAACCTACGAAAGCCGCACAACCACGGAAATATTGACAATCGCTTTCACTAAACAAAGGAAGGCGGTCAAAATACTGTTCCGAGTAACCCTGAATATGACAAGACCCCCATTCTTTGGCAATATTTGCCATCTCCTTCATGGATACAGGTTTTTTCCACTTTTCGTTACCTAAAATAAAACCATGATTGGAAGCAATCGCTTTTGAAACTTCGCCCATTTCGCCATTAATAACGATATCGGCATCAAGCTGAATAACATAATGATCTTTTGCTAAAGTAAGCAGCATAACCAGCCTTTCCCAGCAGTTTCCTCGAGGGAGGTGAGACATGTCTAACTCATCGGCATCATGAATAATAATACCTGGTACATGCTGATTCAGAACGCGTATATCATCCACATCCAAAGTGCCATCACTTAGCACATGAACCTCTTTCACGCCAACATATAAAAGAAAAGATTTTACAGCAACAAGGTAATCATAAACGACCCGTTTTCCAACCATGGATAAAATAGCAACATTGTGAGGAGATGAGTAACTTGCTGGAACCGTCATTGCAACTTGTCGTAAAGTTTTGTCACAACGGTATTTATTAATTTTTGTTGTTATTTTCTCTAGCAATAGGCTCACTTTAGTTACCTCCGTGAACACCCTAAACATAACTTAGTGATGATAAAATCCTGCAACAAAATAATCATGGCACAAGATACTAAATTCAGCCAATCAAGTTGGCAAAAAAATACAAGCAGCACCTATAATTATGTTAAGCATTTCAATGAAATGACTTTTAAAAGGGATGTATTTAGCTTTCTATATGATTTTGAAAATAAAAGGACACCGCTCAAAATGAAAAAAATGCTTAAGGTATATTTGATCTTTTGTGGCTTAATCGCCAATGCTATCTTATTTACAGCTGGTTTTTTCTTTATTGACCAAATATCTCTACATCCAAGCCAAATGAATCAGGCCATCGCAATGGTTAGTGATAAAGTTAGTGTTTTTTCGCCTGAATCTGCTGACTATCTCAGTGAACTTGCTGAACGGCAAGATACACCAGATTATTACGAAGGACATTTTCAACCGACGCACTGGCCAACGGTAGGCCCGCAACAACAGTACCCGCTTTTCAAAACCAGCCGTTATATCTCCGTCGACAACGAAGATGACCTTATCAGCGCAGTAAAAAATGCACGCCAAGGGGATGAAATCGTCATCAAAAATGGACATTATCTTCTTGATAGTAAGCGCTACACAATCAGTAAAGCTAGAACTTCACCATTTGCACCGGTTGTCATCCGTGCCGAAACATTAGGACAAGTAAATTTATACCTTGATTCCGTAGAAGGTTTTGTCATTGACCAACCCAACTGGCAAATTGAAGGTATCAATTTCATTGGTCAATGCAAAAACCACTCACGATGCGAGCATGCCTTACATATTGTTGGCGCAGCAAAAAACACGGTTATCCGCAACAACACGTTCTATGATTTCAATGCGGCAATCAAAATCAATGAATCTAATATGGTTTATCCCGACGATGGCATTATCGAAAGCAATATTTTCGGTATGAACGCGCCACGACAGACTAATCATTCAGTGACTCCTATCAACCTTGACCATGGCAATAATTGGCAGATCAGGAAGAACTTAATCCATGACTTCATCAAACTAGATGGAAATAAAATCAGTTATGGTGCTTTTATGAAAGGGGGGATCCGTGGCGGAGTGATGGAGCAAAACCTCATCATTTGTAATAGCAAAACAGAACAGTATCCTGGAAGTCAAGTGGGGCTATCTTTTGGTGGCGGTGGTATGGATAAACAAGATAGACGTGGAAGTGCAGACTACGAAGTCGCCGATGCTGTAATGAAAAATAATATTATCCTTCATTGTAATGATGTAGGTATCTACAGCCAACGTTCGCAAGATGTCGTCATCAATAACAATATCCTATTCAACACGCTTGGCATTGATAATCGGTTTAAAGAATCTAAGGCTGATATTTTTAATAATATACTCAATGGTAGAATCATGGACAGAGATAGAGCCAAGTCCAACAGAACCAATAATTATGTGTACAATAACTCTTTGTTTTCCAGCGAGCTATCACTAAAAACTATCTTCGAAGAGCCTAATAAAGGAAACTTTAGGATCAAACAGCCTGAAGCATTACTCAATGCAACGCTTAATGCATCAGCGGTGACTGAGTCCAGTATGGATTTTTGCAACAACGCTGTCAAACCAGGTCAAGCCTATGTCGGTGCTATCTATGATGACCGCGGATGCTTCAAACCATAATGTAAAGGAAAATAAAGGCCTAACGTTGTTAACGGAAGGCCTTTATTCATTTTTATTTAAAAGTAAATTAATAAAGTACTTAAGACTAAATTAAACGGCTTCATGTACACAGGCAGACCAAGTATGTTCGAGCAGATAATCACGGCTTTGACGATATACTTTTTCACATTGTTCTAAAAGATCAACATCAACATCCAGTGCTAATGTCTCGGCTGGCTTTTTAACGACAACACCCGAATGAATATACTCTGATGAATCCCCATAATAACGTTCACCCGTTTTATCAAACTTTCTATAACTTGTCGAAAACGGTGTCTTTAACCCGCTAAACGTTTGAATATCATTAAGTACATCCTGTGTATTATCAATAATATTACTTGCGTCATAGAAATAGTAACGTTGTTTGTTTTTTACCAGTTCCTCCACCGTTTCAACAATCATATTTACTCGTTCAATATAGTAACGCGCAGCAAATTCTGGTTGGGTAAAACTATCACCTGGATGTTTTTTACTATAGAGTTTTACAATGCTATTGATTGTCTGAAGGGGCTCCCGCAAACACACGAGAGTGACCACATTTTCGCGTAACAACACATCAGCACTGACATAATGCTCGCTGTGTAGGATTTTATCAAAGTAATATTTAGTAACAGGCTCCTCAGGATCCCCCTGATGAAAATGCAACTTTTGGTTGATTAGACTTTTCCAGCTATAGTAACCAATATGCATCTCATAATAACCAGAAACATCACGATGAGAGCCAATAAGATGACCAATCAACGTGCTATTCGCCCGCATATGACTTAACAATAAAATATGCTTACTCGGCGCCAGAAGTCGGGGGTTAAACAATATATCCTTAACTGATTCCACATTAGACTCCATCTTCTTTGACTATCAACTTTACTCTTGGGGCAAATAGACCGCGAAAGCTCAATAACAGTGTATATAGTAACCACTTAACGCTAAACCTCACCACTAGCCCCTGCCACGCATAGGATACCGCCTCTCGATAGTTACCTCGATTTCGTAAATCTTCCGCAATGATTTTCAGTTGGTTGCTTTTACCATGACGGCACACTTTCATTAACTCTTCATGCTGACTGTTAAGAATCCCTTTTTCATAAATCCTTAACTGATACACTCTTCTCTGCATCTGATCACAACTCGTTGATAAATTCGCTTGTTTGCTTTTATCTGGAATATTGTGGTGAGACATCACGAGCGGGTCATAAAGCATATATTCGGCGCGATCTATAGCGCGGTAATAGATATCACGATCATCCTCGTAACGAAGGTTCTCATCCATACCATCGATATATTGATAATATTCCGCTCGAAATACCAGACAATTCAAATGGGCAAAACCATCACTTCGCAATAGCTGTCCCAAGCTAATAGGATATGCTTTTTGTGATTTTCTAGGATAAAAAGCCAGCTTATCAACCAAGTCTTCTACCCAGATCACCTCGTCTGCTGGTGTTCCATCGCAATAAGAAGCCTGTTGGTTGGATATGTATAAATCGACCTGTTTATTTTCTGAATGAATATTATGGTATAGACGGCTTAGATAGCCCATATCTATCCAATAATCGTCATCATCAATAAAACAAAGGTATTTTCCTTTTGCGATTGAAGCGCCATGATTCATCGCATAACTATGTCCATGTCCCCGGCTCCGCTGAATCAAGGAGCAAAAGCGTACTTTACCTTGATAGTGAACCAACAGGTCTTGATATGATTGCAGATGTTCTGAGCTACTACCATCATTGACCACTATGACTTCATATTCAGCAAAATCTTGGCCTAACACCGATTCTAATGCCTGCCTAAACAAACCAGGACGATTACGGGTCGTGATAATTACACTGAAAAATGGCCTTGCAGAATTAGACATGCTGCTCCTCCAGTGTTGTCAGAACCGGGTTAGACAATTGGCTTGGTGTATACATTTCTGCATCAGGCTGACGCATAAACCACTCGATAAACTCAAGCGTGACTGAGTCAAAACGCAGCTTATCTTCATGTGTGTGCACATAAGGTGTTTTACCCTGCTTTGCAGACGGCGAATGAAAAGACAGAACCATATGCTCATACCCCATCGCTATCTGGTGGCTCGCAGCTCGTATCAGCTCATCAAGATTGGCTCCTTCCGGTGATAGCCGGTAAGTGACGATACCCAATAGCTTCCTCACTATTCGGCTCATAACTCCTCGTCCGTTTAATGAAGACGGGTGATTTTGTAGCCAATGGCTTAACCATCTAAAACGAGCAATACGGCAGCAAGTATGCGGCAAATAAGTAATGTTATTCTGAAAAAATAGCGCATTATTGTATTGGCTAAAATCAGGGCCTTGCTGATGACTGAAATTACTAAATGCACTAATACTGAGATCGACCTTGTACCCCAAGGCGCTCAAGATATCCTGGGTGTTTGCACCGATTCCATACCGTCCGGCAAGATAAGTGACTGGACGATGACCGGTGACTTCCTCAATCTTATTCGTCAGTACCTGTAACTTCTTATACTCAAGTTCATAGCTAAGGTTGCCAGGGTAGGAATACTGGTTTGAGATTTCATCACCTTGTACCGGTTCATCAAAGGGAGGATTTACCCAAGGGTGAAGGTGTGATGCGAACTCAATGATACCTTCTGATTGCTCTTTGCAATACCTTATAACTTGTTGACCGCCCGCACTTGTCACAAAGGGGTAATCCATGGCCAGCGTCACATGCGCACCTAAATGCATCATCGCCTGTATCAAATTGATCAATTCGACATGGTGAGTCACATCGCTATTGCTACGAAAAAAGCCGCCATCCCAATCAAACTCTTCTTCAGCATGGATAACAACAGCAAGTTTAGCGCCCATATAATCCGCCTTTACAATAATTCATTAATTGTTTCACCGACAGTTCAATTTGTTCGTAGCATTGCTTCACCCCATCGACATCCAAACCGTAGGGATCGGTCACCTCGTAGATCATCGATTGACTTATAGGTATGAGGTCATTAATAAAAAACGCATTCCTCACATCGTAATAAGAAGTCAATAGTGCTTTGTTGCGCTCGTCAAAAAAGAAAATAATATCGGTAGGATGCAGATCACGTTGCCGCAAGCATCGGGAGCGGTGCTGTTCGAGGTCATAGTTCATCTGCTGGGCCGCCTGCCGAGCCGACACCGGGCTCTGACGGTTTTCCGGGGCATGAAACCCATAGGAGGCCGTCACTAATTGCTGTGAGTGGCTTTCCAATCTGTTTTTAAACACCTGCTCGGCAAAAGGACTGCGCATTATGTTGCCATAGCAGATAAAAATCAGGCGACGCTCTGGTTGCTCTTTGAAGAGTTTCTTAAGTCGGTACCGTGTTACCATACTGCGAATACGCAGCAATGATGGAATTCGCTTGGTCAATGCCTTGGTGAATTGGCCAATGATAGCCAAGACTTCGAGATAAAATGGTTTGAAATCTGACACAGAAAAACTATCGATGACTTCCTTCCCCCCAGCAATACGGCCATATTGCAGAAAGCGCCGTATTGCCTTAGGCCAACCGCCAGCAGAACGAATCAATCGGCGGGTTTGATATAAATCAGCCGTTAGTGCTCGTGCAAAATAACCGACAGGGTAAGTTTGAAGTATGCTTTCGGCAATTCTATTCGTCGTCAAATAATCAATATAGTACCGCGGAAAATCCACACCACAGAATAAGGCTAGCGGGAGAGAACCCCAAAAACGGGCATTGACTTCAACCAGAATCCACGCGTTACTTTGCAAGTTGCGGCGAAATTCGAACATCGCCACACCGGTATAGTTTACTTTTTCACATATTTTCTTTACCGCAACTAGTTGATCTGGGTCGATAGCGATACTAAAACGATATGAGCTTCCGCCTCCCTCTGATTCAGCATCACGCCGATGGGCAAATGCCACCTGCACTTCTCCATTCACCGCAAATATTGACACCCCTTCCCCTCCCCCTGAAAAGTACTGCTCCACCATAACGGGAGTACGGGTAAAATGGGATTGATGATAATCTGAAGCCTGACGCACAATTGTGACATTCTGCCGGCGATGTAATGAATCTTGATTGAAAGACTGCAGCGGCTTGATAACAAAGCTGTTACCAAATTCGGCAGCTAACTCGTCGTAAGTCACATTCGTTGGGTTAATTTGCTTTCCAGATGCAACAGGAATACCACATGACCTTGCTAACTCTTTTGTTTTCCACTTATCAAACAGAATCTCTAACGCTTCGTCATTGGCAATGGCCAGCTCCGTATGGGCAGGGAGACGGTGTTTTTCTTGCCAAAGTGGATATATTGCACGTTCATCGCACGGCACAATGACATCGAACTGGTAGCGTTCGATCAAGCTCAACACAGCCTCTCGCCAATCCTCTTGGCTGTAAGACTGATAATTATAATATTTTACCGTTTTGATATACCGGCTAGCGCAGGCCGGACTGGCTCGGTCAAAACAAATTACATGCACATCATAGCCAGCTTTCCCTAAGGAACGAATAACACCTAAAAAACTACGTGTATCCTCCCCTATGATTAATACCCTTGGCTGTACCTTTCCTTTCATTGACGTCCCCTGTGCATCATCCTAATTACTCGCCTACCGTTACCGCCATTCCGATAGCTGATGCTTCACGTATCGCAATTTATTCTTCAAAGCCAATAGCGACTTTGATTTACGCATTTCATAAACATAGAGTGAGGACGTGGAATTTGCGAATGTCCTTTTATAGCGAGCCGTTCCAGCCATAAAGTCATATCGACTAAAACCTTGCTCCATAGCCATATTAATTAGCATAAAATGTGAAACCATACCTGGCTTAAGATGCTTATCGAACAAATCATAATTTAATGCACTAAGATAAAATGTAACTCTTCCGTGCCAATGAAAATTATACATAATAGAGATCAATTCATTGCCAGCAGTAATTTTGTGCAAACGCACATGACCTAATGGCACTCCACTGCGAATAAGCATTTCATGAAACCGAGTAAACTGGGGATTACAAAATCCACTCTGTCCGAGTTGATCTCCCCAGCGCTGGATGTGCATCGGCTTTGCCATCTCAAAGTAGGCTAAGGCCTCCTCAACAGAATCTGCCGTAGAAACTTTAAGTTCACCATACTCTTGGTAAAGGCGTATACTGCGCATTATCTGATAGCGGGCACTGCGTGAAATTGCCTCGCTCAATGTCTTATTTTGATCTCTTAGCAGCTCCAGATCGATCTGATATGTATAACTCTCCCAAATCGATTCAATCCCATAATTATCCAACATAGTAGCAGTCACCTCACTATGACTAGCTCCCACGATGAACTTACCGTTGCCCACGATCTCTTGCATCACTGTTGTGATCATTTCATGGCGAATTGAGTCCTCTTGACCTTTCACCATCAAGAAATCGTTATATTCAATCCATGCCTGATCACTTAATTCGTCACCAATACGGTGCAGATAGCAGGGTACACCTCTAAAGAAGCGGTAATAAGAGTCTGTTCGAGTGATAATCACCCCTAACCCGACGACTTCATTGTTTATTTTCGCTTCAACGACATAATAGTCACCAACCAAACTGTTAAACCAACTGCCAATCCATAGCCACGAAAGAAAAATATTTGGCTCTGAACGTGCTTCTAGCTCTGTCCAAGCCTGTTGTAGCCACTCCCGATCAGGGCAAAAGTACAACTCACAATCGATTGCATTATTTTGTCTATTCACTCGCACACCAAAGAGTTAGAGATAAGCCCTATCAGAATTCATTCCAGTAGTGAGTATAGTCGCTATGAAGAAATATTAACTTCGCACTTGTGATAAATTTAGACAAAAAAAATAAACTACGACTATACTTTTTTTGATGTCTTTTGGTATTGATATTAGGGTCTTAGCCAATGTTCAACAAAACAATAGTAACAACAATTTCTGTATTATTATTATCAATAAATCTACTTGCTTGTGGTAATGATTCCCCTGAAATTCATATTGCAAATGCGAAGAACCATATTCAAAACAAAGAGTACAATGCCGCAGTCATTGAACTAAAAAATGCAATTTTAAAAGACAAGATAGCTACAGAACCTCGGGTTTTGTTGGGAGAAATTTATTTGTCACGGGGTGATTACCCCTCGGCTGAAAAAGAGCTGTCAACAGCATTGAGGCATGGTTCAGATGATACCCAGATAGAACTTCTATTGGCTCGAGCTCTGCTGGGAAACAATGACATTACAGCCATTGAAGAATTAGTTTCTAATACTGACAGGCAGAGTTTAAATATTAAGTCTGAATTGCTAGCAATTAATGCCATTGCATTGATGAGAAACAACAACTTAGACAAAGCTCGCTCTGTCTTGAGTCAGGCTGAAGCGCTCGGTTTCAACGGGCTATATTTTAATCTTGCCCATGCACAGTTACTCGCCCAAAAAGAGCAGTTTGACGATTCACTCACCTTACTGAATAAAATGCGAGTGCTTCACCCCGATAATATTGAGGCACTACTACTGACTGCACATGTGCTATCTGTACAATCAAAATATGAACAAGCCACTGTTTTATATCGGAAAATATTAGATACTTCACCAGATAATGCTAACTATAAGCTTTATCTGGCACAAGCTCTTGTCAAAAATGAAAAATATGAAGAAGCAAGGCCCTATATCGCTGATATACTTAAAATTATCCCATCACATACAGTAGCTAATGATCTCCAGGCATTAATTGAATACGCTAACTCCAACTTCATTGAAGCAAGAAGACATGCGAAAACAGCCATCCGGGAAGGCTCAAATAGCTTTAGCTCTTATGTCATCGCTGGGATGTGTGCCTACCTGCAAAATGACTACGAAGATGCTTATCAAAACTTTAAAGTTGTTGCACCTTATCTAAAAGATGATCACTACTTACAGCAACTTTATGTTGCATCCCAATTCAAAATCGGCAAAATCAACGAAGCCTTCAATAACATTAATGATTTCGACATATCAAACACAGATTACAATAATTTTGTCACTAGGATGAGTTTAGAGTTTTCGTCTATTGGAAGAAATAGTGATGCTATGGCCCTTGCTGACAAAGCTGAGTTGCATTCAACAGAAGCGGGGCAATTACGGATTGGTCTAGTGCGAGCAGCAAACAATGACCAACAAGGTATTAAGACATTAGAGAACATTCTAAAATCCACCCCAGACCAACTGGAAGCCAATATTGGTTTAGCTTATTATCACTTTACTAATGGTGATGTTGAAAAAGGCGAAGAGGTCATAGATAAATGGATTGCAAGCAATAACAATGATATTTCTGCACTTTTGCTAAAAGGCTATATATCTATAAAGAAAGAAGAATACACCCTTGCAAACTCAATATTTGAGAAAGTATTAACTCTAGAACCTGACAACATCAAAGCAAAACTATCGATCGCTCAGATCCACGCTTTGAATGACAATGCCGACCAGTCTTACAATGATACCTTCACACTGGCCAAACAATACCCCGATAACTTTACGATCGCTATGTTTTTATACCGGTTTGCATCACAAACTGATCAGGTTGATAAAATCATTAGCTTCTACAAAGATCTACTAAATAATAATCAAAACAACATCAAATTCCGTATGCTGCTGGCAAGGATCTACGCGAATGTCGAACAATCGGACAAAGGGATAGAGTTACTAGAAGAATTGCCGATCATTGAACAGACCGCAGATGTTTGGAGTCTCAAGACTCTGCTCTACTTCCAACTTCATGAGTACCGGAAAGCCTTTCAGGCTGCTGAAAAATGGGTAGAGCAAGACCGTAGCAGTCCAGAGGCCTATCTACGTGTTGTCCAACTAAGCGAGTTAACGAAGAATTTTGATAAGGGTATTAAATATGCGTTAGACGCTGAGAAAATTTTCATTGAACAAGCTTATTTCCCTCTTATGCGTGCAACTTTATTGTTACTCAATCAACAACCATTACTAAGCCAATCCGTATTGGCTGAACTGCCTGAAAAGTTCAAAAATACCAGTTACTACCTCCAGCTGCAAAGTAAAATATATTCTGCATTAGAAGACTACGGTAAAAGCGTCCTTTTCGCAGAGAAACGCTACCACACTTACCCAAGCTCTATTACAGCCAAAGATCTTGCGCTCGCTTATATCGCTAACGATCAATACGATGCGGCTACTGCTCTGCTAAAACGTCGACTCAAAGAAAATCCCGGTTCAGAGGGTGCACTTCATCTGCTTCTCGCACAAATTCAAAATGACGTTGAACCCAAAGCGGCCGTCAATACCTACCTTTCCATATTGAAGAACGAGCCGGAAAATGTG
Source organism: Photobacterium gaetbulicola Gung47 (assembly GCA_000940995.1). Lineage (NCBI taxonomy): Bacteria > Pseudomonadati > Pseudomonadota > Gammaproteobacteria > Vibrionales > Vibrionaceae > Photobacterium > Photobacterium gaetbulicola. The sequence goes on from CP005974.1 coordinate 2,693,090, forward strand.
ATTGCCCTGAACAATATTGCATGGCTCTATATTAATGAAAATAGCTTTGAGAACGCCTGCCGTTATGCACTCAAAGCCTATAACAATGCACCTAACGCACCGGAAATACAAGATACTTACGGCTACTGTCTTTTAAAAACGGGTCAACATGAAGCATCGATGGCACCGTTAAAAATGGCATACGAAGGAAGGAGCAACAATATTGACATCAGCTTTCATTATGCTGAAAGCCTCATCCTAAATAACCATCCAGAAAAAGCGCGAAGAGTGCTCAATCGAGTTAACCCAGTCAAGGCAGAACACATCGAACAGCAAAAGCGTTTATACCAACAAACTGAAATAAGGTAATACTGCCCCATATAAACAGGGCCAAATAAAACGCTTCTACACATGTTAAAAATTGCGGTACTCCATCAACGGCTTGGAGTACCGCTTAGTTCAGTGGATTACTCTAATTCAACCGGCGGCCTAAATACCATTTCATGCATCACCACATCTTGCGGCAAATCGAGCAATACAGAAATAGTCTGCGCAACACTTTCCGGCTGCATATACTGCGGTCGTTCAGCTTCCCTGAAATTCGTATCTGCCCCGCCAGGGAACAGTGAGGTGACCTTGATCCCGTGTGGTTGAGCCTCTTTCATCAATATCGCACTGAAACCCGCCAACCCTTGTTTCATTGCCGTATAAACAGCCATGGTTTCATTTGAGCGCTTAGCAACAGTACTGAGCACATTGATGATTTGCCCAGACCTGGCCGGTTTCATGACCTTCAATGCTTCGCGGCTCAATAAGGCCGGTGCTCGCAAGTTGACAGCGTATTGGTAGTCAAACTCTTCTAGGGTGAATTCATCAATACCACATTTGCGAGAATTCATTCCGGCATTATTGATCAATACATCTAACCCACCGAGTTTCTCAACCGCCTGTTCGAACAGTCCCACGGCTTGCTCAGGATCACGCAAATCGGCCGCGATAATATGACATCCCGTCAGTGCCGCCAGCTCCTCTAATTTGTCACGATTACGACCAGTGGCAATAATGCTATGTCCTTTATTGCATAACTGTTGTGCCAACGCGTAACCAATCCCACTCGTTGCTCCTGTCACCAAAATCCGCTTCATTTTGTCCCTATCTAGTGATCATCAATATCAACCAGTTTGTCACACTTTATACGATAACCATATGGTTTTATCTGTCTCGGTCATTTGCGCAAAGCAGAATTAAACTGGCTTTAACATCTGCATATCAGCACCGGTATCGTCAGGGAGGTATTCCATGTTGTGCAACCGAAATGAGGCCCAAGCGATCCTTAAGAGCTCCTGAATGCTTCAATTAGTACCTGCGCTCGAATAAAGACGAGTTCCCCTCAAACATAAAGCACTATTTTTTTGGGGAGGACTGATGGTAATAAAGTAGTCTTTGCATACAAGCTTGTCTGCCTTCAAAAACCAACCACAACTCCAACACATTATTTAAACCGGTCCAAACCAACACTAGAACCCCGCTAGCCCCTGGATAATTGCTGTCAATCCACTGACCAAACAGAGCAGCAGCGCCAAGATACGCATTGAGTGTTGGGGGATCCTATGAACAACTTTGTTTGCCAATCCATATCCCATTAACGCAGCAGGGAGAAGTGGCAAAGTGATCATGATATGGTCTATAGTGAAGTGGCCGTAGAAAAACAGGACGAATAGCGACATCAATGAGGTGATGACAAAAAATGCCGATAGATTACCCCGTAGCTTTGCAGCCTCCTCGTGCTGCATCAGCAACGCCATCGGCGGCCCGCCTATTGAAGAACTGGTCCCCATGACCCCGGACATAAAACCAGCTATTAGCATACGTTTTGGCGTCGGTTTTAAGCGGTAGGGCAATGCGCTGATAGCCACAGCGATCAAGACCATTATCCCAAGCCACAGAGACAGGGTGGCACCGGAAACAACGGTCAGTAAAAATCCTCCCAACAGCGAACCCGGTACCCTACCGATGATGGCCGACTTCAATCCTCCGATAGATACGCTACTGCGAAGCTTGAAGGCATTGATGATGGATATGACTAACGCCACAATACAAATCGGGGCCGGTACATATTGGGGAGAAAGCTGAAACAACAATGGAGCAGCTACAATAGCCAGTCCAAAACCAATTGCCGTCTGGACAAAGGAGCCAAGAAAGATCAGAAGCGCAGCCAATAAAACCGTGGACTCAAACATTAAAATACAACCAAAAAAGTGCTTTACAACAAGGTGTTAAATTAAAAGGATAATACTACACAAACGTGTTGAACGGATATAATTGTCTACCCTACCCCAACTGAACACTTACCCTCATCAAAATACCCCATTGACGGTCTGGATCTTGTCATCAGGCCATTCAATCACCCTGTCGCACACATTATTGAACAAAGGATAACGGTGGGAGATAACCAGTGCCCCCAAATGCCTTTGCTAGATATCAGAAGCTAGCGAGAGCTAAAATCGTTCTGGAGAACCAAATCGTTAGAAGCCTTGCAAAAATCCCTCCCGCACAGTTAGAGGGCAATATAATACTTGCTTACGAGCCGGTTTGGGCGATTGGCCCAGGTAAAACACCACCGAATAGTGATTATATTGGGCTTATCACAGATTTCATCAAGCAAACAGTCAATGCCAATTTCAAAACCACTCCACCTGTCGTTTATGGTGGGGGGTTGAAAGCTGAAAATGCAGCGATGCTCGCTGATATTTATCAACTCGATGGCGGACTTATTGCCCTGACGAACTTCATCCATCCCATTGGTTTTCAAGTTGATGAGCTTGGCAAGATCTTATCAATTTACACTTCATAGAAAATAATATTATAAAAAATAAAAAGCCCCTCCATAATTTTTAGGCGGGGCTTTTTTGACTATTTCCTATGACACCATAATTAAATAAAATTCAGTAACAATGTTAAAACAAGGTATACATTAACAAACTCACCGATATCACTGTTAAAGTAATTAAATACGTTGTTTTTTCTGAGATCTTTTCTAATAGCGAAGCCGCAACAGGAACACCAATAAATGAACCAAACACAAAGTAAATGGCAGTACTCACATCTGCCTGCCCGCCTTTGGCATACCCTAGCGCGGCAAAACCTGACAGGAAAAGCGCCAGTACAACCGATGAACCAATGGCTTTTTTAATATCCACATTCAATATGTTATTCAATACCGGTAGTAATAAGACGCCACCGCCCACGCCAGTCGAGCCAAGCACGGAGCCGCAAAACATACCGGATAATAAAGCTTTTCTATCGGTATTTCCGGTACCTGTCATTGCTAATTTGGCTTGAGGCTTTGCCCTGAACTTATGAAAAACAGACACCAAGGAGCCAACCATGACCACGGTTACCAAACCGGTAATGATTGACTGAGTAACATCTGCATGTAATGGGTGCTGGTTAAAATAGACAACAATTTGGGTCACTAGAAAAGTCAGCGGCATTGCTCCGATAAATAAAATTGAGATTTGCCGCCATGAGACATTTTTCGCTTTGACATGAATGATAGAGGCATTTATTTTTACCAGTGCTGAGATTAAACTTGCGGTACCCACAGCGAGCACTGGTGCCATACCACAAAATATTTGCAGCATCGGGATCAATAAAACGCCACCACCGACACCAGTTAATCCAAGGCACAATCCAAAAATACTGCCAAGAGCAATTTTTAGCATGATCCCATCGGTAGTTAATATTTCGGTCACAAGACTGAACATATCCATATTGTGTTTCCTAGCATAATTGTAATTATTTACTTTTAAAAGTTTTACTAGGCCTATTTTATAAGAACATCTCAATTAAATTTTATGGCGGTGATCAGCTTTAATATGGTAACCGCAGTAAATTTTTATGGCGACGATCATATTTGTTTATCTCATTATCAGGTATGGTATCCACTGTAATTTTATTGTGTATAGCGGATAATAGCTGTGGATATTCGAACCCAATTAACCCATCAAATAGAGCTAAAGAGTTTTGCCAAAAAACAGGTGGTGTACCGCAGCGGAGTAACAGCCAAAGGCTTCTACTACGTTGATGAGGGGTTAGTTGGCCTATACCAAGTCTCTGAAACGGGGAAAGAATCTCTCCTTAGGATCTACGGCCCGGGATCTTTTTTCGGCTACCGCTCTCTTTTCACCAATCAACATTACCCGTCCACCGCACGGGCAATGCTCGATAGCAAAATAGTTCATGTCGACGTTAACGACTTTAAATCTCTTGATTTGGCGGCACCGTGCCTTGCAGACTTCCTGATGAAGGAAGTCTGTGCCGAGCTGGGCGAAGCCGAAAAGCGGTTGATGCAATTCAACGCCTTCAGTGCCAAAAAGCGTATCCTTGATACCATCTACTATGTGTTCCACACCTATCCCGAGTATCCCTGGACCTACCGGGAAATCGGCGAGTACAGCGGTACAGACACCACAACCGTGATCCGCTACTGTAAGACACTGAAAGAATCGGGAATACTCGAAAGCAACAGCCGCAAGCCACTTCCCGTCAGCCTCCACCAGCTCGCTGATTACCGTAAATCACTATTGGTCAATTAACGCATCATGAAACCACTCAGACGTCGACTTCCGCGCAAGACTTGGCGCCATGAAGGGCAGGCACCAGATTACCGCTTCTCGCTAGCGAATGAACGGACTTATCTGGCCTGGATACGCACAGCGCTGGCGCTTCTTGCTGGGGCTATCGGTATTGACCAACTGACACCGGATCTTGCCGATCCGCTTGTTAGGATCAGCCTTTCCTCTTTTTTGTGCCTGTGCTCAGGTCTGCTGGCTGTATTTGCCTATCGCCGCTGGGCCCAAAATGAGAAGGCTATGCGGGCTAACCAGCAACTCAAATATACCGGCTTTCTCAAGATCATTAGCCTGGTGATGTTGTTCCTTACCTCGGTTGTAATTTTGGTTATCCTGTTATGAATAGCGATCCCGGCCTGCAGCCTGAACGAACGGCCATGTCTTGGCTAAGGACACAGCTGGTTTTATTCGCTTTGGGGCTGCTCTTTCTCAAAGTAACCGAGCATAGCCATTTCATTGCGTTACCCATTATGGGTTTTATTACGATGCTACTGGCAATACTTGCCTCGTTGTACAGCCGCTATCGGTTTACCCAAGTATTCGAAAATAACATGACGGTTTCGACCAATGAGTGCTGGATAAAACAATTTCTCTCTCTGCTAATTGCACTGCTGGCAATTGGCTACCTTGCCTACCTCTGGGCCCCAAGTTTAAATTAGGATTCTTGATGCAACCATCTTTCGGCTGCCACGTGATGGCAAAACCTACCGGCTCAGTCTGTAACATCGATTGTGAATACTGCTTCTACCAAGAGAAAGATAAGCTATACCCTGAAAGGCAAAGTGATTGGCGGATGCCTGACGACACCCTCGACGCTTATATCAAACAGCATATCGAGGCCCAGCCCGGCCATGAGGTTCAAATCACCTGGCAAGGCGGTGAACCTACCCTAATGGGACTGGACTTTTTCCAGCGGGCGGTTGAGCTGTGTGACAAATACGCTAACGGCAAACAGATCACCCATGCTTTTCAAACCAACGGTATACTGCTCAACGACAAGTGGTGCGAGTTTTTCAAACAGCATAACTTCTTAATTGGCGTTTCTATCGACGGCCCTGAGGATCTTCACGATCATTACCGCCAGACCAGAAGCGGAAAAGGTACACACCAAAAAGTCCTTGCCGCTATTGAGCTATTGAAAAAGCACCAGGTTGAATTCAATACCCTTACCGTAATCAATGCCCTGAACGTTAAGCATCCACTGCGGGTGTACCAATTTCTCAAAAGTACCGGTTCAACCTTCCTGCAATTTATTCCTTTGGTCGAGCGTGATACAGCCCAGCAAGACAACCCTATCCAGAACCTTGCCAGCCCCGGCGAGGCTTTTGGCAAAGTTACCAAGTGGTCGGTTGACCCTGAAGAATATGGCCAGTTCCTAACTACCCTTTTTGATTACTGGGTACGCAACGATATCGGCCGGACCTTTGTTCAAATGTTTGATACCACCCTTGCCAGCTGGCTGGGCCAACCTCCCGGCATCTGTATTTTTTCTAAACAATGTGGCCATGCCTTTGCCCTGGAAGCCAATGGGGACTTGTACCAATGCGACCATTATGTCTATCCCGAGTACAAGCTCGGTAATCTCCATGAAACCACCATTTCTGAGATGAACCACAGTGAAGAGGCGATCAAATTCGGCAAGGATAAGTTCGATTCACTGAACGACAAATGCCGTCAATGCCGCTATCTGCCTGCGTGCCATGGGGGCTGTCCAAAGCACCGGTTTGAACGGGGCCCATCAGGAAAAATCGATCATAACTACCTATGTGCAGGCTACTTCAAGTACTTCAAGCATGTTGATGAAGCCATGTCTATCATGGCCCGGCTATTGCAAAACCGTAGGCCGGCTTCTGACATCAAATACTTCTTGGCCGAGCAGCCTGCACCATCCAAAGTAGTAGGCAGAAACGACCCTTGTCCTTGTGGTAGCGGTAAGAAGTACAAAAAGTGCTGCGACAAGTAGCGGAAATGGTATTACCCGGCAGGCACGTTGTTGTTTTCTCTTATCAATGTATAGCAAATGAGGCTTTACCAAAGGGCTTGAAGGTACACTGAAAAAAAGCCCCAAAGGCGTGCTCCACCACGACGTTAACGAGCATACAACCAAACAAGAGTGAGCGACGTATATACTCAGTAATAACACCTTCACCCCAGAGAGTCGTTATGTGTGAAGAGCAACTTTATGAACGTTATCTGCCTGGGTACATGAACACCAACTGCGAACAAGAGAGAAATCGCATTTGGGAACAAGCCAGTGCCGAGACGATTTACCAATTATCGGCTGAATTACAAAGGCTGCGAGGAAGTGGAGCCGACCTCATCAGCTTTGTCCATCCAGAACGCTCAGATGGGCCTGTAAGCGCTTGGCCAGATTTGTTGTCGATGGATATCGTGTACTGGCGTAAGCACCGACACTGGCTGATGGAGCCACAAAATGAAAGTGAAACGAGCCAAAATAGCCGCTTAGGTACAATAGGTCACAACCAAGTACCTGAGAATTACATTAACCAGTATATCGGTGACGATATTCGCCTATTTTACAATTCCTGCTTTGTCTACGGTAGGCTATATAGCGCGCTCCACTACATTTTGGCTCTCGCAAAACGCCAACTCGACAGATGGGCGCATTCCCTCTATCCCTACCAATTGAAAATGGCGCCTCATCATTCAGCCAACCGAACTGGCCCTTCGGTATTAAATCCCCCCCTCCCCGGTGGCGATGCCCTTGGAAGTCATGCCTCCGTGAAAGCCTATTTTCATCAGCAGTACACGAACTGGATCAGCGAGCAATACATCGAATGGATGATAGTTCTCAACGCCCAGCTTAACCGCCAGACCGCGGCAACCTACATTCATCAATATACAGATCCAAACGGCGTACCTTGCGTAGATTTTATCTGCAAAAATGAAAACACATTAAGAATGATACGCCCAAACTATTTTGTCGAAGATATACAACAAATGGCTAATTCCAGTGGCTTCTTAGATCATGAGCTACAACAAATTGTGGCCAGAATTGAAAAGCAATGCCGTTCTTTGGGCTGGTAAGGGATCAAATGCCACTGTTATTTATTGCTAGTTGCCAGCTTGGTTTGGCGCAGCCACCCGTATTGACTCGTTGGCAGCCAGACTTAGAACGCTGTCAATCTAACTGTCCGAGCGACATGATCTTTTTACAAAGATTAAGATTCATTCGGTGCTTATGTTAGCGGATAGGCACAAATGGAAATGTCAGCTAAGCTCATAAACAATATAAGGAGTCAACATGACACAAATTGATATTGGTATTGACTTGGAGAGCAGAACAAAAACCGCAGAGGGGTTGAAGAGGTTGCTTGCTGACTCCTACATCCTCTATCTTCAAACACATAACTTTCACTGGAATGTGGTTGGCCCGAACTTTCGAGAACTGCACCTTATGTTCGAGGAGCATTACACCGAATTAGCAACAGCGGTTGATGACATTGCTGAGCGAATTCGCACGTTAGGCATCCCTGCCCCAGGCACTTTTCAAGAGTTCGAAAAGCTCAGCGCAATCAAAGAAGTGAGCGGTGTACCGAATTCATCTGAAATGGTCGATATCCTGACAAAAAATCACGAGCAAGTAATTAAAACCGCACGCAGTATACTTAAAACCGCGCAGCAAGCTGAAGATGAATCCAGCATAGCCTTGGTGTCTGATCGAATGCGCGTGCACGAAAAAACAGCCTGGATGTTACGTTCGCTTCGTGAATAGCCACAATTTAGAAACGGCCTGGAGGAACCTCAGCCACGAATACCACATACCCGTATTTGATCACCCGCTGTATTGACTCGCACTTGCACTTTACAAAAATGGGAGTATCAGTATGACACAAGAAAAAACGCATGCCGCAGGTAAATGCCCGGTAATGCACGGCTCAATGACAACCAAAGACCGCACAGAGAAAGACTGGTGGCCCAAGTCGCTCAACCTCGATATCCTGCATCAGCACGATACCAAAACCAACCCGATGGCAGACAACTTCGATTATCAAGAAGAGGTCAAAAAACTCGATTATGCCGCTCTAAAACAAGATCTCATCGCACTAATGACAGACAGCCAAGATTGGTGGCCTGCGGACTGGGGGCATTATGGCGGCTTGATGATCCGTATGACTTGGCACGCGGCGGGAACCTATCGTATCGCCGATGGCCGAGGGGGAGCCGGCACTGGCAACTTACGGTTCGCCCCCCTCAATTCATGGCCAGATAATACCAATCTCGACAAAGCCAGGCGTATTCTCTGGCCAATCAAGAAGAAGTATGGCAACAAGCTGAGCTGGGCAGACCTGATTGCCTACGCAGGAACCATTGCTTACGAGTCCATGGGACTGAAAACATTTGGATTCGGGTTTGGCCGGGAAGACATTTGGCACCCTGAAAAAGACATCTATTGGGGGTCCGAAAAAGAATGGCTTGCTCCCACCAATAACCCAAACAGCCGCTACTCCGGGACAAGGGACTTGGAAAACCCGCTTGCCGCGGTAATGATGGGACTGATCTACGTCAACCCAGAAGGTGTTGACGGCCAGCCAGACCCACTGAAGACGGCCCATGATGTCCGCGTGACCTTCGCCCGAATGGCAATGAATGATGAAGAAACGGTTGCCTTAACAGCAGGTGGGCATACGGTAGGTAAAGCCCATGGTAACGGTGACGCTTCGCGGCTAGGGCCAGAGCCTGAGGGCGCAGAAGTCCATGATCAAGGTTTGGGATGGCTGAACAAATCAACCCGTGGCATTGGCAGTGATGCGGTAACCAGTGGCCTAGAAGGTGCCTGGACCACCCAGCCCACCCAGTGGGACAATGGTTATTTCAATTTGCTTCTCAATTACGAGTGGGAACTGAAAAAAAGTCCGGCCGGTGCCTGGCAGTGGGAGCCGGTTGACATCAAAGAAGAAGACAAACCTGTCGACGCAGAAAACCCTGGCGTTCGCCATAATCCAATTATGACCGATGCCGATATGGCTATGAAGATGGATCCTGAATATCGCAAGATATCAGAACGTTTCCACCAAGACCCAGCCTACTTTGCTGAAACCTTTGCTCGGGCATGGTTTAAACTCACCCATAGAGACATGGGGCCTAAAGCACGCTATATCGGCCCAGACGTCCCCCAGGAAGATCTGATCTGGCAAGATCCTATCCCCCAGGGCAACACAGGGTACGATGTTGATGCCGTCAAGGCCAAAATTTCCTCCAGTGGCCTATCTATCGGTGACATGGTGTCAACAGCTTGGAACAGCGCTCGTACTTTCCGTCACTCCGACAAGCGAGGTGGCGCGAATGGAGCCCGTATCCGGTTAGCCCCGCAAAAAGACTGGCAAGGTAACGAACCAGAGCGCCTAGCCAAAACCTTAACAGTGCTCGAGGGTATTGCTAAGGAGTGCGGTGCGAGCTTGGCCGATGTAATTGTGTTAGCCGGGAATGTCGGTGTCGAACAAGCAGCCAAAGCAGCAGGAAGCAATGTCACTGTTCCTTTCACCCCAGGAAGAGGCGACGCCACAGAGGCCATGACCGACGTCGAGTCTTTCGAAGTCCTGGAGCCTTTGCATGATGGGTACCGAAATTGGCTCAAAAGTGACTATGCTGTCAGCGCCGAAGAGATGCTTCTGGATCGAACCCAATTAATGGGCTTGACGGCTGCGGAAATGACAGTGCTCGTCGGCGGTATGCGCGTGCTCGGCACCAATTATGGAGGCACTAAGCATGGTGTCTTTACCGATCGTGTCGGACAGCTGACCAACGACTTCTTCGTCAACTTGACCGATATGAATTATACCTGGGAGCCTGTCGAAAATAATGTCTACGAGATCCGCGACCGCAAAACAGGTAATGTCGAGTGGACCGCTTCGCGTGTAGACCTTGTCTTTGGCTCAAACTCTGTGCTCCGGGCTTATGCCGAGTTATATGCCCAGGATGATAACCAAGAGATGTTTGTGCAGGATTTCGTGGCTGCCTGGACTAAAGTGATGAATGCTGATCGCTTTGATGCGGCATAAGCCTCTTAAAGCTTGCCCTGGCATTGGCTAGCGCACTACGCGGCTGATGGCGAAATAGAGGTAAAAAAAGGCCTACAAGCTAAGCTTGTAAGCCTTTGATTTGATGGTGCCCCGGGCCGGACTTGAACCGGCACAGCGCGAACGCCGAGGGATTTTAAATCCCTTGTGTCTACCAATTCCACCACCAGGGCACGCAATGCTTTGCGATGCCGTTTAGTACAGTAAACACCATCTTTTTCTTACTGCGAATCGCCGTAAGCTTTTAATCTGGAGAGATGTGTTCGACTAGGTACACAAAGTTCCTTGTGGAAACACATCAATCTTTAAATTTGGAGCGACACACGAGGTTCGAACTCGTGACCTCAACCTTGGCAAGGTTGCGCTCTACCAACTGAGCTAGTGTCGCATTGCTGCTTCAGGGCGGTGCCCTGGAAACGAGATTTACTTTAACGGATTGAGATTTTTCGTCAACATTAAATTTTAACTTTACGAATCAATTGATTAAAAAGCACCCCACCTTGTAGATATCACGCACAATCAGCATCGGATTTGCACAACACACGGCCACTACAAACATAGGAATAGTCACAAAACGCTAGACGCTGAAACTTGGCTAACGTAAGGTGTTGCCATGAAGATATACAGCTAAATCAATAACAAAGGGATTTTTCATGAAATTGAGTGTACCAGATAATTACCGCCCCTTACTGGGACTACGAGATACGGAAGTCGCAATCAAAAAGCTAAAAGACTATTTCGAAGATGCTTTAGCTTATGAGCTGTACCTGACTCGAGTTTCAGCCCCGCTTTTCGTTAAGCCGGAAACCGGCTTGAATGACAACCTTAATGGCACCGAACGTCCGGTGGATTTTGATTTGTTGGACGACAATAACGCCCGGGTTGAAGTCGTGCATTCGCTTGCAAAATGGAAGCGTATGGCCCTGGGTCGTTATGGTTTCCAAAAGGACGAAGGTCTATACACAGACATGAACGCCATCCGCCGCGACGAAGAGCTGGACAATATCCACTCAATTTACGTCGATCAGTGGGACTGGGAGAAAGTTCTCGATAAGTCGATGCGTCATGAAACCTACCTTCATACCACGGTCGAAAAAATCTACAACGCCTTCCTCAAGACAGAAAATTACATCTATCAAGAATATCCTGTCTTGGAAAAGCGTCTTCCCCCCCAAGTGACATTTGTTACCTCGGAAGAATTACTGGAAAAATACCCGAGCTTGACGCCAAAAGAACGCGAAAATGCCATCTGCGAAAAGCATGGCGCGGTCTTTATTCGAAATATCGGCCATGCCCTATCAGATGGCGAGAGGCATGATGGCCGAGCTCCCGATTACGATGACTGGAACCTTAACGGTGACCTGCTATTCTGGAACCCAATCCTAGGCAATGCACTGGAACTTTCATCTATGGGTATCCGCGTTTGTGAAAATAGCCTGACCGAGCAGCTAGCCATTGCCGGCTGTGAGGATCGCGCTTCACTGCCTTTCCACAGCATGGTACTGGACAAATCGTTGCCTTATACCATAGGCGGTGGTATCGGTCAGTCTCGTATTTGTATGTTTTTCTTGCAAAAAGCACACATCGGCGAAGTGCAGTCTTCTATCTGGCCTGATGAGATGATTGCAGAGTGTGAAGCCAGCAACATTCTTCTTCTGTAGTCTCACTCTTAAGAGGCCCATCCAATAGAAAAGGCCCCGGCAGCAATACTGGGGCCTCACAGATGGAGCGACTCACAAACTTATACTGTTTTGATTCCTGAATGGGCCGGCAAGCGGATAGAGATAATCGTTGTCACCACCAAGAAGGCCACCGACACCCACAAGCACGCCGCCAAGCCTGCATACTGATAAACCAAACCAGACAGTACGGTACCGATCAAACGGCCCATAGCGTTGGCCATGTAGTAGAAGCCGACATCCAGCGAAACGCCGTCATCTTTAGCGTAACTAACAATCAAGTAGGAGTGCAGTGAGGAGTTAACGGCAAACACCGCCCCGAATACCAACAATCCCACCACAATGGTCAGCTCTGGCTGCCAGTTAAATTGCACGCCGAGGGCAACTCCCAGAGTAATGAGACTAAGCAGACCCGCCCACCCCATCGCTGCCCGGCCATCCGGCACAGCGCCTTTGGCTTTACCGGTAATTTTCGGCGCGATACCCTGAACAAATCCGTAGGCAATCACCCACAGGGCCAGAAAGCCACCGACCATGGTGTGGTCCCAGTCAAACACCTGGCTAAGATAGATTGGCAGCGCAACCACAAACCAGACATCCCTTGCGCCGAACAGGAACATGCGGGCAGCAGACAGAATGTTGATGCTCGAGCTTTTTGAGAAAATTTGCTTGAACTTAATCTTGTTTTTCGCCTTGCCCATATCTTTTTCAAGCAGCGCAAGACTCAGAGTCAAAACCATTGCCAGCAGTGCCGCCATGGCCAATACAGCGCCTTTAAAACCTACCACCGCCAACAGCAAACCGCCAATGAAAAAGCCCGCACCTTTGAGGGCATTCTTGGAGCCGGTAAGAATAGCGATCCACTTGTATAGCGCTCCCTGCTGTTCACCGGGCACCAGGGTTTTGATGGCACTCTTGGCACTCATCTTGTTAAGATCTTTCGCGATCCCTGACAATGCCTGAGCCAGCATGACCCAAGGTACAGTCAGATACGCGGACGGCACCGCAAGCATGAGCAACGCACCAACCTGCATCGCCAAGCCAATGTTCATGGTGCGGTTCAGGCCAAGCTTGGCCCCAAGCCAACCACCAATCAAGTTAGTCACCACGCCAAAAAATTCGTAGAACAAGAAGAGGGAGGCGATCTGCAGCGAGCTGTAGCCCAACTGATGGAAATGTAATACCACCAACATACGCAGCGCGCCGTCGGTAACGGTGAAGTTCCAATAATTGAATGTCACCAGCATGTACTGACGAACATCTTTGGAGAGGTTGGCAATAGCCGAAATCATGCAATAACTCACTGTACGGTTTGTTGCTGTGTACCACTATATATTTCGAAGGCCAGCCCCTATAACTGGGGCTAGCCATTGGTACTGTATTGCTTACGCCAAGCCAACCTTACGGATTAGCTCAGAAGTACGTGTTGCGTAACCCATTTCGTTGTCGTACCAAGCATACACTTTTACCATGCGGTCGTTCACAACCATGGTTGATAGGGCATCAACGATTGTTGAACGCTGGTCGCCTTTATAGTCGATAGATACCAGAGGGCGATCTTCGTAACCCAGAATACCTGCAAGCTCGTTTTCAGATGCTTCTTTCAATGCAGCGTTAACTTCTTCTGCAGTCACGTCGCGGCTTAGGTCAAAGATAATGTCTGTCAGTGAAGCATTGGCCAGAGGTACGCGAACCGCGTGGCCGTTAATCTTGCCTTCAAGCTCAGGGAAGATATCAATGATCGCTTTCGCAGAGCCTGTCGTGGTTGGGATAAGGCTCATGCCGCATGCACGGGCACGGCGAAGATCTTTGTGCGGCGCATCGAGGATAGTTTGGGTGTTGGTCAGATCGTGAATCGTCGTGAACGACGACTGCTCGATACCAAACTTCTCGTGGATAACCTTGACGACAGGAGCAATACAGTTAGTGGTACAAGAAGCCGCTGTGACGATCTGGTGCTTGTCAGCATCAAACAGGTAATCGTTCACACCGACGACCACGTTCAGTACGCTGTCATCTTTAACCGGCGCAGAAACGACAACACGCTTAACGCCCTGTGCTAGGTACTTGTTCAAGTATTCCATCTCACGGTGAACACCGGTTGCTTCAAGAACCACATCACAATCGGACCAGTCTACCGCATCGATATCGCGCTCTTGCGTACAACGGATCACCGAGTCGCCAATCTGCATCGATTGACCATCAGAAGTGACAGCATGGTGCCAGCGGCCTTGTACTGAATCGAACTCCATCAAGTGAGCTAATGTTTTGGCATCACCTGCCACATCATTGATTTGGACAAACTCCACTTCTTCCCAATCAAACGCAGCACGCATCGCCAAGCGACCAATCCGACCAAAACCGTTAATGCCTACTTTGATAGCCATAATCCACTTTCCTTAAACCGTTGACTTGAATATACGAATTTACATATATATGGTATGCCGCATATACTAACCAGATCCGAACCGCTTTGCCAGATCTTTTCTCAAATAATTACCAAGGTCACTACCACGGTAATGTCAGGTATAGAGATATCTGAATACCCTCATCGCTAAATGAATGAAGGATCGCAAAGCAAATTATAGCGAGGCTATGAATACGCTACCGCCAAGAGATAACGAGAGAGTGACGGCATGGAAGAAGTCAACGACAGATACAAAAATGCCCTGCAAAGGCAGGGCATTCAATAAGTAAGGATAGCCTGGGACTATGACTTACTTGTACTGCTGGATGTAATCAATATGTGGCTGGCGCTGGAAAGCCCCAGGACGAAGCGCTTGGATCTTCTCGATTGTTGAGTTCAGCTCTGCACCGCGGGACAGCATAATACGAGCGGCAATCAAACCAGTGCGGCCAGAGCCACCCATGCAGTGAACAGCAATCGCATCACCGTTGTCCAACAAGGCCTGAGCCGCTTTGTTGGCTTCAGGGAAGTTGGCATCAAACTGAGCGCCCGGAGCACAGTCATCTTCGATAGGAAGGTGGAACCAACGCATACCTAGGCCGCGGCACTCTTCCGCTAAGGCTTCCAAACCGCCTTCCGGTAGATCTTCAGGCTCAAGAGCTGTTAGTACTGCTGTTGCACCAGCTTCTTTCAATTGCACCAGTGAATCATGCAGGGAAACTTCTTTGGTACCTGGACATGGAGTCAGCAGCAACTTGCCGCTATCTTCTAAAGGAAGAGTCCAGAACGGATGTGTGTTTGACATATTTGCACCTATAAATAAGTAACTTACTTCTAATTAATTTTTCAACCGCCCGGCAATAACGCCAGGCGCTCTTAATCGCCTTAAATCAAAATGCTAGCTAACTTTGCTGAAGCCTGGCTTTTTACGCTCTTCACGATAGCTGAGCTTGATCTTCTCGTCATTGATCATGCCCGGATTACCATTTCGCACTGTAGCAAGAATATGACGGATCCATACCGGCAAATGCTTAGCCAAATGATAGAAAATCCACTGCCCTTCTCGCTGGGTCTCCAGCACACCGCCATCACGCAGCAAGGCAAGGTGACGAGACACTTTGGGCTGGCTCACGCCCAGCACATCAACCAGATCACCAACGGTCAGCGCTTGCTCATCTTCAATTAGCATCAAGATACGCAAGCGCAACGGATCGCTAAGCACTTTAAATAGTTCAACCGGGCCGATCACCGAATCCTGCTGTTCGCCATTGAGCATCAAGAACAAGGCAATACGACTTTCTAGGCCATCTAGGGTGTCACGGAAAGGCTGTTCGCCACTCTGGGGCTTTGGATCTTTAAAATCCCAGTGCAGGAGTGCATCTGAATCGGGGAATAAGGCACATTCGTTACTGGCCTTGTCACACAGGGTGATCACCGTATCGAAATGCTGCCCTTCGAGATCTGCAGCCGAACAACTGTGCAAGTTATCGCTATTGATGCCGCGCTCGGCCAATACACGGTATACACGAGGATCCACTTCCTCTGGTGCCATCCCTGCACTAACAACTTGGTAATGCTCACCCGCCATGTGCCGCATGGCGGCTTCAGCTAACTGAGAGCGGGCTGAGTTTCCGGTACATAAAAATAAGATACGTTTCATGTGACTCGCGGCAATTGGTTTATATACTCAAGGAACCTTAGGATGTTTGAGCTGCAATTTAAGGCTACTTGAGTATATATGGAAAGCATTATATATGCTTTCCATTATATGTAAATCCCCGCGCAATAAGGTGGCTGTTTGCTTGGTGCTACACCGTATTCTCTAGCACCCACTCACTGACTTTTGCGGCGACGGCTGGGTGATTAAGCAAGTCGAGGTGATCGACCCCACCGACAACCCACTTGTGATCCGCTGGATAATTCAAAGCCAACACCCCTTTTGTGCTTTCTGCAAGCGCACTGGAAACAGGCACTAACCCATCCCCTAGCCGGCGGTTGTTTTCATCTTGAGTGTTTTTGCCAAGGCAGGAAGCAACGGCATAACACTGGACAACATCTGGTAATGTCGGCCGTTGAGTAAGTGCAGTCCCTGACACTTTATCGTGATCAGCTTGCTTGAAAGGGATAGTCGGCGCTTGCCAATCTTCATGGACAATGTATCCACGACTCAGATCTTTGCTGCCGCTGCTGCGAATTTCTCCCAGCTTTTGCAAGAACTTAAGCTGAGGCGTGTTAACCACCTGTTCATCAATCCAGCAAGCAAGCTTGGCAAGAGGAGCTCCATTGTGTGGCGTCCCCAAGGTGATAAAGGTGCGAAGAGCCGACAGCCATTGCAATTGATTGATGCCTGCGTAGTAGCAAGCACTGCGGGTCACCAGCCCCCCCATACTATGACCGATGATCACCAGCTCTTTCACTTCGCAGGGCCAGGCCTGAAGCAATTTCTCCAACCGAAAGGCAAACTCTTCGCCATTCAAGGAAATATGATTGCCGGTGTTGTACCACAAATAGATGGGCGTATAACCTGCATTGATAAACTGCTTGCCATGGTCATGGCCTTTTCGCATCCAGCCTTTATCCGCCATGCACCAGCCATGGACACACAATACGATGCGGCTTGAAGCTTCAGGCAGTTGACGTTCGAGCTCTGCTGCCTCGTCGCTTAAGGTTTGGTTATGATCGGTGAATACCATAGGTATCGCAAACCGACTATTCCTCTGAAGCAAGTGGTCCCCAACCAACCCGTTAAAACTCGCCAGCAACGCATCCCCCTGTGCGGGCGATAAGCCATGTTCGAGCAGCTCGACAACACGCTGCTTGGCGAACTCCGAGTTTTCTATCACTTTGGTAGAAATATCTTCCTTGAGGCTTTTGAGCTTTTCGCTCCATTCATTTTTAGAAATCATTGCTACCTCAAATAAACTTCCTGCTAATTATCTGATAGTAAGCATATAGATTAGAATTAACAACTGATTTTGGCTGGTAATGATGAAGGCAAATTATAAAGTGAGAGTTAAAATAAGACAGTGCATATTAAAAAATACAACTCTTAACCATAGATAAAAAAATTAGAATGTTCATACTAATGTTTAGATAAAATAAAAGACACAGTAAAAATATTACCCTACTGTGCCTTTCTTTTTATTCATTGGTGTCGATTATGCAACGCAATCCTTCACTGCTGAAACATTATCTTTTCTGAACGATATATCGTTCAAAATCATATCTGCTGCTTTTTCACCAATCATAATAGTAGGCGCATTGGTATTTCCACCCACTAATGTCGGCATGATCGAAGCATCCACAACCCGCAAGCCCTCAATACCATGGACACACAAACGTTCATCGACCACGGCGAGCGCATCGTGCCCCATTTTACATGTGCCAACCGGGTGGTAAATCGACTCGGCCTTGCGCCTGATAAACGCTTCCAACTGCTCATCAGTTTGTACTTCCTTACCCGGGAACACCTCTTTGCCGCGATAATGGTCGAACCCCTCCTGCTGCAAGATCTGCCGGGACATTTTAATCGCCTTAAGCATGACTTCAATGTCTTCAGGATGGCTAAGGTAGTTTGCCGTAATACGTGGCGGTTGTAAGGGATCGGCACTAGCAAGCCCTAAACTGCCTCGGCTTTTTGGCCGAAGGTTGCAAGCATGAAGCGAATAGCCATGTTTGACGGTTTGTAGTAGGTCCAAACCATGGTTATCCAGGTAGCAGGGAGAGAAATGGAATTGGACATCCGGCTTATCAAGTTCAGGAGAGGATTTGGCAAAGCCACCAGCCTCGGCAATATTGGTCGTAAAATTTCCCTTCCTAAACAGAAAGTAATCAAAAATACCCTTAATGGCTCTGGTTAATGCTATGGGAGAAAAACCGACAGAATGAAATGTCCGCTCGCGGGTGACCACCAGTACATCAAGATGATCCTGGAGGTTCTTGCCAACCCCCGGCAAGTGGTGCTTCACCTCGATACCATGTGTTTCGAGCTCCTTCCTGTCACCCACACCAGATAACATCAGCAGCTGCGGACTATTGATGGCCCCGCCGCTCAAAATAACTTCTCGCTTGGCCTTGATCTTATAGTTGTGCCCCCCTTTTCGGTATTCAATCCCGGTTGCCTTACCCTGATGGATCACAACCTTCGTCGTCGTTGCATCCGTGATCACAGTCAGGTTTGGCCGTTGTTCTGCCGGCCGTAAGAAAGCCACCGCCGAGCTACACCGCTGGCCGTTTTTCTGAGTCACTTGATAATAACCGACGCCGGCTTGCTCTTTACCGTTGAAGTCGGTCGATACCTGGTGGCCAGCCTGCTCCGCCGCGGTGAGAAACGCATCGGAAAGGGGATTATTAATCCGAAGATCAGAGACATGCAGTGGCCCATCAGCACCATGATAGTTATCTGCGCCGCGCTGCTGGGCTTCGGACTTTCTGAAATAGGGCAGCACTTCATCATAGCTCCATCCTTTGTTGCCCAACGCTGCCCATTCATCATAGTCACTGGCATGGCCTCGGATGTAGCACATGGCATTCGATGAGGAGCTTCCTCCCAATGTCTTGCCGCGAGGCCAGAAGAGTTGCCGATTACCGAGGTTGGGCTCTTGCTCTGTGTAATAGCGCCAATTCATTTTTTTTGAGTGCATCATTCCAATGATACCCAAAGGAACGTGAACAACCGGGCTGCTATCTTTTGGGCCTGCCTCGACAAGGCAGACTTTTAAAGAAGGATCTGATGATAGTCTATTTGCAAGCACGCATCCCGCCGAACCCGCCCCTACAATAATGAAGTCATACATAACTTTCCCTCAATACGATATCCTTATTCAGCCAGCCAATTATTAAATCCAGTCTTCATCATCTTTTTTATTTAATCATAGTGTAGTTTAATTTTTCGATGGTAAATACATCTTGCCTCTGCATTTATTTTTCCCATAAAAATAAAAAGTGATCCATATTAAACTTTTTGCATTTAACACAAGACAAGAACTCAGACCAGTGTAAATATGTATTGGTTAAAGGAATACAGCATTTCTGAATTCATAAAACTTCACGGTTTTCTCTAGTCTATTTTGGATAACTAGAGTTTTCATCAATTATCACGGCACACGTATTGTGCTGGCTAGGAACAAGTAAAGGAACACATCATGGCAGATTTAAAAGCGAGTTTTGAGCAAGCTCAAATTGACGTTAAAGCACTGACTAAACGCCCTTCTAACGACGAGCTACTCGCACTCTACTCGCTGTTCAAGCAAGCAACTGAAGGTGACGTTAAAGGCAAACGTCCAGGCATGTTTGATTTCAAAGGCGGCGCTAAATACGACGCATGGGAAAAACTAAAAGGCATGGACGCTGAGACGGCAATGCAACAGTACGTTGACAAAGTTAGCGAACTCGCTGCCGCTTACGCGTAAGCCCCAACATCTCGCTCCCAACGGAATCTTAAAGGTCGCTATGCGGCCTTTTTTTATGGGCCGCAACTAGACACTCCCATATAAAAAAGCTAGACCCGCATTTGCAGATCTAGCTTTAACTTCCGGTTTAGAGCTGTGTAAGTGACTAGCTCACACTTTTGGCTTGCCCGACTTTGAGGTCTTCTACCGCTGCTTGATCGAGTTCATCTTGGTTTTTAGCCGGTGTTTCCGGATCAATTTCGACGGTTGCCGATAACATTTCGGTTAACCTTGCCAACTGCTTTTCAAGTTGTTCAACTTTACGTTGCTTCTCCTGATAGAGCCTCTCAAACTCGTCATCTTCCGGCGTTAGTGATCCCTGTGCCGCTTCTACTGCTAATTCAACCGCCAATGACTCATCATGCTGGTAACCCAACTGCTCGGCGACAGCCTGCGCCGCGGTTTCCATCACTTCCTGCTCAATCTCGGCAAACGCATCGCACATGTAGTCAGTGATCACTTCAAAGCCCGGCAGGGACTGGTTACATGCCACCAAGGAGAAGTACATGGTATCGGCATTACTGAAGAAGGTGATATTCAGGGTCTGGCCTGGCATCAACAACGAAACAGGATACTGCTCACGCACCTTAGCGCCCATGAAGTAAAGCTCTTCTTTAGCCCCCGGCACATTGGAGATAAGAAGGTTACTGGCTGGCGGAATATAGTTATTCAAGCCAAATTTGCCGCTGAACAATGAGACACCGTTTACCAGCAACGAGTAGTTGATATAAGCATCCGGTGAAATATTCAGGGCTTCGTTTTTCAGATCCGTTGTCGCGTGCTGGATAGACTCAAGACGCTGTAACGGCGATAGCCCCTGCCTGCCCAACTCAACATGACCAATCGACATCTTATTGCCTGATTTACCCTCATCCCCTTTCGCTCGCAGGTTGATTGGCATCATGGCAACCAATGGCTTGCGAATTGGAATTGCACGGTCATTCAGGTAACGGTTCAACGCAATATCACTGATGGTGAACAAGATGTCATTCATCGATGCACCGGTGATACGACTGATGTGCTTGAGCTGCGAGATAGAGAAATGACCAAGACTCACGGCACGGCTACGCTTGGGGCTCAAGTTGAACGGCGTCTTCGGTGCCGTAAACGGTACCTTCAAGTCGCAATCGGCCAAGTTAACCGCTTTTAGTGCCAGTTTACTACCTAAGCGGAACATCGATGGGATAAGTGAAATCTGTTTGGTGGCAGCTACGGCCGTTTTCATTACCATTTCGGTAAGATGGGATTCCTCACGGCGTTGGCGCGATGTCTTTCTCAAATCACATTGCCAGATTGGCTTGCTGAATGATTCTTCAACTGAAGTGGCACAACTCTGGGTAAAGATCTTGCTGGCTCTTACACCGTCAGCCATTGAGTGGTGGATTTTCAACACCAACGCCACCCGGTTATTTTCCAGTCCACCAATCACCCAGACTTCCCACATCGGACGGCTGCGATCTAGCACTTGACTGTGCAGGCGGCCAACAACCTGCTGCAGCTGCTGCTCGTTGCCTGGTGATGGGAGCATGGTAATACGGAGATGATCTTCCAAGTTAACATTGCTGACTGTGGTCCAGCTAGGGCGACCGGTCAAAGACCAGTTCAGCTTCCAGTTAAATGGCGGCACCATTTCCGGTTGTTGCAAAAAGCTGGCGTATAGCTCTTGGGCGTAAGTCCCTGCATGCTCCTCCGGCGGGTCAAGAATAACCAAACCAGTAACATGCATTGGGGTTTTTGCCGTTTCAAAGGCAATAAAGCTGAAATCCAGCAGAGACAAACTCGGCATAAATCTATTCCTTTTTTGCGGTGTGGCATGGTCTGGTTGGTAGCAGTGCATGAGGTATTATGCTGGTACGCTTACCACCAACCAAGGTCTGTCCCTTTGCCATTGTCGCTTAATGTGTACAGTCCGTTACTTTGCAGCTAGTTTTTCTACCATCTCTTGTAGATGGTCAACTTTCTGCTCAAAGTTGCTCAAGCGATCGCGGTCGATCCCGCAAGTTGCGTTGAAAGCCTGGTTGAATTGCGATTCCGCTTGGCCAAACAGACCACGCTTGCTCTCTTGAATTCGCTCAACCATTTCAGTTTCCACTTCGCTGCCTTTAGAAACCAAATCCTGGATTTGCTTGGTCACCATATGCTGCGCCATACCAACCTGCTCGGTACCTTTGCTGTAGGCACCAAGGCCAGCCCAAATCACAGTACGAACAGAAGACTCACCCATCTGGGTGGCTGATTTCACACTACCAATAAGTTTTTTAGGGTTAATCATCGCTTTATCCTCGATAAATCAATTCGATACTTAAACCCTACCAACTAGAATTAGATCAATCTTTCTAATTCAACCAAGGAATTGGTAAGCAGCTCACACAACGTCTCGGTCATAAAGACCACTAACACGAACACCTGCAGGCACATTAGCAATGCTCACTGCGCATATGCGTGACAAATGTCCCAAAACCGCATAGTCGCCAGATTTTGGGGCCTTTTTGTCCAAAAATAGAGTGAACGCTCTAAGTTCAGGGGTAACAATGGGGGGATAACAACAATAAGAACTCATATGAATAATATCGAACAAGGAATGCACTATGTCAGTTTTAGAAATCGTAGATTCATCATACCCTGCTCCTGAAACATCTGACCTCTCAGTGAAAGCTCCCGCTACCGTTGTTGCCACTGCCGATGAACTGGTTGATCAGATCATTGCTAGCGTAGGCAAAAATATTGTTCTCGGTGCGCCGCTCGCCATCGGTAAACCGGTAAGCTTTGTGAATGCGCTATACCAACGGGCCAAAAAAGATCCCAGCATCAACCTGCGGATCGAAACCGGGATCACCTTAGAAAAACCGGTCGGCAAAAGTAAAATCGAACGTGGCTTCCTCGAACCTTTCGTTGCCCGTGAATTCGCCGATGTGCCTGATATCGACTACATCATGGACCTTCGTGCAGGCAAAGTGCCGAGCAACATAACAATCAGTGAGTTTTTCTTTAAAGCCGGCAGCTTTATGAACTCACCACAGCAGCAAAACTACACCTCAACCAATTACACCCATGCCGTGCGTGATCTGCTGGATAAAGGGGTGAACGTCATTGGCCAGTTGGTTGCTGCACGTACTATTGATGGTGTCACCACCTACAGCTTATGCAGTAACTCGGATCTCGCACTCGACTTCGCCATTGAGATCGAGAAACAGAGAGCACAAGGTCGGCATATCACTATCCTCGGCGAAGTAAACAGCAACATGCCATTTATGCAAAACCATGCTGAGGTGGCAAGCACGGAATTTGATTTCATCCTGGACGGCAACAGCCAGCCGGATCACAAAGACTACCAGCTATTTGCGGCCCCTCACGCCAGTATCTCGGCTGAAGATCATATGATTGGCCTCTATTCCAGTGCCCTGATCAAAGACGGCGGTACCCTTCAGGTCGGCATTGGCTCGCTCAGTAGTGCCCTGAGCTACAGCACCTTGGTCCGCCACCAGCAAAATCGCATTTATACCAAGATGCTGTCTGAGCTGAACATCTACGAAAAATTCCCTATCTGCAAGGAAGTAGGTGATACCGGCACATTTGAGCAAGGTCTCTACGGCTGTAGCGAATTGATGGTGGACGGCTTTGTTCATCTGTACCGAGCAGGTATCTTGAAGCGTGAAGTGTTTGAGGATCTCACGATTCAGCGACTCCTTAACGACGGTCTGATCAATCACGAAGTGTCTGTTATGACACTGCTGGCATTGTTAGAGCGCCAAGCCATTTCCGCTGAACTAACCGCCTCTGATGTCTCTTACCTCAAGCGCTTCGGCATTTTCAACGACAAGGTCGACTATGTTGATGGCAAGTTGGTCACCTCAGAGGGCACCAGCAAAGCCAATATCCAAGACAAAGATGCCCTTGAGTGGATCGCCAAGTACGCACTCGGCCTACGCCTGAAAGGCGGTACGGTGATGCATGGTGCCTTCTTCATCGGTCCGAAAGATTTCTACCAGGAGCTAAACAACTTTAGCCAGGAAGATCATGACAAGTTCTGCATGACCAGCGTAAATTACGTCAATGACCTTTACGATCACTTCCTTGGCAGCCAGCAATTGAAGCAAGCACAGCGCCAACATGCCCGCTTCATGAACTCAGGTATGATGGTCACCCTCGATGGCTCTGTTGTCTCGGATGCCCTGGAAAACGGACAAGTCGTCAGCGGTGTTGGCGGGCAGTACAACTTTGTCGCCCAGTCGGGACAAATGCGTGACTCTCGCTCAATCATCAAGATCCGCAGCTGCTCATTCCGCAAAGGTAAGCTACGTTCCAATATCTTGTTTAATTACGGCCACAACACCATACCTCGCCAGTTACGCGACATTGTTGTCACCGAGTACGGTGTTGCGAATCTGCGCAGTAAACCGGATCATGTTGTCTACACCGAACTCATTAAGATTGCGGACTCACGTTTCCAGCAGCAGTTGCTTGATGAAGCTAAAGCCGCGGGCAAAGTGGCCAAGGATTACCAAATCCCGAAAGAGTATGCCAACAATACCCCAGAGGCAATCCAGGCCTTCTACAAGAAGTACACCGACCAGGGTATTTTCGGTCCATTCCCATTCGGCTGCAGCTTTACCGACCAAGAGCTGAAACTGGGCAAGGCACTGAAGGCGCTGAAAGCCAAGTGTGCAACGCCAACTGGCAAGCTAAAAGCTATTGCCCAATCATTGTCTGCACCGAAACCAGACCATGATATCGATATTCTGCTTAAGCGTGTTGGTCTCGACAAGCCAGAGAACCTTGAAGAAAAAATTACGCGCAAGTTAGTGATCGCTGAACTCGTTAAGTGATCAACGCGTTATTAATAGCTGGGCCGCGGATGGCCCAGTTTGTTTATGCCCGGGTAACTTCTAGTTACCTGGGTTGATTTGAAAGCAATGAGGTAATCTATGTCGAAGAAGAGCAAGGAAATGGCGCTGTGCCCATACGCAGCCGTTTGGGGGTGCCCGAAATGTCCGGTAAAAAAAATCTGCCCAGGTAAAACCACCATTGGCGATCAACCCATAAAACGTAAACAAGAAGCAAGCAAGTAACCCGCAATCTGATCCCCAGATGGTGCCCTACCACCATCTGGGGTTCTCCCAGCATTTCATGCAGCCTCATTCATACACATTCGTCTTTCTACACTTTCTCACGAAACCTGTCTCAACGATTGTAAAGTGCTAAAACTCTTGTTGTTTCTTCTAGCACATCATCTCCACTGCTGACTATGATTAAAATAAATCCACCGTCATAGCATTAAAATCGCACCAACTAAAGTCGCAACGGTGGGTAACCAGTGTGGGGGAGAAGCTATGGAAATGATGAAAGCCATTCTGTTTGGCGTTATCTTGTCATTGACTGTTGGGCCAATAGCCATTTTGGTACTTAACAACGGTATGCACCATGGCTATATGGCAGCAGTGCGGAGTGCTGCGGGTGCTGCATTAGCTGACTATTGCTATGCCTTAGTAAGCTTCGTAACCAGCAGCTTATTGATCAACAATCTCGACCAGTACCACTACCAAATCATCCTGCTCTCCTCTTGGGTACTCATTTTCATGGGCTTTTATATGATGTTCAATGCCATGAAAAATACCAAACTCCTTGCAAGGGTACAGCGCCCGGCAAAGAAATTAGGTTTTCGCTCGGCCTTTTACCTGACACTCGCCAACCCGATTGCCATCATTGCACTCTCCGCATTTATCGGCCATTCCACTGAGCATGTGGATTTATTGTTTGCCATGCAACTTGCTGGAGCAGTGTTCGTGGGGAGTTTAATTATTCAGTGCCTGCTTGCCCTTTCCGGCTTTGCACTGAAAGATGACGACAGCATCACCTTTCCCTTCTATTTGCAATTGCTCGGCGGCTTGCTGATTTGTCTATTCGGGGTAAATAACTTTATTGAGCTTGCCGGATGAGCAGCAAAGAAAAAGGCCTAGCGTTAACGCTAGGCCTTCAATGATGGAGGCGCGTCCCGGAGTCGAACCGAGGTCCACGGATTTGCAATCCGCTGCATAGCCACTCTGCCAACGCGCCAAATTGTCCAAACGTACCTATTTAGCTATTACAATTAGGTCGCTTGCTTGGTTACTACCGCCAAAGGCACCAGAACCAAAATATGGAGGCGCGTCCCGGAGTCGAACCGAGGTCCACGGATTTGCAATCCGCTGCATAGCCACTCTGCCAACGCGCCAAATTGTCCAAACGTACCTATTTAGCTATTACAATTAGGTCGCTTGCTTGGTTACTGCCGCCAAAGGCACCAGAACCAAAATATGGAGGCGCGTCCCGGAGTCGAACCGAGGTCCACGGATTTGCAATCCGCTGCATAGCCACTCTGCCAACGCGCCAAATTGTCTAAACGTACCTATTTAGCTATGACTATTAGGCCGCTTGTTTGGTTGCTGTCACCCAAAGGCACCAGAACCGAAAGTATGGAGGCGCGTCCCGGAGTCGAACCGAGGTCCACGGATTTGCAATCCGCTGCATAGCCACTCTGCCAACGCGCCAAATTGTTCAAACGTACCTATTTAGGTATTACTATTAGGTCGTTTGCTTGGTTGCTGTCGCCTTGAAGGCACCAGAACCCAAATATGGAGGCGCGTCCCGGAGTCGAACCGAGGTCCACGGATTTGCAATCCGCTGCATAGCCACTCTGCCAACGCGCCATCAATTTTTTCATTACCGCTGAATTTCGGCCTGCGCCGCTGCGGTACGGAGGTGTAATTTACTGATTTTCTGGGATGAGTCAAACAAAAATACAAGAAGTTGCTTCAACTGGATAAATTCCAACACATCAAGCCAAAAAAACGGCCTTAATCGTATGGAATCCAATCAAATGCTTTTCTAAGCACAATAAAACTAGAGCGCCTTAATCTCATTCTCTAATTGATAAGCTTCATCCGTGACCAACTTTTCCAGCACTTCAACACGTTTTTTCAGCTCGATAACGTCTGCCTCAAGTTTCTGTTGCGCTACAACTCCGGCACGCCCCTGCTGCTCCAGTTCCATTTTATGCATTCTTTCACGGTGGCTGAGTAACCGACGAATGACTTCGGTACCAAAAATAGCAACAAATATAACAATCACAATGTCCATTTCACGTTACCTCCTTTTGAGTTCCCAAAACCCACAGTACTCCCTTTGTTACCATCCTCAAGAGAAGCTGCATCATTTTGCTAAGTACGTTGTAAACATGGTTATATAAAGCGTTTTAGGTAATGAAAAGCCCACCAGTGGTGGGCTTTATGCATTGAGAACTTGTACGCGAGTAATTGTCAATTGTTAGTCGTTTACCAATTCAACCGCTTCACGCACCAAACGACCGATTTCTTCCCAATCACCGTTTTCAATCAACGTTGGCGCTACCATCCAGGTACCGCCACAGCAAATAACACGATCAATCGCGAGATAGTCACGTACGTTTGCCTTGCCGATACCGCCGGTTGGCATAAAGGAGACATCAACGTAAGGCGCTAGCAGTGATTTAACCATATTGATACCGCCTGACGCTTCTGCCGGGAAGAACTTCAAGAAGGTCAGCCCCATCTCCAGCGCCTGCTCAACCTGGCTTGGGTTATTCACCCCCGGTACCATAGTGATCCCCTGCAGCTGGCAGTATCGAACCGTATTTGGGTTTAGCCCCGGCGCTACCACAAATTCAGAACCCGCTTCTTTAGCGCGATCGACTTGCTCAGCATTCAGCACCGTACCCGCACCGATACACATCTGTGGGTAGGCTTCGCGCATCAAACGAATAGCTTCGGCCGCCGCCTCAGTACGAAAAGTCACCTCGGCAACCGGTAGGCCATTTTCGACAAGGGTTTTAGCCAGAGGCACAGCCTGTGACACATCGTTGATTTGAATAACAGGGATAACTTTGAAGGCTTTAAGTTTCTCGATGATCTGCTGAGACATGTTCAGGTGTTCCTATTTACAATAAATCTATTTACATTAAGTTTTTCATTGCATCGGCCGGAATAATCGCCCCGGGATGCTGGATAACAATAGACGCTAACTGGTGGCCCAGCTCGGCAGCAGCAGACTCACTGCCACCACTCAAACGACCAGCCAAGTAGCCTGCGGCAAACGAGTCACCGGCAGCACAAGTATCAATGACCTTTTCCACTTTATTGGCCGCGATGTAAGACTCATACGGCTGGTCTGACTGCAACTGGCTAACCACCAAGCATGGCTCACTGCCCCGCTTGATCACCACCTCCTGGCAGCCGAATGATCGGCAGCGGTCGACTATGCTCCCTTGCCCCCAAACCAAGTGGTCATCATCTTCTGTGATCAAGGCAATATCGACAAAAGGAAGAACCTGTGAATACCAATACTGGGCTTGCTTGGACGTCCATAGCTGTGGGCGGAAGTTGTTATCAAATAACACTTTGCCCCCCTTGGCTTTATGTTTGTCCAGCAAAGTAACCAAGGTCGCTTTGGCATCTTCAGCCAAAATCGCCAAGCTGATCCCGCTGATATACAGGGCATCAAAATCATGGTTTTCAATCGCTTGCTCAAGCGGAGTAAGCCCGCAGGCAAAATAAAATTTCGCCGCACTGTCGTTGCGCCAGTAATGGAAGTGACGCTCGCCGTTTGGCTCTGTCTCCACCAGGTAAAGGCCCGGCAGTTTATTTTCCAGCTTGCGCACCATAGAGGTATCGATATTTTCCTGCTGCCAAGCATTGAGCATGTCCTGGCTGATATTGTCGACACCCAATGCCGTAGCGTAACTGACAGCAATATCACGGCTAGTGCCCAAACGAGACAGGTACAGCGCCGTATTTAACGTATCCCCACCAAATGTCCGTTGTAGCGGTTGGCCGCTAAGCTCGACCATGCACTCACCAAAAAAAGCAATTTTCACACGGCTACCTTTTTAATTATTCGAACTGTATTTAAAGCGTAACTGAAGATGCAGGCCTTACATCACAACAAAGGCCTGCATTTTGACGAGTTTCAGAAGATTATTTTGCGGTTACCGGTTGAGCGTCGATCCCTTGCTCTTCAGGCTTTTCCATCGCTGCGCGCTCGGCATCAAGGATGGCTTGCGCTTCTTCTTTGGTTACTGTGTTTGCAGGAGTTACCAAGCTAACCACCACACCGGCCACCAAGGCAGTGGTGACTGATGGGATAACCGGGTTACCCCAGAATGCCGTCCAGTCGGCGTTAAACATCACAGAGAATGACGCTGCTGATGCACCTGCCAAGGTAGCCAGTGCACCCTGCCAGTTGTAGCGGCCCCAGAAGCGACCCAGCATACCGCACACGAACATGCCTGACATGACTGTCGAAATCATCTTGGTGATATAGCTGATAATGTCATTCGAAGTCAGGGCGAACAGCAGTGCCAAACCGATACAGATAACCAGTGCGATCCGTGAGTAGGCAACCATCTTGTCTTTCGATGGGACTTTGCCCGTGAACATGATGTAGATATCACGCAGCAAGATAGAGACCCCGGCAATCGCATCAGAACTTGCACTCGACATGGTTGCTGACAGGCCCGCAATCAGAACAATCATGCCGATACCCACAGGCAGCACGGTTGCTGCAACATATGGGAACGCAAAGTTGGCGTTGTTAAGCTCTGGGTTGATCGCATGGGCTGACATACCGATAACCGCAGGGATGATAGAGAAAAACAAGTACAGTACACCCGACAACACGAACGAGCGGCGAATGGTCGGTACGTCTTTACCCGAGTAGATACGCTGGCGGAAAGAAGGGGTTGCCAAGATACCTACACCAACCACCAGTGCCAGAGAGATACCCGGGATCATGCCCAGCTTTTCCAAGCCGAGGAAACTGACAGACGCAGGCTCCATCGCAGCATACAGGTTATCAAGACCACCAATATGGTTGACCGACAGTACCGCCATCAAAATGAAACCGGCAAACAGGATCACGGCCTGAATAGTATCGGTCCAAACTACCGCGGTGTAACCCCCAATCACGACGTAGATAGTAAAGGCAGCGGCGATAATCATCTTAGCGGTGTTGAGCTCGATGTCTGCAATCCAAGCCAGGTACATACCACCACCAAGGATGTGTGCGCCCAACCAACCGATAGAAGCGGTAAAGATCAGGATACCCACAACATTTTTGACAACCTTGTTGGCGCCTACATAGTAAGCCAGCTCTTCACTCATGGTCATGAAGTTAAGCTTACGCACTGGAGCAAACCAGTAGGCGAGCAGCAGGATACCCAGAGCACCACCAATACCGTAAAGTGCACCAGCCCAGCCGTTGGCATAACCAAAGCCAACCGCACCCATGCTCGAACCTGTACCCACCATGGTGGCTACCGTGGTACCTAGTACCAAGAACAGCGGAAGACCACGACCTCCAAGTAGAAAGTCTTCGCCAGATTTCTGGTTACGCGATACAAACCAACCTAACCAGATTAAAAAAACCACATACGCACCGAAACCGGTGAGAAAGAGTGTACTGTTCATCCCATACCTCTTATAATCCGTCATTGCTTTTATTTGCTTGGGGATAGTCTCTTCACTTACTACCCCATGAGTTACTGAATCATTCAGTATTTTGCTTTTTTCAGGTTGGTACTTTGCCAACCTTTTTTCTTTGGCCTTTCGGCTCTATGTCTTTGGCATTTGTTGTAATAGCCCGCCAACTTCCGTTGTGGCATCGCTTGTCAATTGGGCTTCAGCTGGCCCCGCGGCTTGTTTGTTTTATGCGGGGCCCGAAGATAATGCCTGAATTAACGGCGATCTTCGCGGTAGCACGTCACATCCACCTCAACTTTTACGTCGACGACCAGGTCACATACCATACAGATACGCGCTGGTGGGTGCTCACCGAAAAACTCTTTAAACACTTTGTTGAATGACTGGAAGTAACGAGAGTCAGTCAGTACCACTTTTACGTGTACTACGTCTTCTAGGCCGTAGCCCGCTTCTTCCATAATGTCGACACAGTTCTGAATCGCCAGGCGAGACTGCTCGATGATGCCACCTTCAACCACTTCGCCGTCTGTCATTGGTGTTTGACCAGAGACATACAGGAAACCACCCGCCTGAGTTGCACGTGCAAAAGGTAGGTGCTGACCGCCAGTGCCTGTACCGCCTTCGATGCCGTAGCGTGTGATAGTCATAATTTCTTTCTCCAACGTTGTGTTACTTAGTTCAATTTGCTGTCACAGGAGGTTTAGTCCTGATGACGGTATAAGAAACGGCCATGGCGGTTAGTACTCACCTGCCCGTTTTGATAACTGATGCAGCCATTGACCATGACCACGTCAATCCCTTTCGCTGCTGCAATCGGATTTTCGAAACTTGCAACATCGATAATGGTGTTCGGGTCAAACATCACGATATCGGCATAAGCCCCTTCGCGAATTTCTCCCCGGTCTTTAAGGCAGTAGCGCTTGGCCGACATGCCTGTCATTTTGTGAATCGCCTGGCCCAGTGAGAACAACTGGCGTTCACGGCTGTAATAGCCCAGCACCCGTGGAAAGGAGCCCCACAAACGAGGGTGTGGGTGCGGGTCATTCGGCAGGCCATCGGAGCCCACCATGGTTAATCGGTATTTCAGTACCCGCTCGACATCGGCTTCGTCCATGCAGTGGTACACCGCGCCGGCTGGCTGAAGTTGCTTGGCCGCCTCCATCAGGGGCAGGTTCATATCTTCAGCAATTTGCTTGAGCATTTTTCCTGCGTGTTCAGGGTGCGTCTCTGACCAGGTAATGAAGATATCGATTTCGTCGGTGACCTGATTGAGATCGAGTGTCGACGAGCTCGCCGAATAGGGGTAGCAATCACAAGCAACATCTTGGTGCTTGGCTGTTTTTTCCATTACATTAAGCACTTCAACTGTGCGTCCCCAGTTACCGGCACCAGCACATTTGAGGTGAGAAATCACCACTGGCACCTTGCCATGCTTACCGGTGGCAAAGGCTTCTTTCATCGCCTCGAGGATCTGCTCGAACTCGGTCCGCATATGGGTGGTATAGATCCCGTCAAACTCGGCCAGCTCCTCAGCAAGGGCCATCACTTCCTCTGTCGGCGCTTGTTTGGCTGAGGCATAAGCCAAGCCAGAGCTTAAACCTAAAGCGCCCTGCTCCATCGCCTCGTGCAGCTTGGCTTTCATCGCTGCAATTTCATCGCTGGACGCTGCACGATACAAATCATCCATCTCGTTGTTGCGCAGTGTGGTATGGCCCACCAGCGCAGCAACATTGACAGCAGGCTCTGCTGCCGTGACGGCCTCGGCATAGGAAGCGAATGTCGGGTATTTAAAGTCTTGCTGCTTGCCCAGCAGGTTCATCGGATCCGGCGGATCACCGGCCAGCGTTGCTGGTGAGGCACTGATCCCGCAGTTACCAACGATGACGCTGGTGACACCTTGGCTGATCTTCGGCAAACAGTCGGGATAACGGATCACATTGGTATCGTCATGGGTGTGCACATCGATAAAACCCGGCGCTAACGCCTTGCCATGGCCATCGATGATCTGTGAGGCTTCGCACCCGGCTAAATCCCCTATGGCTGCAATACGATCCCCTGTAATAGCAACATCGGCGTTGTAAGGCTCACTACCCGAGCCATCAACAACTTGAACATTTCGGAAAACGGTATCGAACTGCATGAAACTTCCTTCTTTATGACGCTAATTCTGCACAACCGTTAATCCGAACTGTTCGGACAGGTTGTGTTAATCGCCGAGAGGCTGTCTATCCTCTCCACCACGATGACTGTCTAATGCCAGTTTCAAGCGGCGCAGCTTATCGCGGGTCCGGCGTTTATGGCTCAAGGCCAACTCCGTTGACAGCACATCGATCAACGCCATCATGGCGTAACGTGATGCCGACGGTTTGTAGATAAAATCGGTCTCTTTGGTGACAACCGGCAGAACCAAATCACTGACCTCAGCCAGCGGTGATTCCTTAGGCGTTATGGCTATCACCTTCAAACCATATTGTTTGGCAATCGATGCCGGCTCTACCACTTCTGGCGTGTAACCGGTCGCGGAAATCACCACCATCACATCATTGGCATCGGCAGTGGAAGCCACCATTCTCGCCAACAGGCCATCGTTGTAGGCCGTAACCGGGTAGCCGAGGCGGAACAAGCGAAACTGCAGTTCCTGCGACAACATGGTTGAGCCACCACCCATACCAATGGCCAAAATTTGTCGGGCGTTCTGCAGCATATCTACTGCAGAAGCCACATCCTGCTCGTTGACCACTTTGCGGTTTATGTTGATCACATTTTTGATCGACTCATAAACCCCTTGGATCCCCGACTGATCCGGCGACTCATGAATGAATCGCTGACCGATGGCAAGTGACTGAGCTAATTTCAGCTTCAGATCCCGCACATTCTTACAGCCAACCGCTTTGGCAAAGCGGGTAATGGTTGCCTCACTCACTCCGGCTTCTTCGGCCATTTGAGTAATGCTGTAACCCGATGCTGCGGCCAAATCATCAATCACCAACATGGCGACTTTCTTCTCAGCATCCCGCAATTGCGAGAAGCGCTCGGTAATTCTTGAAACAATATCGACTTCGATAGTCACGGCTTTCACCTTTCTCTCGACAGGGCAAATAGTAATTTCAGGGCAGGTTCAAAACAGTGAGAAACAGCACAAATCGCTCAGCAATGTTTGATACTTTCTAACACCAATAATATTATCACCATGCTAAAACGCAGTAATAACAAGCCCTGAGAGCTATGTTAGGAGAATAATAAATGACCCAAGCAAATAAAAAGCATGTTAGTAAATACCAAGATATTCATCACAAAAAATTTCCCGTAGGTACCAAAGGGATATGGGTGGATGAAAAAACGGAGGGAAAATACAGCCTAATTAACGAAGAAATCAGCCTGCCTGCAGCCGTTATCAAGCAGCAGTCGATTGATAACAACCTAAACTGGATGCAACAGTTTGCCGAGCACCACAACGTCAAACTGTCTCCACATGGCAAGACAACCATGACACCCGCATTCTTTGAGCAGCAGCTTGAAGCTGGCGCTTGGGGTCTGACTGTCGCCACGGCCCCACATGCCGAAGTGGCAGCATCAGCTGGTGCCAAACAGATCATGATGGCCAATCAATTGGTGGGTAAGGCCAACATGGCAATCATCAAGCGTCTTCTAACCCAGCATGACGTGACATTCTATTGCTGTGTGGATTCCAAAGAGAATGCCGACCAACTGTCTGCGTTCTTTGCTGGCACCGGCGTTACCGTACATGCGCTGATCGAATTTGGGGTTGAAGGCGGTCGTTGCGGTTGCCGTACTCCGCAGCAGGTTGTTTCACTGGCCCAACACATCGATAGCCTAGATGGGATTTGCCTGGCCGGTATTGAAGTGTATGAAGGGGTGATCCACGGCGACAATGCCGAACAAGCTATCCGTGAATTCTTGGCAACTACCGTCAAGACGGTCGAACAGCTAAAGGAAGAGGGATTAATCGCACTTGATAGCCCTATCGTGACTGGCGCAGGCTCTGCTTGGTATGACGTTGTGGCTGAGAGTTTTGCCCAGTGCCAACACCTATTGGCAATCATCCGCCCTGGCTGTTACCTCATCCACGATACCGGGATCTACCAAGATGCCCAAAAAAATGTCATGGCAAGGGCGCAAGTAAACCAAGGTTATGCCTGTGATTTGGGTGGCGATCTTGAATCGGCACTGGAAGTGTGGGCGTATGTGATTTCCCGTCCGGAACTAAACAAAGCAGTGATCGGCCTTGGCAAGCGTGATGTGGCGTTTGATGCAGGTCTGCCTATTCCAGAGCGGGGCTACCGCAATGGCGAGCAGATTGAAGTGAAGGGGTTGGAAGCCACTGCGATTATGGATCAGCACACGTTTGTCACCGTTCCCGACGGCTACGACCTGCGTGTTGGCGATGTAATTGCATTTTCTACCTCACATCCATGCCTGACTTTTGATAAGTGGAAATACATCTGCATTGCCGATGGAGATTACCAAGTCTCTCGGTTGGTAGAAACCCGCTTCTAACTCGGCATCAATCGTACCTCTAGGGCTATCCCCTTAGAGAAGGCGCTTCGCCACGTTCGTTTTCTAGCCTTCGCGGCGATGATATTTCAGGCAGCAATAAGCCTATTGCTGCCTATTCATTCACACGCACAACATAATCGTCTAATACCCTGTTTTTTATAGGGTTTACTATCAAAAAACTTTGCCTGACAAATCAAGGTGTGTATTATCACTGCGTCATTTCACGTGCCACAAAGGATTAGGCCTGTTTATGAATTTTACTTACCTCATCGAAGGCACGCTATTTGCCTTGATCGTACTGCTCCTTGGCTTGGCTGGCGGTTCTTTCTTTACCATGGCGACGCTGAAGCGCCCTGCTGAAGGGAGTAGCCTGGTTGAATCTCGCATCGAATTCGGGTTCTACGGTGTGGCCAGCTTGGTTTTTGCTGGATTGCTCACCGGTATCCTCTGCTGATTTCTCTCACTGCCGCCTATCACGCTTAGGCTTGGTATAATTCCAGCGGCAGTCCATCCGGGTCTTGAAAGAACGTATACGTTTTTCCTGTATATTCATCGATACGGATTGGCTCCACTTCTACTCCTCTCGATTCAAGATACTCTGACACCCGTTCAACGGAGTCGACCACAAACGCCAAATGGCGTAACCCTCGTGCCTCTGGGAAACTTGGTCTTTCCGGCGGATTCGGAAAAGAAAACAGCTCTATCTGACTGTTGTCGGGCAGTTGCAAGTCCAGCTTCCATGAATCTCGTGCTTCGCGGTAATGCTCAGCCAACACTTTCAATCCCAAGATGTCGACATAGAAGGCTCTTGACCTTGAGTAGTCTGAGCAGATAATCGCGGCATGGTGTATCGCCTTTAACATAAATAACCTTTAATAATCATCTTATTGTTACTATCTCACCCCTCCCCCCACAACGCAATGGACAGAATACCCATACCTTAGCCGTAAAACAGCCAAGGTATCTACCCATGCAAAAAAGTGCATTATTTTTGCCTGCAAGGTATTTACAACACAGTTTTTTATTTATATGTTGTAAGTGACTTCGATACTTATGTTCAGGAAAACGCCGTGTTTCATTTCGCTAATCAAACAACTTGCCAACGCCCAGTTTGCAAACCTGTTATGACTACAGGCGGAACATTCGTATCGCATAATATTATTGCTGCTATTCTAGTGATTATTAACTAGGCTGGCGGCTATTCACCCGTCAGCCAGGCTGACGGGGAGCAATGTCTTTACCCACCTGTTTTTCTTCAGCCTTTCTGACGGTCCATAACAATAACTGATGTCTATTAGAGGACTTGTCCGAATGACTAAACAAAACACCTTGGCGATTGGCCTAATGACTTTTGCGATGTTTCTTGGTGCCGGAAACATCATCTTTCCCCCTTTTCTTGGCCTTCAAGCCGGTACACAATATTTTCCTGCCATGCTTGGCTTTCTCGTTACCGCTGTCGGTCTACCAGCCCTGACACTGATCGTCATGGGTCGCCTGAGCCATAGCCAGCAGCTTACCGCCGCTTTGCCAAAACCGATGGCCACCGGCTTTTGGGTCTTGCTGTTTACTGCCATCGGGCCAGCATTTGGTATGCCTCGCGCAGTAACCGTTGCCTATGAGATGGGTATTGCTCCATTTGCCTCAAATGACCTGTTACTGCCGTTTTCGTTGGTTTTCGTGACAGTCACCCTACTGCTTGCTTTCCAGCGAGGTAAGTTAGTCGATTACATCGGTAAAGTGATGACACCACTACTGGTTTTACTGCTGGCAGTACTAGCAATCTCGGCCGTTGTCTCACCCATCAGCCCAATGACCCTACCAAGCGCTGCCTATCAGCATCAAGCTGTCACCCAGGGGCTTATTCAGGGTTATATGACCATGGATGCTATCGCTGCGGTTGGCTTTGGCTGGGTGATCATCAAGACCATTCAAGACAAGGGAGCCACTTCAACTAACGGATTGTTTACCAGTACTGTAAAAGTTACTCTGATCTATGCCGCTCTGATGTCGGCGTGCTACCTGGCAATGGCTTATGTCGGTGCAACCTCATCCGCTGTTGCCAGCGATGCAACCAACGGTGGTGAGATCCTCACGCGCTATGTGGCAAACCTGTTTGGCCTACAAGGACAGTTATTACTCGCGATCATCATAGTGATGGCATGCCTGACCACTACAATCGGCCTGACAAATGCCTGTGCTGAGTACTACCAGCAAACATTCAATGCCCCTTTTTCTATCACGGCAACTATCGTTTGTGCCCTGACAGGCTTGCTTGCCAACTTCGGCCTGGATCAAATCCTCCAGATCAGCCTGCCAGTGATATTGGTGCTCTGCCCAGTTGCCATTGCACTGGTTATTACGGCACTGGTCGTGAAGCCCGCTTCGTCTCAGCGCGCCATCTTTGTCGCGGCAGTTTCTGTTACGCTGGTATTTGGTAGCATCGATACCCTGCATATTCTCGGTCTGATCCCGGCACAATGGGAGAGTACTCTCACGGATTTCTTGCCGCTCTATGCCGCCCATGCCAGCTGGCTACTCCCGTGCCTGACAACCCTGCTCTTTAGCTTTCTGGCTAATGTATCACTGGGGAACCGTAGCAAGCCGGTGGCATCTACTCCGGCGAAATAAAGCATAACGTCGCCGAAAACCCAACCAAAATACACAAAACCGCCCTTGAGATAACAAGGGCGGTATGCTTTTTTGCGGCCACCCGGCACTATCGCATCAGCCGGTAAAACTCCGCCCAATTGCCACATGGCAATACAAACCGTCAGCCAGTTCCGTGTGGGCAGGATAATATTTACCAATCACTAAATTTTGTGACTTTTTTCACTTCCCATGTTTACAGCTCAGAAAAATGCTTATATGTTGTATACCCAAGTAACATCGAGTTACCCAGACTTATTGTTGTTTCGCACTAGGAAAAGCTCAATGCTAGATCTTCTCTCTCAAACCGCTGCTACTACCGTTTTGGCTTATGCCAAACGTGCGGTTTTGCGTGCAACACAATCTGTCGTCTCTGTCGTCGTCCTAGTCATCGTTATCTAGGCTGGCGGCTATTTCCGTCAGCCAGGCTGACGGAGAATCAACATATCAATACGTTTATCTTCCCAGCCCCTGACGGTCCCAAGAATTAAAAGCAAACACAGGGTTCGTCCAATGAAGACTAACGATACACTTGCCATCGGCTTGATGACCTTCGCCATGTTCCTCGGCGCTGGCAACATCATTTTTCCCCCTTTCCTCGGCTTGGAAGCCGGCACCCAGCTGCTGCCCGCCATGATTGGTTTCCTGGTTACGGCTGTCGGGTTACCCGCCCTGACCCTGATTGTTTTTGGCCGCTTGAGCGATAGCAAACAGCTGACAAACCCGTTGCCAAGCTGGCTCGCCACCCTGATTTGGGTTGCCCTGCTTACCGCCGTTGGCCCGGCATTCAGTATGCCCCGCGCCGTTACCGTTGCTTATGAAATGGGGATCAACCCGTTTGTCGATAGCGAGCAGCTACCACTCTTTTCCCTCTTTTTTTGTAGCCTGACCTTACTACTGGCCTTTCACCCGGGTAAGCTGGTTGACTATATCGGCAAGATCATGACACCACTTTTGATCATCATGCTTTGCATACTGGCTATCACCGCTGTGGTCAACCCGCTATCTGCACCACTCGCACCACAGGGTGAATATGTCGATTTTGCTTTTACCCAAGGTTTGGTACAGGGCTATATGACAATGGATGCCATCGCTGCCGTCGGCTTTGGCTGGGTGATCATCAAAGCCATTAACAACAAAGGGGTAACCGACAAAAAAGCGGTAGGAAAATCGACGTTCAAAGTATCTTTGATTTATATCGTTCTGATGGGGGCATGTTACTTGGCGATGGGTTATGTCGGTGCCACTTCCAGCCCTATCGCAGCAGGAGCAAGCAATGGTGGTGAACTGCTAAGCCTTTATGTTGCATACCATTTTGGTGAGTACGGACAATTGCTGCTGGCTGCAATCATTATCATGGCCTGCCTGACGACAACGGTTGGTCTGACTAACGCCTGTACCGAGTATTACCAAGAAACCTTCGGTGTCCCGTTCCGCCGTACCGCCACGATTGTTGTGGTTCTGACCGGTATTATCGCCAATGTCGGGCTTGATCAAATTCTGGCCCTGAGCCTGCCGGCTATCCTGGTGCTGTGCCCCGTTGCTATTGCCCTGATCCTTTGTGCGCTGTTCTACCCGGGCCAAACCAAGTACCGCAACACCTATATGGCCGCCATCGCTATCGCTTTCATCTTCGGCAGCATCGACGCCGCCAGTATCCTTGATGTTGTCCCAAGTACGATGGACGACAGCTTTAACAAATGGCTTCCGCTGTACTCGGCAAATGCCAGTTGGCTGCTGCCATGTGCGCTGGTGTTGCTTTCAAGAAAATTAAAGCTATCAATGAAGTCTCGGCAGCTAGCAGGCAGTCACAACTAAAACGAAAAAGGGAAAATACAGTGTCCACACTCGTATTTTCCCTTTACTGGCAGAAAGCTCACCACGAAGCGAGCACCTACTCCCTTGCCCGCTGCTGGCGTCTAATCGTGCTCCAGATAATTGAGCCAAACAGGGCGAGCAATAAGAATGGCCCCCCCCACAATAAATACGTTTGCGGGTTCAAACGTGGCTTATACAACACAAAATCGCCAAACCGTGACGTCATAAACTCAATCACCTCCTCGTCACTGCGTCCGGCATCAACCATTTGATAGACCTTGAACCGCAAGTCTTTCGCCACTGGCGAGTTCGACTCAATCAGGTTCTGGTTCTGGCATTGCGGGCAGCGCAAGCGGCGTGATAGCTCGATTGCCCGCCGCTGCTCGGCAGAAGAGCGAAAGCGAAACGTCTCCACGGATTCGACTAACTGTGTATCGGCAGCGACAAAAATCTGATCCGACTGTGCCACCACCGGCATAGCCGTGACTAGTAACCCTATGCTCAGAACCAGCAGCACCGTTTTTATTTGACTAACCACATTGCTAACCATTAGTGGCCTCTTCCTGCTGCAAGCGCTCAATCACCGGGACGAACTCACGTTGCCATACGCCTTCATCCAGTGGACCA
Organism: Photobacterium gaetbulicola Gung47; assembly: GCA_000940995.1. Classification (NCBI taxonomy): domain Bacteria; kingdom Pseudomonadati; phylum Pseudomonadota; class Gammaproteobacteria; order Vibrionales; family Vibrionaceae; genus Photobacterium; species Photobacterium gaetbulicola. Next base: position 2,733,379 of record CP005974.1, read on the forward strand.
AGATAGCGGTACCGGATCATGCCATGGTTATCGATAAGGTAACTTTCCGGGGTGCCGTATACGCCCAAATCCAATGCAAGGGCTCCTTTGGGATCGAACAACACCGCTTGGTAAGGGTTGCCACTTTGGGTTAATTCACGCATTGCCGATTGGCGGTTGTCCCGATAATTGAGCCCCACAATGGCAACATTCCCTTGCTGCGCCAGCTGCATCAGAAACTGATGCTCGCTTTTGCATACGGCACACCAAGAAGCCCAGACATTGAGCAAATGCAGTTGTCCCGCCAGCAAGGTTTCATCCGCCACACCCGGCGTATCCAGCCGCGGCAAGCTAAAAGCTGGCACTGGCTTCTCCTCAAGTTTTGACGTCTGGTTATCTTGGGTAAGCATCACCGCCAAGCTAATCACTGCCAGAATCACCAAGACAACAGCCAGAGGAAGGTATCGGCTCGTCAATCTCATATCTTGTCCACCACTACTTCCAAATCACTATCGTTTCAGATTTTTTCGGTTGATGACGCTTATGCGAAACCCGCTTGCCAGCCAAGCTGCCTACCGCTATGACCCCGCCAACCATCATCAAAATACTCCCAACCCACAACCAACGTACATAAGGCTTGTATTGGATCCGCACCGCATAGTCGGTGCGGTTAAGCTTCTCGCCGAGCGTGATATAGATATCACCGTGCCAGAACCATGCAATACCCGGTTCACTCATGTTCATGGTGCGTACCGTATAGTGACGGCGCTCGGGGCGAATGGTCGCAATCAATCGATCGTCTTTGCTCACGGTGATTTGCGCCTGTTCGGCGGTGTAGTTCGGCCCGACCAGCAGGTCGGTTTGCTGGTAGGTAAAGTGATACTCATCCAGCGAAACGGCATCGCCTGGCCCCATCTTGCTGCTAATTTCCTGATCGTAGTGACTCACCAGAGTGGCACCGATAATCGTGGCAGAGACACCGATGTGGGCGATTACCATGGCAGCTTGCTTCCAAACCACACCTCGCATGCCCTTTGCCCGACGGGCATGGATACGGATGTACATCGCTTGCAGGGCACTGAGCGCGATCCAGATAGCCGTGATGAACGCCAGACAGACGGTAAGGTTGATCCCTCGCTCAAACAATACCGACAGCGCGACCCCCATCACGATAGACACCGACATCGGCGCCAAGGCTCGGGTGATCACATCTTCCAACCCTACCTTGTGCCAGCGGATCACTACCCCAAGCCCCATAAAGAGGAACAGGATAAAGCTCATCGGCACGAACATCGCGTTGAAATAGGGTGCGCCGACGGAGATATTGCCGAGCCCCAAAGCTTGGAACACCAATGGATAAAAGGTTCCCAGCAGTACGGTTAGCATCGAGACCACAAACAAGCTGTTTCCCACCATGAACATAGCTTCCTTCGACAAGAAGCCAAAGTTGGCTGCCACAAAATAGCGGCCAGAGCGGATCGCAAACAGTGACAAGGCAACGATCAGGATCAAGGCCAGCATAGCGAGCAAGGTCACGCCGCGAGTCGGGTCGACAGCAAATGCATGGACGGATGTCAGTACCCCAGAACGAACAATAAAGGTGCCTAACAAACTGAGCGAAAAGGTAGCAATCGCCAGCAGCAAGCTCCAGCCTGACAATGCCTTGCGGTATTCGGTGATCATCAGTGAGTGGATCAGTGCGGTTCCCGTCAGCCATGGCATCAACGAGGCGTTTTCAACCGGATCCCAGAACCACCAGCCCCCCCAGCCGAGTTCGTAGTATGCCCACCACGAGCCTAGCGCGATGCCACCGGTAAGGAATACCCAGGCCGCCAGCGTCCATGGCCGGCTCCATTTCGCCCAGTCACCCTTACCGTGTTCGCCGGTCAAGGCGGCAATGGCAAAGGCAAAACTGACGGCAAAGCCGACATAGCCCAAATACAGCATAGGTGGATGGAAGATCAGCCCGACATCCTGCAGCATCGGGTTCAAATCGCGCCCTTCCAGCGGTATCGGGAACAAGCGCTCGAATGGGTTTGAAGTAAGAACCACAAACAAGCTGAATAAGAAAACCAGCCCGGATAAGGTCACCAGCACCCTGGCAATAAAGGCCTCATCCAACCTGCGGCACGACCGCGCGACCAGGGCACTCCAGAGCGTCAGGGAAAATAACCAGAACAGGAACGAGCCTTCGTGACCGCCCCATACGGCAGCGAGCTTGAAGAAAATGGGTAATTGGGTATTGGAGTGATGGGCAACGTAGGCGACCGAAAAGTCATCCAGGGCGAAACTCATGCCCAACAGGACAATCGATATACCGACAAAAGCAAAGGCGCCATAACTTAATGGCCATGCATAGCGAGTAAGGTATGAATCCTTTCTGACTAATCCGATAGCCGGCACAGTGGCTCCGAGCAAGGCAAACACCATACCGAGGATTAACGAAAAATGTCCAACTTCAGGGAGCATCTATATTCCTTGTTACTAAATCGCCACAGCACGGGCTGTGGCGATTTTATTCATTTCTTCCGCAACCTATAAGGTTGTCATTTGTCCAGCATACAGCACAAACGTACGTAGCATCAGTACACCGATCAAACTTAGGGTCGTCACCAGCATAATAAAGGCTTTGTTGTGTTTGACACCGGCAGGGCTAACCGCATTCAAGCCAAGCGGCACCAACATCCCCATGCCAATCACGCCGTACCAGAACCAACTGGCCCAGAAACCGCCGCCAATAGCAGCCATGGCTGCAGCTTGGCTTTGGCCACCACCGAAATACAAGCCGGTAAACAGTGCAAAAATCACAAACAGCTCGAACATCACCACCGGGCGCTCAAACTTGTGCACCCAGCCTACACTGGCACTTGTCGCTGACTCTTTGAATACCACCACACCAAACAGCAAGCAGGCCGCGGCACCGGAGGACAGGCTCGAGAACAGGAACAAGATCGGCAACACGGGGTTGTTCAGCATCGGGTAGGTCTGTAGCGCCGACAGCAGGAAGCCGGTGTAGGCCGCCAGAACCAAGGCCAGGAAGCCAAGGAACAGCTCAATGCTGTTTTCGAAACGATCAAGTACTTTCAAGACCTTGCCAACAATTGGCAATTTTTCACCCAGCAAGTCCAGCAGCTCGTTCTTGTAGATAATGGCAAGCCACGCGAACAGGACAACCAGGTAAACCTGGAACAGTACTACACCCATCGACATCACTGAGGTCGGGTTGTAGAAAATCATGATTTTCCAGAACGACCACGGCTTGGTCAGGTGGAAGATCAGGATCAACAACCCCACGATGATCCCGAATGGCGCCAGGATCGCCGTCGCTTTGATAATACCGTTGCTGGCCGGATAACCTTCGATCACCTTACGCTTGAGGTAAATTGCAATCATCACCGCACCAGCTGACATCCCCGCCAGGAACAGGTAGACCGCAATGATCCAGTCCCAGACCAGCGAGTCAAAATAAAAGGCATCTGCAAATGTCGTACTCATCCTTTTATCTCCCCTTTTCCATGTGGCACCTTATACATCTTAGGCGCGGTGCCGAGCTCGACTTTTTGTCGGTAGACCGGCTTCTGCGTGATGAGCTGGCTGATTTCACTGTTAGGATCATTCAAATCGCCGAAGGTCAGTGCCTTGGTTGGGCATGACTCAACACATGCCGGTTGTTTGCCTTCCTTGAGGTTGGTTTCACGGCAGAAGTCGCACTTATCCGCTGATTTAGTTTCAGGGTGGAAGAAGCGCACCTGATAAGGGCATGCTGCCAAACAATAGCCACAGCCGACACATTTGAAGTTATTAACGGCAACAATACCAGTTTCTTCATCTTTGAACGCGGCTCCCGTCGGGCATACATGAACACACGGTGCGTTATCACAATGCTGACAAGAGATACGGGTAAATTGATAGTCAACATTCGGGTATTCGCCCTGTGGCTCACTGCGAACGATCTCCAGTCGCGAAACCCCTTCAGGCACATTATTGACTTCACGGCAGGCATCGGTACAGGCGGTACAACCGATACACAATGTTTCGTCGTGAACCATACCGTAGCGCTTCACCCCATCTTCCATGGTCGCCGCCAGTGTCTTGCGACCGCCAACGAGGTTAGAGGCTGCCACCCCGGTAGTGAAGATAACTGCCCCGGCACCGGCCAGGAAGTTACGTCTTGAACACGTCATACACTCTCCCCTACTTTTTTGCTTTTGTCTGATCAGAATGGCAATCGACACAAAGCTTGATTCTTGGCTTTCTCTCGATACCTTTCATCGGATCAGATGTTGGGTGGATGTTGTGGCAAGAAGCACATGAGAGATCCAACGCGTGGACATCGTGGGTCCAGTTTGCTTCACGCAGGTTCTCAGCCTCATGACAGTTCACACAGGTTTCGTTTTGCTGCGTGATCCAGGCGACATCGGCGGCAGGTTTTTCAGTACCGGCAACAGACTGCGCAGGAGCAAACTTGGTTACCTCTTTTGCGCCATTGCGGTGATCCTTGCCTACATTGCTGTGGCAATCCACGCAGGTCACATCACGGTTTGTGTGCGGATTGATGGCGTCGCTGTGTGCGCCGCTGAGAACGTCTTGTTCATCTTTATGACACTGGGTACAGGCGTAATCCCGGTCACGGATGAATTCAACGACATGTCTGCCGGACTCCGAAGTGGTTACAGAAGGATTGGCTGCTGTGGCTTCTGTGCTTTGGGAGTCTGCGGCAACATTGATTGAGAAACCCCAAATACACATAGCGACAAACAATGTCAGCATGCTATTCAGGGCTACTTTATGATTGCCCATTTTTCACCTTTTCATCTTCCACAATTACTTTTTTATTAAAATCAAAAAGTAACCGGTGCTGATAATACAAATCAGGCACATACGTGCCCCTTGATTTTTGCAATTAATAATCCATTGCACTTGAAATCAATTCTTATTTGCATCATTCTTAAGCCACAACGCTCAACAAACGTATTAAACTATATTTCAGGATGTGAAAATATGCGACAAATAACAAATACACCAAAAGCAGTATTGAATATGAACTTTTACTGATTTAGATCAACAGCAAAACCCTCCCTAACATGTTGTTTTAAAATAAATTTAAACCAGAACACCCACACCATCCCAAAGGGTTATGTAAATACCCCCTTAGGGGTATATGGGTAAATTATTAATCTAGCTCGCGTTATTCACTTTTCCCTTTTGATCCACAACAAAAAAAGAAATCGCTTTTATCTCAGTTTTTAACCTTTCTGATATTCTTATTTAGAACTCTGATTCTGTTTGCATCGAAAAGCCGCATTCACAACGCTTGGCTCTATTTACAACAAGAATTATGGAGTGCACATCGTGAGTAATAAATGGACGAGAAATACTGCCGCTGTTGCAGCATTACTGTCTGCAATATTTCTTTCTGGCAATGCATTAGCTAGCGAGCAACCTGCAGAAAAAGAAAGAATTGAAGCACGCAACGAAACCTTTGCCGCTGACCATGTCGATCAGTTCAAAACATGGGAAGCTACCAAGGAAAGTAAAGACATCGAAGATGCCCTGGAAGGTGATCCGAACATGGTCATCCTATGGGCTGGCTATGGCTTTGCTAAAGACTACAACAAAGCCCGAGGCCACTACTATGCGTTGACAGATGTTCGTGAAACGCTTCGTACTGGCGGCCCTCAGGATGAAAAATCGGGCCCGATGCCGATGGCTTGTTGGAGCTGTAAGAGCCCCGACGTTGCCCGGGTGATTGACGAGCGCGGTGAAGATGGCTATTTCGAAGGCAAGTGGGCACGCTTGGGCTCGGAGATCAGCAACACTATCGGCTGTGCTGACTGCCACAATACCAACAGCGAAGATTTCAAACAGGGCAAACCGGCCCTAGCCTTGTCACGCCCATACGCGGCCCGCGCGATGGAAGCGATCGGCAAGAAGTTTGAAGACGGTTCGCGCCTTGACCAGCAGGCCCAGGTCTGCGGCCAGTGCCACGTGGAATACTATTTCCAGAAACAAAGCCACAACTCAGTGAAATTCCCATGGGATATGGGCACCGGTGTTGACGAGATGGAAGTGTATTTCGATAACCTCGGCTTCAGTGATTGGACCCACGGCCTATCGAAAGCCCCAATGATCAAAGCCCAGCACCCAGAGTACGAAACGTGGCGCGACGGTATCCACGGCAAGAACAACGTAACCTGTATCGACTGTCATATGCCGAAAGTACAGAATGAAGACGGCGTCGTATTTACCGACCACAAAGTGGGTAACCCATTCGACCGCTTCGAAGATACTTGTGCCAACTGCCATACCCAGGATAAAGAAACCCTGCAGGGCATTGTCTCAACTCGTAAGGCGCAAGTACTGGAAATGAAGCTGCGCACCGAGAAGCAAATTGTTGCCGCCCACTTCGAAGCCAAAGCCGCTTGGGATGCCGGCGCGACCGAGGAAGAGATGAAGCCAATCCTGACAGATATACGCCACGCACAATGGCGCTGGGATTACGCGATTGCCTCACACGGTGTTCACATGCACGCTCCAGAGGTCGCGCTTCGCGTTCTGGGCACTGCGTTGGATAAAGCGGCCGATGCCCGCGCCAAAGTGGTTCGCCTGCTGGCAACCAAGGGCATTACGGAGCCTGTGGAAATTCCTGATATTTCCACCAAGCTCAAAGCCCAACAAGCACTTGGCATGGATATGGACGCAATGAACCAGGAGAAAGAAGACTTCCTGAACACTGTCGTGCCTAAATGGGAACAAGAAGCCAAAGTTCGCGAAGCGAGCTACGACCAATAAGGTTTCTCCTACACAAACCGATAAACAACGCCCCGATTTGCCGGGGCGTTGTTATTTTATTGCTGCGAGGCTGAAGATAACCAACTATCTGAAAGCCATCATGAACTTTATCATTGCCACGCAAGCGCAACAAAACTCAACAAAGTGTTAGAAAGTATTACCCAGCAACATCAATTCAGTAATTCCCGATGAGTGCTTAAGACATAAAAGTGTATTGCGCCTTTCAGGAAATCAAATAAAACCATTAAAATTCATAACCTTAAAAACATCTATTTCTTTCACGCTAAAATAAAAGGCCGTCATAAAGTCAGATTTTAACCTGGCAGGGCGATTTGACTCACACCCAGCAGTAAGGTTTATAATTTCCAGCGAATTTGGCACAGGCTTTATTTAATGCGTTTTCCTCGTTTCATCACACTGTTGTTGCTGCTGACAATCTCCCTTTCGGGGGGAGTCGCTGCTACACCTGTCAGTTATGAAACCAGCGATTTAGCGCCACACATTACAGCCATTAATCCAAGCGATTGCCATGGGGCTGACACTCATTGTGACCACCATGACGCCTCCTTGCACCATAACGCTTCACATCAAAGTTCTTCAAGCAACAGCCATGCAGAGCCGATGACAAACAGCTGCCCTCACGATGGATTGCAAGAATGTTGCCTGATCACGCCTTGTAACTTTTCATCTGCGGCATTTACCCACACCATCGTCAAAATGCCGAATTTCAATTTCAGTGGCCAACGCCCGTCCTCTGCCGTTTCTTTCTATCTGTCGGCCTCGCCTAATAACCTGTATCGGCCTCCAATAGCCTAACTGTTCACTTATTTATCAATGGCGTATTGAATGCCACGGCATCAGTTCGTCTGTTATTCACTAAATAAAATGAATAGTCATGAAAATCCGATACCTAAATTTAGCCGCAGCGCTTTGCGGTACGCTGCTGAGTGTGCCAGCTGCATTGGCCTCGCTGACTCTCTATGAGGCAGTTGATATTGCCATCGAGCAAGATACCACCCGGCTACAGCTGGATTACCAATCTCAAGCGCTACGCGAGAGTGCGGTTGCCGCCGGTCAATGGATGGATCCCAAGCTGAAAGTCGGCGTGGGCGGTCTGCCGGTGGACAGTTTCTCCCTGAATGACGACATGATGACAAGTGTCTCCGTCGGCTTGATGCAGACCTTCTCGCGGGGAAATACCCTCGCCTTGCAGGAATCACGTGGCGGCATCGAAGCTGACAGCATGGAGCTCGCCATGGAGCTTCGGGCCCTCGAACTATCACGAACAATTACGGAACTGTGGATTGAGCTATATTATCTGCGGCAATCCCATGAGTTGCTGCTGTCCCGCCAAAACCTCTTGGAACGCCAGCATAGCGAGGTAACCGAGTCTTATGCCCTGGGGAATAAGGCCGAAGCTGAAGCGGTATTAGCCGTTGAAATTAGCCAAGGACGTATCGAGCAACAGTTACTGGCAAACAAGCAACTTCAGCAGGTCCAACTGGCACGCCTGACCGAATGGCTAGGTAGCGATCTTGCTTCTGTTGATGCCAGCCGCTTGCCACAATGGCCTATGCTCCAGCAAATGCTGCAAACCCCTGACCGCTGGCCCGAACAGTTGTTGTCTCACCCGAGTGTTCGCCAACTCGACAAGTTAATCGAGCTTCGCGCAACCGATGTGGACATTGCCAACGAGGCTTATAAGCCAGAGTTTGGTGTCGAAATGATGTATGGCTATCGCCAGGCAGAAGATATGGGTGGCCGTCAGGCCTCTGATCTCGTCAGTGTGTCTCTGACGATGGATCTGCCGCTGTTTACCAACAAGCGCCAAGACAAACGCCTCAATGCCGCCCAGCTCAATATGGTTGCAGGCAAAGCACAGCGCGATACATGGCTGCGCCAACTGCATGCAGAAATCACTCGACTAGAACAGGAAACTACCCTCACCCAGCAGCGAATTGATACCTATCAAAATCAAATTATTGAACGCAGCAAAGCACGTCTCGCCACGGTGGAAAGCAGCTATGAAAGTGGCTTTGCCACTTTCGCCGATGTGATTCAAGCCTCAGATGAGCTGCTGACCGTGGAAATGGAGCTTGCACGGGTGAAAGCCGATCATCACCAACGCCTCAACCAGCAGGCTTTCTATCTGAACCGCTACTTCTAAAGCCAATACCAACAGGAACATGAATAATGAAAAAATATGTTATGACCTTTTTAGCTCTGAGCATCAGTGCTGGTGTTGGCTTTACGTTGGGCAAACACGCAGATAGTACCCATGCACATGCAGAACATACCGGCGAAAAGCAACCGCTTTACTGGGTCGCCCCAATGGATCCCAACTACAAACGCGACCAACCGGGTAAATCACCGATGGGCATGGATCTTATTCCGGTCTATGAGGAAGATTTACAGGGCGGAAATGAGCCTGCAGGAACAGTCTTTATCGACCCTGCGGTTGAGAACAACCTCGGCGTCAAGAGCGCGCCGGTAGAGTATCGAAACTTAGCGCTGCCGGTGGACACAGTGGGCTATGTCAGCTTTGATCAGCAACGCTATTGGCAGGTAAACCTGAGGGTCAATGGCTGGGTCGAGCGCCTGCACGTCAATACCACAGGGGAGAAAGTCAGTCAGGGAGATGTACTCTTTACGCTCTATTCGCCTGAGTGGGTTAAAGCCCAGGAAGAACTGCTCAATGCCGTTCGCGCCAACCGTAATGCAATGGTTAATGGTGCAAAGCAGCGGTTACGTGCACTAGGCATGGATGATGCCCAGGTGTCCCAGGTTATTCGCTCCGGCAAGCCGATTCACCATGTCGCGGTTAAAGCCCCTGCTGATGGCATTATTGATGCTCTGAATATTCGCGAGGGGGCATTTTTGTCACCTCAGCAAACCGTCATTAGCGGCGGTGCACTGGATACGGTCTGGGTCGAGGCCGAAGTTTTTGAACGGCAGGCAGGCCAGGTGAAGGTTGGCTCTCGTGTCAACATGGCAATTGATGCCCTGCCAGGCGAGCAGTGGCAAGGCTATGTCGATTACATCTACCCGGTACTGAATTCGGCAACACGTAGTATGCGAGTGCGAGTGGTCTTTGATAACCCCGAGTTGCGTCTTAAACCTAACATGTACACCAAGTTAGTAATAGAAGCAGCGTCTGATCAGCAAAGTCTGGTCGTACCTCGCCAGGCCGTGATCCGAAACCGTGACATGACCCGTGTTGTCTTGGCGCTCGGAGACGGCAAATACCGCTCTGCCCGGATAGAAACCGGAATGGAAAACCGTGAATGGATCGAAGTGACTGCCGGCCTGACCGATTCAGATAGAGTCGTGACATCGGCGCAATTCATGCTGGACTCTGAATCATCACAAAGTGCCGACCTAAGCCGGATAAATGGTGCTGAAGCTGCCCCCGTAATGGTCGATGGTCTTTTTGTCGCTTCTAATGGTCATAACCGGGTTCGGATATCCCATATGCCAGTACCGGAATGGAATTGGCCTGCGATGGAAATGGACTTTGACGTCTCAAATGATGTCAGCTTCAAGGCGTTATCAAAAGGTGCCCCGATCCGCTTTGCACTGCAGAAAGAGAAAAACCAATACCTCATTGTTTCCCTGTCAGATGAGAAACCACAGTTGCCCGATGATTTCGTGCTGAGCGATCACAGTCATATGGATCATAGCAATATGGACCACAGTGCGATGGGACACGACATGATGGATCACAGCACCATGGACAACAGCAATATGGACCACAGCGCGATGGGGCACGACATGATGGATCACAGCACCATGGATCACAGCGCGATGGGGCACGACATGCTGGATCACAGCACCATGGATCATAGCAATATGGACCACAGCGCGATGGGGCACGACATGCTGGATCACAGCACCATGGATCATAGCAATATGGACCACAGCGCGATGGGGCACGACATGCTGGATCACAGCACCATGGATCATAGCAATATGGACCACAGCGCGATGGGTCACGACATGATGAACCACAATAAGGATGGCGAGTAATGATAAACAAAATTATCCGTTGGTCGATCACCAACCGATTCTTTGTCCTCATCGCTGCGGCCATGCTGGCAGCCGGCGGGCTTTATTCGGTGAACAAAACCCCTATCGATGCCATTCCTGATCTGTCGGATGTGCAGGTCATCATCAAAACCAGCTATCCGGGACAAGCACCACAAGTTGTCGAGGACCAAGTGACCTACCCGCTATCGACGGCCATGCTGGCAGTCCCTGGCGCGCAGGTCGTTCGTGGCTTTTCCTTCTTCGGTGACTCGTACGTTTACATTATCTTTGATGACAGCACCGATATGTACTGGGCTCGCAGCCGGGTCCAGGAGTACATGGGGCAGGTTTCCTTACCGGCAGCAGCAAAACCCGAGCTGGGGCCGGATGCCACCGGGGTTGGCTGGGTGCTGAGCTATATCCTGCAGGATAAAACCGGTCAGCATGACCTGAGTGAATTGCGCAGCCTGCAGGACTGGTTCTTGAAATACGAGCTGCAGACTGTCGATGGTGTCTCAGAAGTGGCGACTGTCGGCGGTATGGTTCGCCAGTACCAGGTTCAGATTGATCCTGACAAGTTGCGGGCTTATAACCTGACCCTGGCCCAAGTCAACCAGGCGATTCAGAGCGGCAACCAGGAGGTGGGCGCCTCAGTGATCGAAGTCGCAGAGGCCGAGCATATGGTGAGAACCACGGGTTACCTGCGCTCTGCGGAAGATATTGCCGCCCTGCCACTTAAACTGTCTGAAACCGGCACCCCCTTGATGCTCGGTGACATCGCTGATATCTCGATGGGACCACAGATGCGCCGCGGTATTTCAGAATTCAACGGTGAAGGTGAAGCTGTCGGTGGTGTCATCGTTATGCGATACGGGGAAAATGCCCGTGAGGTTATCACCAATGTCAAAACGAAAATGGCCGAACTGGAACGTTCGCTGCCAGATGGCGTCGAGATGGTCATCACCTATGACCGTTCAGGCCTGATTGACTCGGCAGTTGATAATCTCAACAACACCCTGATCAAAGAGTTTGTGGTCGTCACGCTGGTTTGTGCGCTGTTCCTTTTCCATATTCGCTCTTCGCTGGTTATCTTGATCAGCTTGCCACTTGGTATTCTCAGTGCGTTCATCATCATGCAGTGGCAGGGTATTAACGCCAATATCATGTCTCTGGGCGGGATTGGTATTGCCATTGGAGCCATGGTAGATGGTGCCATTGTGATGATCGAAAATGTTCACAAGCATCTTGAGCGAAACACAGAAACCGACAAAAACCGCTGGGAGATCATTGCTACTGCTGCAGAAGAGGTGGGGACTCCCCTATTCTTCTCGCTGCTTATCATTACCCTCAGCTTTGTCCCGGTGTTTGCCCTGGAAGGCCAGGAAGGCAAGATGTTTGCGCCACTGGCTTTTACTAAGTCCTACGCCATGGCAGCGGCGGCTGGGTTGGCCATTACACTCGTACCGGTGCTGATGGGCTACTTCGTTCGTGGCCGTATCATGCCCGAGCAGAAAAACCCTATCACCCGTATGCTAGTGGCCAGCTACCGCCCGATGCTGAAATTGAGCCTTCGCTATCCTAAGACCATGATCGCGATGTCGTTGGTGTTGCTGGCATCGGCCTGGTACCCGTATAGCAAAATGGGCAGCGAATTTATGCCTCCGCTCGATGAAGGCGATCTGATGTACATGCCAACAACCTATCCGGGGATCTCGATTGGTAAAGCGCGGGAATTATTGCAACAAACCAACAAGCTGATCAAAACCATCCCTGAAGTCGAGACGGTTTGGGGCAAGGCCGGACGTGCCGAAACGGCAACCGATCCTGCTCCGCTGACGATGATAGAAACGTTTATTCAGCTCAAACCGCGCAGTGAGTGGCGCGAAGGCGTTACCACAGACACATTGCGCAACGAGCTTGACAGCTTGGTGAAATTTCCCGGCCTGAGCAACGCGTGGGTTATGCCAATCAAGACCCGTATCGATATGCTCTCGACCGGGATAAAAACACCGGTGGGAATTAAGGTTTCAGGTCCGGACTTAAAGACCATCGAAAAAATCGGCAAATCGCTGGAGGAAGTTGTCGGCCAAGTGCCTGGGGCTGTATCGGTATACGCTGAGCGCGTAGCCGGCGGACGGTACGTGACTATCGATGTCGATCGTCACCGCGCGGCTCGCTACGGCTTATCCATCCAAGATGTCCAGCAGGTGACCAGTGCCGCCGTCGGTGGGATGAACGTCGCTGAGACACTGGAAGGGCTTGAGCGCTATCCGGTGAATGTCCGCTATCCGCAGCATTACCGAGATTCTGTATACAGCCTGCAGAATCTGCCGCTCGTTACGCCGCTGGGCGCGCATATCACCCTTGCTGATGTCGCCGATATCCGCTACGAGGATGGCCCTCCGATGATCAAAACCGAAAATGCTCGCCCCAACGGCTGGATTTTTGTCGATATCGAAGGCCGAGACCTTGGCAGTTTTGTCGAAGAGGCCCGCCAGCGGGTTGCCGAGGAAGTCAGCTTGCCAGCCGGCTATGCCATCAGTTGGTCGGGGCAGTACGAGTATATGCAGCGCGCGATGGAGAAGCTGAAAATTGTTGCCCCGGTGACACTCGGCATCATCTTTATGCTGCTCTACATGAGTTTCCGTCGCTTTGGCGAAGTTGCCATCATTGTCGGTACCCTGCCGCTAGCCCTCGTGGGTGGCCTTTGGTTGATGTACTACCTTGGCTACAACCTCTCGATTGCCGTTGGGGTTGGTTTTATCGCCCTAGCGGGTGTGGCAGTCGAAACCGCCATTATCATGCTGGTCTACTTGAACCAGGCCTGGCAACGCAGGATAACTGAACGGGAGCAGCAAGGGAGCCATGTCACAGAGGAAGATCTCGAGCAAGCCATCTTAGAAGGGGCTGGACAACGCATCCGCCCAGTAATGATGACCGATCTCACGGTCGTTATCGGCCTGATCCCAATTATGATCGGCAGCGGCACGGGCTCCGAGGTGATGCAGCGCATTGCCGCACCTATGCTCGGAGGCTCGGTATCATCGGCTCTGCTGACCCTGCTGGTGCTGCCATCTATCTACAAGCTTTGGAAAACCTACTCTCACCGCCTGCAAACTGCACCGGCGGCTGAGGTTCAATTAAATATCAATTAAAGAAAAACTATTATGAAATACTTCAACAAAATCGCACCTGTAGTCGCCCTAATGGCTTCGTTTGGCACATCAGCAATGACGGCAGAAGAGTTTAGCGCTCTTAGCCCGCAGCAGGCGTTAAAACACTCTCACCAGTGGCATCGTACCGGTGAGGCAACCGTTAAGGTGATGCCTGACAGCCTCGAAGCTACGCTGCCTTCTGGCGAGGAAGCGGCCATTCCGCTGACCGAGGAGTTCCTGCTGTCAGTCGCGCCGTATATCAACTACACCCACCCTTGTACTTACCATGTACCGACAGGGTGCCAGGGCGAACTGGTGGAAGAAGAGCTGCACCTGATGATCAAAGATATGGCAACAGGTAAAGTCGTGAAGAATGAGATGGTCACCACGCAAAAAGATGGTTTCATCGATATCTGGATGCCACGAGACGGTGACTATCAGTTTATGTTCCACAAAGGTAACTTGATGGCATCAGAAGTACTTAGCACCAAAGGGGACAGTCGCACCTGCATCACCACAATGAAGTTGGTAGCCATGTAACCCCATAAACCGCACGGGCCGGATTCTGGTGTAAGCCAGCCCGTGCAACACTCGAGGGGATGAAGCCAACGATCGCTAAGCTAAGCGAACCAGGCCCCGTAAATTTTCCCCTTCTCCGGATAATGGACAACGCCCCACTTTAGCGGGGCGTTGTTATTTCTCGGCCAACAACTCAAACCGCTCAATCAAGAAATCCAAGAACAAGCGAATCCGCTTCGGCTGATACTGCCTGCTCATATAAATAACGTTCAAATCAGCGCCTGCCGCTGAAGTGGACGCGTTGAAGTTCTTCATGTACCCATTTAGCACTGTCATTAAGCGCTGCTGCTTAATATCTTCTTGTACATCCAGCATGGATTTCAGTGCAATACCAGCCCCGTCCAAGGCCCACTGGCGAATGACTTCACCGTCATCGGAGAAACGCTTGGGTACCACAGTCACAGTATTGTGCTTTTCATGGTCCTCGAAGTGCCAGGTTTTCAACTCTTCGTTGTTGCGCACCATGGCTAAACAGTCATGGCGAGCCAGATCCTGCGGCGTGATGGGCGTTCCCTTCTTGGCTAAATACCCTGGCGATGCACACAGCACCCGTCGGCTAGATGCCAGCTTGCGCGAGATCAGGCTACTATCGGCAAGCTCGCCGTAGCGAATCACAATATCCAGCCCGGACTCAGCGAGATTCGACAGGTTATCGTTCAAGTAGAGGTATGGGGTGACATCGGGATATCGCTCGGCAAAGTCTGACACAAGAGCTGAAATGTACTGCTTGCCGATATCCCGCGGCGCAGAAATTTTTAAGGTGCCACGCACTTCTTTCACCCCGGTTTGCAGGAGGTTTTCCGTTTCCCTCACACTATCGAGGATCTCAAGACAAGCCAAGTGGTACATAGCGCCTGAATCCGTCAGCGAAAGATGGCGTGTACTGCGGTTTAGCAGCTTAACGCCATAGCGATCTTCCAGCGCCTGTAACCTTGCCGTTACTGTCGCTGGCGACAACCCCAACTCCCGTCCCGCCGCTGCAAGACCTTGGTTTTTAACGATGCTTACAAACAACGCCATATCCGCAAACTTGTCCACTCTCTGCTTCCTTCCTGTTACCCCTGCCCCATCACTATTCAGTTAAACCGAACAATGAATTCGAATTATAGCTAATTATCAATTTAAATTGAATTCATATACTAGCCCCATCGAAACAAACTAAGAGACAGTCACCATGAATACAAAGAAAACCGTGTACGTGATTATCGGGGGCACATCAGGAATTGGTGCCGAGCTTGCCAACCAACTGAAAAGCGACAACACAGTGATCCATGTTGCCAGTCGAAAGACGGGGTTAGACATCAATGATGAGCAATCTGTATACCGCTATTTCGAATCTATCGGCGCGATTGACCACCTTGTTATCACCGCAGGCTCTTTTGCCCCAGCAGGGAAAGTCACTGATATCGACACTGCAGCAGCCAAGGCGGCCTTCGATACCAAATTTTGGGGGACGGTCCGCACCGTCAAACATGCCGCCCGCTATATCAAGCAAGGGGGATCCATCACCCTGACCACGGGCATGCTGTCACGCAAAGTCGTCGCCGGTACGTATGTCAAGACCGCCATCAATGCAGCCTTGGAAGCCATCACTAAAGTGCTGGCTAAAGAGCTTGCGCCAATTCGGGTCAATGCCGTCAGCCCCGGCCTAACCCAAACAGAGGCCCATAAAGGGATGAGCGAAGAAGACAGGAATGCCATGTATCAGCATAGCCAGAGTAAGCTACCGGTAGGTAAGGTCGGTCAACCCACCGATATCGCGATGGCTTATGAACTGTTGATGCACAACAGCTATATGACCGGTGCAGTCATCGACGTTGAGGGAGGAGCACTGCTCAACTAAACGCCGCCAAAACAACGACTTTTCAGACAACCTTGGCACCTAACACTCAAAAAAAATCATAGAGATTTCCCATGAATAAACAAAAGATGCCGCTGCAGGTATGGGTCTTGACGCTCGCAGCCTTTGCGATTGGCACCGCAGAATTTGTTATCGCAGGTATTCTGCCACAAGTCGCTCACTCCCTTTTGATTACCGAAGGCCAAGCTGGCTACCTAATCAGTGCCTATGCATTGGCAATCGTGGTCGGCGGCCCGCTACTGACCATCTACCTGGCCCGGTTCAACAAAAAAAACGTATTGGCCGGCCTGATGGTGCTCTTCATCGTCGGTAATCTACTGTCTGCGTTTGCACCGAACTATATCGTGCTCATAGCCAGTCGCGTAATAACCGGCTTGGTGCAAGGACCTTTCTACGGCATTGGTGCTGTAGTGGCGACCAATCTAGTGTCAGAAAAAATGGCAGGTCGAGCGGTAGGCCAAATGTTCGCAGGCCTGACTCTGGCTAATGTTTTGGGCGTGCCTGGCGGTACTTGGATTGGCTTGCAGTTTGGCTGGCACACCACGTTCTTAACCGTTGCCGCCTTTGGCCTGATGGCACTGTTCTTTATTACTGCTGTCATTAGGCCCGCAGGTCACGGCGAAGCCAAAGATGTCAAAGCACAGTTGCTGGCGTTCAAAAATCCCATGCTGCTGCTCAGCCTTGCCATCACTGTCTTTGCTTGGTCCGGTTTCATGACACTTTATGGCTACTTGGCGCCAATCGCGGTGCATATCACCGGGCTTGCCGAAGGCACCGTTACTTGGATTTTGGTTATCGTCGGACTCGGTCTGATCATTGGTAACACCATCGGCGGGCGCTCCTCCGATAAGAATTTACACCGAGCATCCATGTTCTGGGCCATCGCCATGATTGTATCTCTGGTAGCGGTCGGACTCGCTGTCGAAAGCAAAATCATGTTTATCGCTGCGGCCTTTGTGTTTGGTATCGCTTCTTTTGCCAATGTACCTGCGATGCAGTTGCGAGTGATGAACCATGGCGGTGAGGGCCAGGAATTAGCCGCAACGGCAAACATTTCTGCTTTCAATTTGGCCAACGCATTCGGCGGGGTCTTGGGTGGCATGGTGCTCGATAGCCCAATGGGGGCAGGCATGATCCCCTATGCCGCGGTTGTGGTCCCGGTTGTCGGTTTGTGGCTAATCGCCAAAGCCAATCGCCGCGAACGCTCTCAACCCACGGTTACCCCCGCCTTCACTCACTGAGTTCAAATTATTAATCTAACAGACCATTAGGATAAAGTATGAAACTTTATATTTTTGAACATTGCCCTTTCAGCGCTCGTGTTCGCTATGTTGCCGGTATGCTCAATATCTCATTGGATATCATCAACCTCGACTATGACGATGATACGACCACCGCCGACATCATTGGTACTAAACAAGTTCCTGTATTAGTCAAAGACAATGGCCAAGCCATGGCTGAAAGCCTCGAAATTATCGAGTACTTCTTGACACTGGCCGATTCAACCGAGACACACCTACCTTCTCAGAAGGTGCTGAACTGGCAACGTAGCGCTTTCCTGCCGCTTCAAAAAGTAGGCTACCCGCGCTGGTCAAGCATGAACCTTCCCGAGTTTAGCTCTGACTCAGCCAAGCTGGCCTGGCGAAACAAAAAAGAGACCGAAGCATTGGACTTTGACACCCTGCTTCGTGAGACTCCGGCTATCGCCAGAGAAGTAGAATCTTTAATCCAGCAAGCCAGCAAAGTGCTCAATTTGATGTCGAAGCAGCCTATGACCTTAGTCGACAAAGCCATCATGTTCTCCATTCTCAGAGGCTTTTTCAGCGCAGCGGAGCTCCAGTGGGATCACGCCGTCAAAGAATGGATGGTATCTGCCAGCAAGAAAAGCAACGTAAAGCTACTGAAGTAAAGAGGCCATTATGAGCAAGCTATTCGAACACACTCAGCTAAAACACCTTGCCCTGCAAAACCGTGTGGTCATGGCGCCAATGACACGCGCGCGCACCAGTCAGCCGGGCAATATTCCTAACCCAATGATGGCGACTTACTATCAACAACGTGCAAGTGCAGGATTGATCATCTCAGAGGCCACGCAAATATCTGATGACGCACAAGGCTACTCTTTCACGCCGGGCGTCTACACCGATGAGCAAGTAGCCGGTTGGAAACCCGTTACCCGAGCCGTTAAGGCACAAGGGGCGGCAATGTTTTGCCAACTATGGCATGTGGGGCGTGTCTCCCATCCGACATTCCACAACGGCGAGCTGCCGATAGCCCCCTCAGCATTAGCCCCAGTCGATACAAAAGTTTGGATCGCCGATGAGCAAGGCAAGGGCAACATGGTTGACTGCGCTGAGCCTCGAGCCATGACTCAAGCCGATATCGATAGAGTGATCCAGGACTTCGCCTACTCGGCCAAACGAGCCATCGAAGCTGGCTTTGATGGGGTTGAAATTCATGGTGGCAACGGATATCTCATCGACCAGTTCCTGCGCACCAACTCCAACCAGCGCAGCGACAACTATGGTGGCAGCCGCGAAAACCGACTTCGCTTTTTACTGGAAGTTGTTGAAGCGGTGTGTACAGAGATAGGTGCAGACAAAGTTGGCGTCCGACTCGCACCTTTCATTACCTTCAAGGATATGAATTGCCCCGATATTGTGCCAACCATCCTTGAGGCATCAAAGCAACTTCAAGCTCGTGATATTGCATACCTGCACTTATCAGAAGCCGACTGGGATGATGCACCGGTGATCCCGGAAAGCTTCCGTATTGAACTGCGCGAACGCTTCACCAATACCATTATTGTTGCGGGCAGTTACACGCAAGCGCGTGCCGAGGCGGTGCTGGATAAGGGCTATGCCGATCTTGTCGCATTTGGCCGGCCGTTTGTCGCCAACCCAGACTTGGTATCTCGCCTGAAAAACCACCAGCCGCTGTCAAACCTCGATGGCGCCACGCTATTTGGCGGCGATCACCATGGCTACACTGATTATGCGGCGTGCGAGATAAGCTAGGGCCGGACCGCTAATGATACCGATAGACAGCGCACCGATAATGTCGGGGCGTTATACTAAAAAAAACTCTTCGCCCGGTTGATTGCATTGATAATCTCAACCCGGTCCAGATCCGTCCGCTCGGTATCGAGCACTTGCTGCCAGGTATCGATGGCTTTCTGGTAGCGGGCATTGAGGAAATAGTCAGAGGCCAGCAACATCAGGGCTGAAATATTATTTTTATCCAACGCCAAGGCCTGTTCCAGCCAAGCCTGACTTTGCGGCGTGAAGTGCTGCTTTTCCTGATAATAGCTTGCTGTTGCCATTGCCGAGTAGATATTCGACTGCGGTTCAGGCGCAAGCCTTAACGCATACAGAAATGCAGTTCCGGCATTCTCAAACTCGCTGCTATACATATAGGCGTTACCCAACGCATACCAAAGCTCGCCATTTTGCGTGTCTTCACGCAGCTTATCCTGTATTTCTTTGATTCGCTTCTGGTTCAACTCAGAGGCACTCATCAGCATTTCTTCAGGCACCGCTTGAGGGGGTTCTGGCCGCCGCACCGTATTTTGGGGTTCATGGCCCAAAAAGGCATAGCTGGTTACGGAGAGCACCGCCAGTAACGCAACAATCATCAACGAAACCGGCGTCACTTTACGGTTGTATCGATACGAATGACCAATAATCAATGCGCAAGCCATAATTAACAACAGCAGGAAAAACAATCCTTGGTAATTCAGCATTCCCGAAAATCCATATAGCGTAATTGAAATACCAGTTTACCAGAGCCTTGAAATGGCACCTGAAAAGAATGTCGGATATTTAGCCCAGATCAAATCAAAAAAGGCAGCGCCACTGCGCTGCCTTTCAATTGCCTCGATGACTGAGCAGAATACCCGCTGAGCTTACAGCTCAAAATCACCAAACGCATCGTTTTCTACCTGACGCGCAAGAAAAGCAACCAAATCATCGTGACCACCAATATATTGACCATCCAGAATGATTTGCGGAACGGTTCGAACCTGGTTACCGGTTTGCTGCTCGATAAAATCAACCATCATTGTTTTGGCAAGATCAGCTCCCAAGACCAAGGTCGTATACTCAGTACCACGCTCATCCAAAATAGCCTTTGCTTTTACACAATAAGGACAGTTTGGCTGGGTGATCACCAAGTTCTGGTAGCCAGCAAGTTGCTCCATCGTCATATCAGACATGTTTAGTTTCTCATTCCGGTGTGATGTAGTAGCCAAGATTAAAGGATTGCTGATGCCGCTGACAAGTACTCACGCCGCAACAAAGCTCACTCGCTGGCAATTTGCACAGGAATCCTCTGTCGGCCAAAACTTTTCAGGATCGGTTTAAAGCGCCCAGCCAACTGATAGCCACAATAAGTGCACTCTCCCTGTTCGGAGAGATGGGTATCTCCGAGTTGATACCAGTTTCTGGTCAGGACATTCTGGCCACAGCCCGGGCAATAGGTACTGTCTCCTTCGACATCAAAAATATTCCCTACATAGGCATAGTGTAAACCGTTGGCTATTGCTATCTCGCGCGCTTTTTTCACCGTCTCGGGAGGGGTAGGCTGTTTGTCCATCATTTTGAAGTCAGGATGAAACGCACTAAAATGCACCGGCACATCAGGGCCGAGGTTGTCATGTACCCAGCGGGTCAGCGCCTCTATCTCCTGGGGACTGTCGTTTTCGCCGGGGATCAACAAGGTGGTAATTTCAAACCACACATCGGTTTCGTGGCGCAAGTAGAGCAAGGTGTCGAGTACGGGAGCAAGATGGCCGCTGCATATTTTATGGTAAAAGCGCTCAGTAAAGGCCTTCAGGTCAATATTCGCCGCATCCATGTAACGGTAAAACTCAGCACGGGGCTTTTCACATATATACCCAGCGCTAACCGCAACACTGTGTATCCCCAACTCCCGGCAAGCCTGTGCGGCATCAACCGCATACTCCATAAAGATCACCGGATCGTTATAGGTAAAGGCAATACTGTCACAACCATACCGCTGAGCAGCCAAAGCCAGTTGTTCCGGCATGGCAGTGGAACATAAGGTATCTATCTGTCGGGACTTACTGATATTCCAGTTCTGGCAGAACTTACAACCAAGGTTACACCCTGCAGTACCAAACGACAGCACCGAGGTACCGGGGTAAAAGTGATTAAGCGGTTTTTTCTCAATCGGATCGATACAAAAGCCGCTGGAGCGACCGTAACTGGTCAGCACAATTTTCCCCTCATGGGCCTGCCTGACAAAACAAGCCCCTCGCTTCCCCTCTCGCAATCGACACTGTCGGGGACAAAGGTCGCACACCACCCTACCATCATCGAGCCGATGCCAGTATTTTGTTGGATAGAATTCAGGAGGTTGAGGCATGACAGTCACCCAAATGGTTATGCCCAAGCAAACTCGCTCTACAGAAGCCAGCCAATGTACATATTGGTGTGACAGACAGCCTTGGCATCGGTCTCCATTACCTGACACAAGGTTGCTTGCTGAACTGAACACATTGATCTGGTTCTAATTTCTGACACGATGAGATCACTTAGGGATATTTATTCCTATACTTAAGATTAGTCCAGATCTTTAGACTGTATACTGGTAGGTAGCCTATGAATACACGTCCTCCAGCCGTTGCAGGCCAGTTCTATTCCCGCTCAGCGGCTACCCTGAAAACACAAATGGATAAATGGCTTAAGGCCTGCCAACATGGTACCCCGGTCCGGGCCATTATAGTGCCCCACGCCGGGTATATGTTTTCGGGCAACGTCGCCGCCGAAGCCTACCGTTACCTGCTGCCAGAAGCCGAACGAATTCGCCGGGTGATCCTTATAGGCCCCAGTCACCGCTACTATTTCCAAGGCTGTGCCATTCCCGCGGCGGATTATTTTCAAACACCATTAGGTCAAGTCAAAATCGACACACAATTGGTTGAAAAGCTGAAGGAAATAGAAGATATTGAAGTATCGGATCAGGTTCATGCCCTAGAGCACTGCCTCGAAGTGCAATTGCCTTTCCTGCAGTCATGTTTACATGACTTCACCCTGTTACCGCTCTTAACCAGTAATGTAAGCCCAACAAAAGTCGCCAAGCTCATTGATACCCTTTGGCAAGGTGACGACTGTCTACTCGTTGTCAGTAGTGATTTGAGTCACTTCCACTCCTATGCGGAAGCCCAGCGTATTGACAGCCAGACCTGCAAGATGATTGACAACTACGAGCCAACTCTCGCTCCTGAGCAAGCTTGTGGTTCAACAGGCATTAATACATTGCTATTGCTAGCCAAACAAAGGGGATACACACTTACTCGTAAAACACTAATAAACTCTGGCGACACTGACGCCGGAGATAAGGAGAGAGTCGTAGGATATGTCAGCTATCTCGTTTCAGAACCTCAATAAAGGTGAGCTAACCCAACTTTTGGATGTGGCTCGTGATGCCATTCGTGGCCACTTCTCTGATGATCTTCCCCAGCCTCCACAGCTTGATTTATATAGCAAGAAACTACTTCAGCCCGGAGCCTGCTTTGTTACCCTTACCGTAAATGGTCAGCTTCAAGGGTGCCTGGGCACCACTGTCGCACACTCTCCACTGGTAATGGAAGTACACAACAAAGCCCGAGCAAGTGCCTATCAAGACCGCCGATTTATGCCGCTGGTCGAAGAACAACTTGATGACTTGATGGTGGAAGTCTCGGTTCTTTCCCAACCAGAAGATCTCGCTGTCGACTCTGAGCAAGCACTCGTTGACTATCTGGACAATAACAAAGTCGGCGTTATCCTGTCGGATAATCATCGCCAAGCTTTGTTCTTGCCACAAGTTTGGGAGCAACTGCCAAATCCCAAAGACTTCATCCGCCAACTGAAATTAAAAGCCGGCTGGAACAGCGTTTACTGGTCTCCATCGATGAAAGTGCAGGTGTTCAAAGTCAGTAGTATCAGTGGTAAGTATTACTACTAGGCTATTGGCTATTGGCTATTGGCTATTGGCTATTGGCTATTGGCTATTGGCTATTGGCTATTGGCTATTGGCTATTGGCTATTGGCTATTGGCTATTGGCTATTGGCTATTGGCTATTGGCTATTGGCTATTGGCTATTGGCTATTGGCTATTGGCTATTGGCTATTGGCTATTGGCTATTGGCTATTGGCTATTGGCTATTGGCTATTGGCTATTGGCTATTGGCTATAAAATATTGCCACTTCCGCCCCAATTAACAACGCCCCTTTTGAGGGGCGCTGTATATCGATTCCGGTTTATATTTGTCTGGGATTACTTAGTAATCAGGCCATAAGGCTTGCCGCTAAACATTTCCGGCTGTTTCTGAATAGTAGGGACAGCATGGGCACCTTGCCAATCCAGTAGCATTATCGCGAGCACATTACGGTGCTCGCCATCGAGTAAATCCGTACTACCGTTTACCGCCGGGACTATACCCGCTTGGCGGTTCAAAGCACGCTGTATTGTCCTGCGGGTCTTTTCAACCACGGGGTCGTCTTCCAACCCGGCCAACAGGAAATTGATCCCAACCTCGGCGATCACATCCTCTTTCGAACGTTCAAGGATGGTATCGATATTGGCTCGGTAATAATCATAGATCCATTGATAGTCAGACTCTTTTATCGGATGCTGATAATACTCTGTTGCGGCAAAAACGATATGAGTTAGGCCGTAAACCTTATTCATGAACTGTTGATCACTAAGCTTGTTATCTTGGCTGTCGGGGTAGGTTTCTTTGAAGGCTGCGATAAAGTCATCAATCACATCCTGCTCCCCTAACTGGCGCAGCCAATACACCTGGTTAGCCAATTGAGCAGCCCACGCCCTTATCATTTCAGGATCCGTCGCATACTGTTTGAAGTCATAGCGGCGGATCACTTCGCGCAGCTTTACATCTTCACGATGCTTAAGACCATATTCATTGGCTCTGGCCATCGAACCCAACAGATCAACCCCGAGGTAAAAATATTCCGGTTTGTCTTTTGTCGCTTCGTATCGCAAGTCGCTGCGAACATCTTGTTTGTGATCATAGCGAGCGAGGCGTTTAACTGAATAGGCGGTAATTTGTTCAGGGGTGTGCACTTCGGTAGCGAAGTAATTCAACCGACTGGCCACACGCGCCATGTCAGACCATATCGCAGCTTGGTATTTGGGATCTTGCGTCTGGCGATACATCCGCAGGCCATAATGGCCCATTTTAAAGGCAGGAAGGGTAAAGAGCTGGCTTTCGTAGGTTTGGCGAATTCGCTCCGCATCTTGCTGGTAGCCCGCTGACTCATCGTAGGAAACGACCTTGGTAGCATCAGTACTAACAGTCGCCCCTTGCTCCGCCAGGGAGTGAACATCCGCCCATGTCACTGGCGATGTGGCCATCACCCCTGCGATCAGCGAATAAACGGCTGTCCTGTGCAACCTACTGCTACCCCATCCCATTGAAGACTCCCTGCTCATTGCGATAAATATTTATATCCAGCACGCTAGCAAAGCATTGAAACCTTAACGTCAGAAAAGTGTAAATTAATGCTCGCAGCTGTGATCACTGTAAAAATAGCAATAAGTAATGGGCCCGCATGCCGCTATCTGGCTCTAGCCCATGATCTCCCGAAAAGTGAGATTAATACGCGCCGCTGTCGGCCGCCGTGTTTTCGGTACCGTGTGTTGCCAATAATGCTGCAACTCTCCCGCCATCACCAGCAACGAGCCACTGGTGAGCAGGTACTCTCTTTTTTCCTTGGTTTGCCGATGGCGCAAGACAAAACGCCTGGGGGCACCTAAGCTGACGGAAGCGATCACAGGCTGTTCACCAAGCTCAGGCTCATTATCCTGATGCCAGCCCATATAATCGTGGCCATTGCGGTACTGGTTCGCCAATACCGAATTAAAATTAACATCCAGCAGCGACACTAGTTGCTGGCGGATAACCTGCAAGGTCGGGCTCCAGGGATCAGGCTGCATAGTCAAGCCCGAATAGGTATAAACCGCATCACCACACCAGGCCTGCAACCGCGGTTGCAGCACTTCACGGCCAAACATCCTGATTTTCTGCTGCTGCCAATCCAGCTCCTGGTTGAGTTGTTCAAAGCATT
Organism: Photobacterium gaetbulicola Gung47; assembly: GCA_000940995.1. NCBI lineage: Bacteria > Pseudomonadati > Pseudomonadota > Gammaproteobacteria > Vibrionales > Vibrionaceae > Photobacterium > Photobacterium gaetbulicola. The sequence continues at coordinate 2,758,866 of CP005974.1, forward strand.
GCTCAGCCACGCTGCGCTCTAGAAAGTGCGGTTGCCAATACACCCTGCCCTGAGGCAAGGTCTGCCAGACGCCGCCATGGTCACGAAGCCGGCTAATGGCGTTCATCTATCGGTATCCATTCTTGGTGCTCTGGGCCGATATAGTCAGCACTCGGACGGATAATACGGTTATGATCCCGCTGTTCGAACACGTGGGCTGCCCACCCAGTCACCCTGCTCATGACAAAAATAGGCGTGAACAATTTGGTTGGTATTGCCATGAAGTGATACGCCGAAGCATGGAAAAAATCGGCGTTACAGAACAAATTCTTCTCTCGCTTCATCACCGCTTCGACCCTGACCGAAATATCATAGAGAACAGGATCATTGGCATCTTTAGCCAACTGTTCTGACCATGCTTTGATCAGCGCATTGCGAGGGTCGGACTCGCGATAAATGGCATGGCCAAACCCCATGATTTTCTCTTTATTCGCCAGCATTGCCATGATGCCTGATTCCGCTTCATCTAGGGTCTGCCACTGCTCAATCATATCCATGGCAGCCTCATTGGCACCGCCATGCAACGGGCCTCGCAAAGTGCCGATTGCCGCACAGACGCACGAATAGATATCAGACAGGGTCGACGCACAGACCCGAGCGGCAAACGTCGAGGCATTGAACTCGTGCTCGGCATATAAAATCAATGAACAGTGCATCACCTGCCTATGCAAATCCGTCGGCGTCTTGCCTGTGAGCATTTTTAAAAAATAGCCGGCAATGCTGTCTTGATCGCAATAGGTTTCTATCTTCACCCCGTGGTGACTGTAGCGATACCAGTAGCAGATAATGGCTGGTAACAACGCAAGCAATCTATCGGCTTTATCGTACTCTTCGGTAAAGCCGTGCTCCTGTTCAAGGTTTCCCAACATGGAGCACCCCGTGCGCATTACATCCATCGGATGGGCATCGGCTGGAATTTGCTCCAGCACCAGCTTCAACGCCAGCGGCAAACCGCGGTATGAAATCAGCTTGGTTTTGTAGGCGGCAAGTTCCGCACGGGTTGGCAATTTTCCTTTCAACAGCAGGTAGGCAACCTCTTCAAACTCAGCATGCTTGGCCAAGTCAGAAATATCATAACCTCGGTAAGTTAAGCCTGTGCCGGTCTTGCCAACCGTACAGAGCGCCGTGCTACCGGCCGTTTGGCCGCGCAAACCTTCGCCGCCCAGCGGCTTGAGTGAATCAGGCATAGAGCTCCTCCCTGTCGAATCATCCTTAGTGTCCAAGTGATTTGGGCCTATTCAAAAGCCTAGGTCAGGAAACACCATAAAACCAATCATGACGGGAGCAATAACACCTTTATTTCAGGGCAATATCTACCCAAACCAAGCGATGATCGGAGCCCGCCTGAGGACGCTCGCGACCGCGAGCATCGGTAATGAGATGCCGCAGCGGATCCTTCTTATCAGGCCAGAATACCCCGGACTGCAATACCTCCAAGTTAGCTGACGGCAAAACATAGTCAAGGCGAAGCCCGGAGATATGGGTCCATTCACTTGGCCGCCCGCGACGTGGTTGCCAAGGACGGAGAAAACGCCCGCCTAGACTTTTCGGCGTCATCCGCCCGGAGGAAACGCTACGGTGGATCGTCGGATGCAGCAACAAATCGCGGATGGCCCGCTTCATACCGTCACCATCGGCCATATCGGCATTCAAATCCCCCATCACCACAAAACGGCTGTCCCGGGGCAGCCCTCCTGAGCTGCCCTTGTCATCAACCAAGTGCTCGGCATCTTCGATAATGGCGGTTAATAAGGCCAGCTCATCATGATTGCGGCGGGCATTGCGTTTTTCGTGGCCGTCAAACACCGGAGGGGTTGGATGGCAGCACACCAGATGAAGGATCGCACCACCGACATTGACCGGAACCAATACATGGTTTTTGGATGATAGACGCAACTCGGCACAAGCAGCGGCTGAGTAGTAGCCCTCGGGCATTTGATGGCCCGGCAAGTCCTGCCACCGCAAGGTTTGCCAGCTTTTTATCTCCTCATCGAGCAGGGGATAGCGCGACAAAATCACAAAGCTGAAATGACCATGGTGTTCACCAAACCCTTGGGCATCATTAGGCAAGGTGATCTTCCCGTCCCCATCGAGATCATTGGCCATCGCCAGTCCGGTATTTGATGGGGGGCAGTAGCGATAGGGATAGGACACCGCAGGCTGCCCATGCTGGGACAATGCCAGGTAATGTTGGCAAAATCGCGCCACTGCACCGTCGTCACCGCCAAGGCCTGGATGGTCGAATTCGCACAGCATCAATACATCCGGGTTTACGTGCTGGATAATGGCCGCTAGTTTTGAAAAGCGCTCATGATCTGGTTGCTCAAGCTGTCGGAGAATTTCACCCGACGCGGCAGCTGACATGGAAACATTAAATACCGCAGTACGAATAATGGGGGGGAAATTGCAGGCCGAAGAGCGACAAAATGATGAGGTATGCAAGGGGATCACTCACAGAAGAATAGGAACACACAGTATACCCACTTCCGATCATTCGCTCATCAGAAATGGGGAATAACTGAATGAAACTCTTACTCTGTCAGCTGAGTGATTGCCAGTCGGATTTGCTTGGCGTCAGACTCGGCACGATGCTGCACGGGACCTAGCTCTGCCATGATCTGCTGGAAGTGTGCCCGGTCGATACCATTTTCCTCCAGCAGCCACAAACCGACCTCAGTCAAGGTAAACGAAGGACGCATATGTGCAGCATGATATAACCGGCCGAGCCAGAACAAATCCCACTGACTGTCACAGAAGACACGTTCATATTTACCCAATACGGCATTGAGATGGTGGCATACGTCAACAACCTGCAGGCCTTCGTTGTGAAGCTTTTGACGTGAAATTTGGTGGATCTCTAACTCAGCATATTCATCCCAGTGTTGCCAAGGATCACCGGCAGTCAAAGGGTTGATTAACAGACTATTTGCCGAGCCGTCTGGTAGTGAGTATCCCACCTCAATTGGGTAAGACTGACCGGATAGACCGGATGCTTCAAAATCCAATGTTGCCCACATTGCGCTCTCCCTGATGCGATTATGAGTACTTACCACCAATACCACGACTTCCTGTCAAAAAACTGTATGGCAAGCGATTAAGGCATTTGTTCACCTTTATTTAAGGTAATAGCAGATACCTGCAATGTACTCAATAAATGTAGTCGGAAACATGATGTTGTTGGAGGAAAAACTCAATATGCTCAATATTGATACAAGATAAGAAAGGTTAGCCTCCCCTTTTAATTTAGCTACAACTTACTGGATTTTTCTCGTAAACCCTTTTGTCCCCCCGTCAGGTTGAATTAGACTTTGGGTATAATTTTAAAACAGTACAGAATCAGTATGACGCCTGTTATTGGCTTTGCCGGCTATAGTGGCTCGGGCAAAACAACCCTCCTCGAACATCTCATTCCCTTGCTGAAAGCGCAGGGGCTACGTATTGGTTTAGTCAAACATAGCCACCACAGTATCGATCCGGACAAACCCGGCAAAGACAGCTATCGACTGCGCCACGCCGGTTGCAACCAGACACTGCTCGCAACCAAAGAAAGACACATGATTTATTTTGAGTACCCTGAGCCAGAACGGTCAGAGCCACAACTTGATGAGTGCCTGCTGCAGCTGGATCACAGTCAGCTGGATATCATTTTGGTTGAGGGGTTTCGCGACCAGCCTATCGCCAAAATTGAAGTGCATCGCCCAAGCTATGGCAAACCGCTTTTCTACCCCAATGACCACAACATTATTGCCTTTGCCAGCGATGAAACCGCCCCTGAAGGATGCACACTCCCTTATTTGGATTTAAACACCCCTCAGAGTATCGCTGATTTTATTGTTGACTGGTTACGGAATCATTAAAGTTGTGCGGCCTGTTTGGAGATCCTTTCAAACCATGACTGACGGCGTTTCTCACTGGCATTCAGCACCGGCCCCAAATAGGTCGAACGCTGGTTTTTTATTCCAGTAAAACTCAAAATAGCATGCTTAAGCTGTTTATAGATCGGGTTGCCATTAACGTACTTGTACCAAAAGGGGGGCGTGTCGAGCGTGACGATCAGTTCTGATGTCCGTCCGCTCAACAGCTTTTGTGGTATAGCCTTGCCGTCTTGGTACTTGAACGCAAAACCGGGAAGGAAAGCCCTATCTATTGCGCCTTTAAACTTGGCGGGCACCGTCCCCCACCAAACGGGGCTGATGATGACAATATGCTCTGCCCACATGACTTTCTGCTGAAAGACTTTCAAATCGTCTTCCAGCGGAGACTCGGTGTCATAACCTTGCTGAAGGTCCATCTCAAACGACATATCAGCAATATTGATTTGTTGGATCTGATGCTTCTCACTAGCAACCTTCGCATAGCGATCAGCCAAAGACTGACATAGGCTTGTTTGCTTTGGATTCGCATTGATCACCAAGACTTTTCTCATCACAGTACCTCCTTGTGTATGGTGGAGGCATCTTAAACCCTACCCCTAAGGTCAGAGTCAATAGTCACACTGCGCAATAGACTGCCGGTATTCACCAATACGGACCGACTTCGCTTCCAGCGTCTTAATCTGGAGGGCAATCTCATGCTGTTTGTGCTCGAGTAGCTGCAGCACTTTGCCCCAATCAAAGTCGTTCTCACCGTCTACCAACCCTTTTAGCTCTGATAGGTGTAGCCCAAGAGACTGCCCCTCTTTTATTAAGCGGATAAACTCGACATCAGCCATTGAGAACACCCGATAGTTACCCGATCTCGCTACGGCCAGTAACCCCATGGACTCATAGAGCCGAATTGCCCGCTCCGAGGCCCCAGACTTTTTTGCTGCTTCACCTATGTACATGGGTTTCCATTCCTTATACTTCCACTCAACTTTCTCTATTTCCCTTCTTACTCAATCAGGCCACTGTAGAAACAGCGCCTGCCAAAGATATGCAAGGATAGGTATAGTAATTGTTTTAGATAAATAAAATCAAATAGTTAGTATTTAATTATCTTTTTAACAAAAGGAATTTCGCCAGTCGCTGAAGCGCCTAGTACCGCAGGGTGATTCATGGCAGAGGCGCTAGTTCATTGAGCCTCTGCCAGAATTAAATTAATTACTCGACAGTAATTACCATCGGTTGGCTGCTTTTGATATTGCCCGCAATGGCATACACAGCCACCTGACCTTTGCCGATAGCCGTCAGGGAGCCATTTAAGTTCGCCTTGACAATACCCTGCTTACTCAGCTCATAGCTGGCTTCCGATGCATCAATATTAACCATACCTGATGATGTAAACGCACGGAGGGTGGGTGTCATCGTCGACCCCACAGCCATGGTCGTTGAGCCAGGTAAAATCATCAGATCCAAATAGCCGGCATCGTTGACATCAATTCGCACCGCATCAGACTTACTGCCATCAAAATGTGCAATCAGATAGCCATAGCCTTCATTCAGGCCCGTTAACTTTCGACCCTCAACTTCGAATGCATCATCATTGGTAACCCGCTCCCAAGTCACCGCTCCTGTTACATCCTCGGTCTCACCGTCACTGAACGTCGCGTTAACCATTACATCGACAGTCTGCCCGACCATGACATTGGTGTTGCTGATTTCAATCTGTAACTCATCCACAGATGCCTCTCCGACCAGCACGGTACCTGGCTGGGATGCCTTATGGCCATTGAGGCTGGCATGAATACTTGTTGCGCCCTTTTGGGCGGCAAAAATAGTACCGTTCTGTGAAACAGGCACACTTTCGGGGTTGCTACTACGCCATTCCACCCCCTCAACACCGCGTACATAGGTACCATCGGCGTAGAAGGCATTCGCTGACATTACACGTGTTTCACCTTCATTGAGCTGAACGTGGTATGGCACCACAAAGAGCTCTAGAATTTCATTTTCTGAATCTTTGGCAGATACCACAGAGGTACCCAGCAGCATGACGGCCAAACTACCGAGAGATAGGAAGTTACGAAATTGCATTGCTACTTTCTCCTATTATTTTATATATTTAAATTATTAAGAACACTACGTCCCCAGAACGACTGAGAGCCAAGTGTATTTAGTCGAAAGTATGAAAAATAAATAATGTGTGAAGCTGTTCCAGATATTTTGTCTGACGAGTGAAAGGTATAACTAACAACCTAAGCGTTTATTTACTGGCATTCTTACAGCATATAAATATAATTAAAAGCACAAAAGCACTTTAAATAAAAAGCAATCTAACACAGTACGAGTAACAAAATACTCACCTTATCTCACCCACCAACCCTTTTTAAATACCACGTACCGTGACAGGGAGCGTTAGTTACTCTCCACTCACCATCAATACGCTCTTTCTTCGCCGTCCCCATAAAACGATACCCCCAGCGCGGACTATTGGCATAGAGCGCCAAGTCGCCCTCATTGGACACCCACCCTGACAACAAGGTGTTGTTATACAGCAACTTTAAGTTAACCATCCCCTGTTCTATGGTGCCAATCACCCGAGTTTCAAGACAAATGTTGTCACCGCTGATATCCCGCCTTTCACCTTCCCATTTACCGTCATAATGCATTGATATCGGAAATGGGGGGGTATTAGGCCGAGCTGTATTAAGAGGCCGTCTATCATTATTTTCCAGAATAAATATCATCAAAGTCAAAACACAAACCGCGACAACAATATATATTCTCTTCATTATCCTTCACCTTTGTCATCAAAATTAAACCTGTGATATATATTTTGCCTTGCTTATTCCAATTGCAGGTAAGATATAGTCAACCATTAACTCAAAAGGAAAATCTTCATCTTGGCCAATAAACGCTCCAGAGGTCATGGTAATCACTAAATTATACTGCGGAATAATAAACATTTCTTGACCGCCAAAGCCCCGCATTCCAGCAACAGTCAGTCTGTCGCCATCCACGGTAATAAGGGGAAACCACCAATTGTGGCCATATTCTATGGTTTTGTGAGGCCAAAACTTCCCCTTGGGAACTAAGCTCTGCTGCGCCCATTGCTCCGAGAATATACGCTTGCCCTCCCATACCCCATTATTTAGGTATAGCTGACCCAGCTTAGCCAAATCGCGAGAACGCAGGTACAAGCCAGACGAACCCAAGTAGTCACCGGTGACTTCGTGGGCAAACCAGTCATAGTGGGTGATCCCCAAAGGATTGAACAACGTCTGCTCGGCATATTGCCTCAGGGACTTGCCCGTCACCTTCTCAACCACACCACCAAGCAATACGCTCATGGCACCTTGGTAGGCAAAAACTTCACCAGGAGAGTGCGCGATCTTTTTATCAAAAATGTATTGGTAAGGGTCTTGTGATAGCCACATGCCCATCGCATCACTTGGATAGGCCCCCCACTCTTTCCAATCCAGCCCGCTGTTGAAATCCAGAGCATTCCTTAGACTGATCACCTGCTTCTTCTCGGCATCCTGAAGATCCTCATTAAGGAAATAATCAAACAAAGGCATGTCTTTGTTGGCAATAGCACCGGTGTAAAGCAAATGGCCAATCAGTGTCGAAGTGACCGTTTTGGTCACCGAGCGCATTTGATGATAAGTATCCACCCCCGGAGGGAAATACTGTGGCATTGGCGTTCCATCGGGTGAACTCTGGACCGGGTAGTATTGCTCAAACACCAAATGACCGTTGCGCACAATCAATAACGACTGCACTTTCTTGGTTTTCTTCAACGTGACCAGATCATGCAGTTCCAGCAGGCGTTCAGTCTTGAAGCCTTCAGCCTCGGGCAAGCTTATCGCCCAATCACTCTGCTTAGAGGCCTGCGTCCATTTAAACCCTTCAATATGGGTTTTGGGAGGGTTGAACATCACCCAGGCAATAGCCAGCACCGACACCGCTCCCCCCAGAGTGGTGGCCAAATGATTAAAGCGGTTGTTTCCCACCATCGGCGCTGCGCCCCTTATCAAGAATGACATATTCACAAATCATCAAACAGATAGTTGGAGGGTAGGTGATTAATAAAAGGTAAAAAAGCGATCTTTATTACAACTGTTGAGTCAGTTATATGGGATTGCTACTTTTACGAGTGAGATAACAAAAACGCCCCTCATTTTGCAATGAGAGGCGCTGATTTACATAACTAAATCATTAGCTTGGTGACATTAAATCGCCCAGCCACCCGCGTAGAAAGCGACCAGTACAATAGCGATGATCACCGTACCGGCATTCAAGCGTTTCGCTTCACCAGAAATCACACGGCCGATCACCAAAGAACCAAAGCCAAGCATAATACCGGTTACGATGTTACCTGTTAGGACGATAAATACCGCACACATCAGGCCAGATAAGGCATCGACTGAGTCGGCCATATCCAGCTTGCTGACATTGCTCATCATAAGCAGGCCAACATACATCAGAGCTGGCGCGGTCGCGTAGGCAGGAACCAGGTAGCTGATTGGCGATAGGAACAGTAGCAGCAAGAACAGACCACCCACAACGGTTGCTGTCAAGCCTGTTTTACCGCCTGCTGCGGTACCCGCTGCTGATTCAATGTAAACAGCAGCTGGCGCACCGCCGACAAAACCAGCAAAGATGCTACTGACGGAGTCTGATGTCAGCGCTTTACCGCCATCGATAATCTGGCCGTCTTTATCTAGCAAGTTCGCCTGACCCGCAACCGCACGGATAGTACCGGTCGCATCGAAAATCGCGGTCATAACCAGAGCCAACACACTAGGGATCACGATTGGGTTCAGCGCCCCCATGATATCCATGGTGCCAAGCAGAGACTCACCTTCTGCGCCGAACGACGGCATCGCAAACAAGCCTTGGTAGGTTACGTTCGGGTCGAAAATCAAACCAAAGATGGAAATTGCAACGATGACCAGCAAGATGCCGCCTGGTACACGGCGTTTTTCAAGACCGAAAATAGCCGCCAACCCAACGATAGACATGATCACAGGCAGCGAAGTGAACTCACCCAGCGCAACAGGCAAGCCTTCATGCGGGTTCTGTACCACCAAGCCAACACCGTTAGCGGCAATCAGCAACAAGAACAGGCCGATACCGATACCCGTACCGTGGGCAATACCGAACGGAAGGTTGGTAAGTATCCACTGACGCACACCGGTCACAGTAATGGCAGTAAACACCACACCCATCAGGAATACCGCACCCAGCGCAACCGGAATACTGATCCCCTGCCCCAGCACTAGGCTAAATGCGGTAAAGGCGGTGAGCGAGATCGCACAGCCAATCGCCATAGGCAGGTTGGCCCACAGGCCCATCAAAAGTGAACCAAACGCGGCAACCAAACAGGTAGCGATGAACACCGCCCCTTGGTTGAACCCAGCGGCACCGAGCATGCTCGGCACAACAATGACCGAATAAACCATTGCCAGGAAGGTCGTCAAACCGGCGACCACTTCCTGCCTTACCGTACTGCCTCGCTGGGAGATTTTAAAATACCCATCCAACCCGCTCTGGCGGGGTGTGTCTTCTGCTACGACTGTAGATTCATGATGAATCGAACTATTTTCAGACATGATGTGATTCCTTGTAAAAATTGATGCCAGGCGCGCAGCCTGAACACCTTAAAAAACGTTGAGCTTCCTCTCAACCCGCCCCGTCGCAATCGATTGCTTTTTTGGGGCTGTGACTGGTCCGTCACGTTATAAATGTTGCTGACTTTTATCGGCACAACCCCAGTTAACAGAACCCATCAACTTCCCAAAAGGAACATCCCTAGAGCAAATAACCGGGGCTGGGCAAGGTAAATTGGCGGCGATTATACGCTTTGCTTACCCTGCATTGCCAAGAACTTATTTCCCGCCGAAATCGTTTGCGTAAAAATTAACCTCGCTCGTACACTAACCGACCGTCAACGTAGGTTCGGTAGATACTGCGGTCATCACCCAAGGTCATCAGCATGAACAATTTCTCCGACAGATCTTTCGAGCTGTCGTAGCGCAATTGCTGCAGTGGCGTTGAACATGGGTCGATAACCACAAAGTCGGCCTCTTTGCCTACCTCGAAGTTGCCGATCAAATGATCCAGCGATAGTGATTTCGCCCCGCCCAATGTCGCCAGATAAAACGCTTCGAAGGCCGACAAGCGGTGCTGCTGCAACTGCATCACCTTGTAGGCTTCGTTGAGGGTTTGCAGCATATTGAAAGTGGTACCGGCACCGATATCGGTTCCCATGCCGACTTTCACCTTGCGTTTCCAGGCCTCCTGCATCTTGAACAAACCACTGCCGAGGTAGAGGTTAGAGGTGGGGCAGAAAGCGATGGCAGAGTCGGTATCATGCAGGCAGTCCCACTCCTTGTCTTCAAGATGGATACAGTGGGCAAACACACTCTTCGAGCCAGTCAGCCCATGATGATGGTAGACATCGAGGTAGCCGTCCTGCTCCGGGTACAGCTCTTTCACCCAAGCGATTTCATTCTTGTTTTCGCACAGATGGGTGTGTACATACGTATCTGGGTATTCCTCTTTAAGCCTTCCCGCCATCGCCAGCTGCTCTGGCGTGGACGTCGGAGCAAAACGAGGGGTAATCGCATAGAGCAAACGCCCGCGCTTATGCCAGCGCTCAATCAATTCTTTGGTCTGGTTGTAACCAATTTCCGGTGTATCCAGCAGGTATTCCGGCGCATTGCGGTCCATCATCACCTTACCGGCGATCATCCGCATGTTGATCTTCTCAGCCTCTTCGAACAGCGCATCGACCGATTCTGGGTGAACCGTACCGAACACCAACGCCGTGGTGGTACCATTGCGCAGCAGCTGCTTGATAAAGAAAGTCGACATTTCGCGGGAGTAGTCTTTGTCTTTATACCTGGCTTCGGTCGGGAAGGTGTAGTTGTTCAACCATTCCAACAGCTGCTCGCCGTAGGCGCCAACCATTTCGGCCTGCGGATAGTGGATATGGGTATCGACGAAGCCGGGCATCACAATCTTGCCGGGATAGCTACGAATGCGGACTGTTGGCGGGATTTTATCTTTGCCCTCTTCCCATTCACCAACCCATTCAATACGTCCGTTGTCGACCAGCATCAAGCCATCTTCAATAAAGCGGATGTTCTGCTCTATATCCTCAGGCTTGTCGACAACCTTGGCAATATCCAGTATTGATGCTCTGATTGCTTTCACTGATTGGGTATATTCCATGATTACCTCTTATCTTTTCGTGCTGGACAGTGGTAGGGTCACCTTGTTTTCCAGCGCTCTCTTTTATCAAATTCTTTCTGTTGTAGGCTTAAATTTGCTGCTCGCGTGACTGCATCGCCTCTTCCTCGGCCAATGCTTTTTCACACGCTTCACATTCTTTGATTTGCTCTTTCAATGCTTCACGTTTCTCTTTCGCACTCTCCGCTTCGTCGGCTCGGTTAATACCAAGCATGATGTTGAGTCCCAGCGCAACCAAAGAGCCGGTAGTGATCCCAGAGCCCAGGATGACGCGCAGTGAATCTGGCATATAAGTCAAAATCTCAGGACGAACGGTCACCGCCATACCCGAGGCAACCCCGACAGCGATGATAAGCATATTGCGTTTGGTAAAATTAATACGTGACAGGATGCCGATACCAGCCGAGATGATCATGGCGAACATCACAAGTCCGGCACCACCGAGTACCGGTGATGGAATAGTGACCACAATACCGCCCAGTTTCGGGAACATACCGGCGATCAGCATGATCACTCCGGTCACTGCAACCACATGGCGGCTGGCGACACCGGTTATCGAAACAATACCGACGTTCTGGCTGAACGATGAAAACGGCGTTGCACCGAATACCGAGGCAAGGGCACTGCCCACACCATCGCACAAGATCCCTTTAGACAGCTTCTTCCCGGTTAATTTGGTGTGGGTTGCATCACTCAGTGCGAGAAAGTCACCGGTAGATTCCATAATGGTCACCAAATAGGCTATTGACATGCCAATGACACCACTGACAGTAAAGCTCAAGCCGAAAGGTAGTAACTCGGGCAAAGAAAAGAACTTCGCCTCTTGTACAGGAGTAAAGTCAACTACCCCCATAAATATAGCCACTATGTACCCGACCATCATCCCGATCACAATCGCAGCGGCGGAAATCAAGCCTTTGCCAAGTTGCGACAGCACGATGACCACCACCAGCACCAGTAACCCCAGCATCAGGTTATTGATTTGGCCGTAGTGCTCCTGGCCGACAAACCCGCCGGCAAACCAGTCAACGGATACAGGCAAAATGGTCAGACCGATCAGCACCACCACAGTACCGGAAACCACGGGTGGGAACAGCTTGCGGATCTGTGGCATGAACCGGCTGCCAATGATCATCACCAGCGAGCCAATCAAGGAAGCGCCGAACACCCCGGAGATCCCCGAGTCCAGACCAATCGAAATGGAAATCGCGACAAAGGTAAAACTGGTTCCCATCACCACCGGAAGCCGGATCCCAACCGGACCAACCCCCTTGCACTGGATAATGGTTACTACACCCGAGACCATCAGGGCGGCGTTGACCAAAATCACCATTTGGTCGGTCGGCAGACCAATCGCACTGCCGACCACCAAAGGCACGGCGATAATCGCTCCCATTGCGGCCAGCATGTGTTGAAGAGCTAAGAGAATTGAGGCGCCCACAGGGGGCTTGTCTTCCACGTTGTACAGTAGTTTCATTTCTGTTCCATCCGAAATCTTTAAATCGATAACCTAGCCAGAAACTCCAGGGCCCTTTACACCAAGCTCAACAGAGCCTGTGCCTGCCTACCCGCTTACTATCATGACTACCCAGTATTAGATTCAGTAACTGTGATAGTCGATACCAGCCAAGTCTTGACGGCGTAATTGCCAAAACATCAGCCCGGAAAACCGGAGCCGAAAAACAAAACGGTCATTTCCCATCCCCTGGAAATGACCGCTTGCGCATTAGTTACAGCTTATTGAGACCTTGTAAAATCTTCTCTGGGGTGAAGTGCCAATCACGTAACCAGACACCACATGCATCATGAATTGCACTGGCGATGGCAGGTGCCGCACCATTAACCCCAATCTCAGATATCGATTTCGCACCGTAAGGGCCAACCGGATCATCACTTGGTACCAACACCGCTTTGAAGTCGCGAGGAATATCACCGATCTTCGGTGCACCGTAGCTCTTCAGATCGCGGGTGACAGGCACGCCGTTGTCATCGTAAATCAGCTCTTCATACAAGCTGTGGCCGATAGCACGCATGCTTGCACCGTAAATCTGGCCAAGCGCCAAATCAGGGTTAACCGGCGTACCACAGTCAAGCAAGGCATGGAATTTATCCAGGCGGATTTCACCAGTACGGGTATTGACTGCTACTTCTGCGAAGTTAGCGCCATAAGGGAAAGCAAACTCTGGCGTAATGAAGCAGCCTGAAGCCAGTAACTGCCCCCACCCTGTGCCGCTTTCTGCTTTGTGGGCGATATCGAAGTAGCTCACTTCGCCTTTCTTACCTTTCACCAAACCAGGAGCGACAATCTCAACGTCTTCCACTGGCTCTTCGAGCATTTCAGAACCGCATTTGAGGATCTTGTCGCGCATCGCTTCGGCAGCACGCTTGGCGGCATTACCCGAGAAGCAAGTACCGGATGACGCGTAAGCCCCTTTATCGAATGGTGCATGGTCGGTGTCACCGGAATGAACGGTAATTTCGTCCATCGGGCAACACAGCACTTCTGCGGTCAACTTGCTGATCACGGTATCCAAGCCAGTACCGATATCGGCACCACCAGAGTGAACAATGAAAGTACCGTCGGACGCCATCTTGATACGGCAGTTGGCTTGGTCGATATCTGGGATACCGGATTTCTGCTGGATAATCGCCACACCGCGGCCAACTTTCCACTCGCCGTCAGCGTGTTTCGGACTATCCCACTCAATCAGCTTACGGCCTTCGCGCAGGATTGGCTCCAATGCACAACTGTGTACTTTCGGTGCGCTGGTTGGCATCTTGCCTTCACCGATAGCCGCCAGGATCTTCAGCTCCTGGCCTTCAACAACACGGTTCTTCTCAACCATATCCAAGTGGTCGATTCCCAGCTCTTCAGCCATTTCAGCCATTGCCATGGTCAGGGCAAAGTTCCCCTTCGGCGCGCCGTAGCCTTGGTAAGCCCCGGTAGGACAAATGTTGGAGTAGTAAGTCGTTACCCTGAAGTCGACGTTGTCACATGGGTATAGCGGTAGTGACAATGCAGGACCATTTGAAGGGACAGTCAGTGCGTGGTTACCGTAAGGGCCGGTATTGGCACGGAAGTCCATATCAATCGCAGTCAGTGTACCGTCTTTCTTGGCTCCAAGTTTCACCGTCACTTTGGCAACGTGGCGGGTTGAGTTACAGATGAACTCTTCTTCACGGGTATGATGGAAGTAAACCGGACGGCCTGTGGTCCAGGTTGCCCAAGCACACACATCTTCGAGCAAGATATCTTGTTTTGAGCCGTATCCGCCACCCACTCGCTCTTTGACGATATGGACTTTGTTCTGTTTGACACCCAAGATCTTGGCAACCTGACGGCGCACGTGCCAAGGCACCTGAGTCGAATCGTGCATCACGATACGATCGCCATCCATGTAGCTGTAACAGATGTGGGTTTCAACCGGCAACTGCTGAACCTGCTTCGACTCGTAGGTGCGCTCGATAATCACATCCGCTTCGGCAAAGCCTTTATCCAGATCACCAATATGACCTCGGACACTGGCGGCAATGTTCTTGCGAGGGAAGCAACCAATCGGGAAGTTAACAATCAGCTTGCCTTCACGCGGATCGGCATTGCGGTTCTGCTCTTCCAAATCATCAGGTGCACCGACACCGTACTCGATAGGCTCGTTGTGAATAATCGGTGCATTGGCAGCCATCGCCTCGTCAATGCTCATCACAGGCTCAAGCACATCGAACTCAACGTCGATCAGTTTCAATGCCTGCTCGGCAATCTCTACCGACTCGGCAACAACAGCAGCAACACGGTCGCCGACATGACGCATTTTCTGGCCGAACATACGACGGTCTAGCGGTGATGGCTCTGGAGCACTCTGACCACCTGGGGTGTAAGGAATATCTGGGCAGTTTTTGTGGGTGATCACCGATACTACACCCGGCAACGCCTCGGCCTTGGACACATCCAGGTGTTTGATCCACGCATGGGCGTGTGGGCTACGTAGCACCTTGATCACACAAGCATTGGCTGGAATGCGGTCTTCTACATAGCACGGCTTGGCCTGAACCATCTTGGCCGAATCAATCTTCGGACAGTTCTTGCCAACTACCGCCAGATCATCACGGAACTCTGGCGCAAACTGCTGGGTATAGTCAGGATCGTTAAGGCGTTTCACCGCCAATTCGACAACTTCGTAGAACTGCTGGTAACCCGCATCACGGCTGAATAAGCCTGATAGCGCGTCATCAATTTCATCACGATTTGGCTGAGGAATACGCTCTAGCAATTCGGTCAAGATCAGTGCCAATGCCGGATCGTTGTAGCCCGATTGCACCACACCGACATCGATCATCGCCTGCTGAACCAAGCTCAGCTGATTCCACTCTCCAAGAGCTTCAGCGGTTTTGACTTCCGCCCCTTCAAGTTGAGCGGCAATCAACAGTGAAGCGTTGATCAGTTCACCATTGAACAGGATCACGTCCGATCCGGCGAAGCCCCAACTATCATCACTGTTTCGCACCGAGTGATAGCCCATAGAGTGCAGCAATGTCTGTACATTTTCACCAAGACGACATTCCAAAGATTGAGGGCGGCCATTTAAGGTAAATTGAATCGTCATGATTATGCTTCCTCTACCAAGTGCTGACATTCAGCCATCAAATCCGTGATCACCACACCTGCGATATATCGCTTGTACTCGACACTGCCGCGTATATCGGCTTCCGGATAAATCGCATCGGCCACTGCCTGCTCCAGCAGTTCCCCTTTGAGATCTTGCGCTTCGACATCGCGCAGACGGACAGGTCGGGCGGCCCCCTGATGCAATGGCGAAACGCCATCGAGCGCAATCACTTTATTACCTTGCTTATCAATGGAAACCGCGGCTGTCACAATCGCCAAACCGGCGGCTGAGCGAGCAATGTTGTAGCCGATACAGGTAAGGTTTCTGTCTGGAATAATGATGGTGGCAATCAGCTCGCGCTCTTCGCTATTGATGTAATCTTCTACATCCACTTCCTGCCCGTTTGCCAACTTCAGCTTGGCCTTCAGCGCAATCAAGCTTGGTACTAATAGAGCTTCTGGCTGACGCGCAGCAATTTCACCGCCCAGCGTTGCCTGGTTACGAACATGGCGGGAATAGATAAAGGCAGAAGATTGTTTCAACGCCACCGGTACCAGTTCGTGGTCAATCAGTTGTTGGATGCGGCACATGGCGCCGATGTGCAGACTGTCGCCCTGAAGCTCGATCTGGGAGAGATTCAGTTTGCCCAAAGAAATCGCCACAGTTTTGTCGGTTTTGGTTGGTGCTGCATTGATTTTGGATCCACCTGCAAACCAGATGGCATCACTGCCATGCTGCTGCTTGAATTCAAGTGCCTGAGCAGGGGTATCAGGCGTTAGATATTGTTCAATCATGTTATTTGCCTTTTCGCATTCTCATTGTTATTCCTGCATCATGCGTTCGGCCTAACGGCATTGTCGGAACGTTATTGATGTCTTGGAGATCTAAAAGGCAACAAACACGCCAAACTGCCCGAACCAGCCAGGAAAGACAAAGATTCGTGAGCACAGTCCGGTATTTCAACAAAAGTGGGATCAGCGTCGGGTTACATATCACCTTTTTAGCACCGGATATTTCCCTAGGTTATCAAGCAGATAATAACGGTTATCACTAATCGGGCATGTGATATCAAAATAATATCAGGGGGCTATCAATATGATATAGGTGGGGGTGATAACGATATACTAACTATGAATACAATCAATTAGATGTGGGGAGAAACCCTTGGCCTCTCCCCTTAGAGACAACAGTACACCTAGCTGTTTCAGTTCTGTGGCACCGTTTTAGGAGTGCTTGGTAGTGTGCTGATTCACCGGCTCTGGGTCGGCAACAGACTCTTCTGGCTGCTCAACCCTGTAATCCGCTATTGGCTTTGTGTTCGGGTATAAGTAGCTAAACAAGAAATATCCCATCGCACTGAGTAGCAGGCCGAGGAAAATACCATCCAGGCCAAAGAAGTTGACCCACTCATACTTCACCGCCAGGATCCCCAGCGTACCGAGCACTAATGATACCCATGTTCCTTGCCTACTCCCTTTCTGGTAGTAATGGCCAAACAGATACGGAACCAATGTCCCCCCGGCCCTGAGGCTAAATGAGAACATCAAGATGGAAATGATGGCACCGGTATTCATCACGGCAACGGCAATCGAAAAGATCCCAATGGCCAAGATTGTCAACCTGGCCACTTTCAATAGCGTTGCCTGATCGGCATCGGGATTGATGTAAACCTTGTAGATATCGTTGGCAAAGATTGAGCCCGCTCCCAGCAAATCCGATGACGCCGACGACATGGTCGCAGAAGATATCCCGGCAAACAGGAGCCCGACTAACACCGGCGGCATGACTTGTACTGCCAGTGTCGGAAGCGCATAACGTGCACCATTTTCTGTTATGGCCGACCCATCAATCATCCCCAGATCGACCATAGTACGCGCAATGATCCCAAGCGCGGCCGGTATCATCGCGAAGGCAAAAAACACGACCGCGGTAAGCAAGCTCCCCACCAATGCGGTCCGGCCATTCTTGGCGGCATAAAGGCGCTGGGTTACCTCCTGACCACAGATAAATGACGCTGCATAAATCAGCACAAGGCTGACAATCGTTGGCATACCAATCCCCTGGGTCAATGACAACCGCTCTGAACTGGTATTCGCCACAACGACGTCCCATCCCCCGACAAGATCCAGCGAAAAAGGCACGACCGCAAGCATACCGAACACGATCATCAGCATCTGGGTAAAGTCGGTTAACGAGACAGACCATAAACCGCCGAGCATGGAATAAATAATCACAACGCAGGAAATAACAATAACGGAAGTGGTGTAATCCCAATCCATAATCACGGATAAGATGACTCCAGAGGCAATAAACTGTACGGCGGTTAAGCCGATTAACGGCAAAATCATAATCAGCGAGGTGAACAGCGCAGACGGTTTGTCATATCGCTTACGGAAAAACTCCGGAATGGTCTTTACCATCGCCCGCCTGAGCATCGGGGCCACCATCGCGATAATGGTAAAGGTTACCCCCATTGTGGCGACATACCATAAGGCGGAGAAGCCCCAGTCGCCATAGGCCTTTTCGACCACCCCCAGCGAAGATCCCCCGCCGATTTCAGTCGCCGCCAAAGTACCAGCAATCAAAAAAGGACCCAGCCTTCTGCCCGCTACGAGAAAATCCTCCGAGTCGCCAATTTTTTTTGAGGAATATATTCCTATCCCGATCAAAAAAAACAAATATCCCACAACAATCATTAAAACTACTGTATTACCTGCCATAAAAGTACTCCTTACTTTATGAAGCAACAGAATGTTCAACCACTACCGGCGATCCCCACTAGTGACCCCCGTTTACAGCAAGTTTTATTCCGGTTACTACAGCAGCAAATCAATTGTGTTTTTATGCATAATCATTGAGGTTACATGGTGATAAATTTGGTGAAAACTTAGATACTCGAAAGAAAAGTTTGCCCAATAATATCTTTTTTAGCAATCACTTAAATGAAGAAATACCTTACTATCATTTTGATAAACTGTTCGTCTTCCTTGACTCTTTCCATTCCGGGCCAGCAAATCAACATTCAATCCAAAAGTAGTAATGTGCCCCCTTGTCTTAAAAGTTGACGGTAGTGTTATGTCTATCGGTAAACATCAATAATTTTGAAGTTGAAAGTAGAAATAGACCACATTTCCCTTTAAAATTTAATATTAAATCAATTTCATAAGGATATGTTAATAATGTATATAAAAAGACTGTTATTAAGCTCCACGTTAATTCTTTCACTTGTCGGCTGTGCTGCTACATATGAATCTGCCGAAGAGTCTTTTCTAAAAGGTGAAGTCCTAGAAGCGAGAGAAACCTGGTCGAAACTAGCTTCAGATGGAGATACTCGCTCCATGTATCGTCTTTACACTTCGACAAACAGACCAAGCAGTGAAGATATTAATTGGCTAAAAAAAGCTGCAGATTCAGAGCTAATTGATGCTCAATATGACTATGCGCTTTGGGCAATAAGCAAAGAAAAATATAAAGAAGGACAAGACTATCTTTTATTAGCGTCTAGCAATGGCTCATACAAAGCAAAATCATACCTGAAGAAAAATGAAAAACTCATTCCTTTATGGGTCAAAGCAGAAAAAGGAAATACCTATGCCATATTACAAATCGGTGAACATTATTGGCAACAAAAGAAATACGAAGATTCCTTGTTCTGGTATGAGCGCTGTGCTGAGGAGTTAACCTACTGTTCATTCTATCTCGGGTTAGCCAATGATCAAGGATATGGCGTTAAACAAAATCATACAAAGGCAGCTGAGTGGTATAGACTATCGGCAACGAAAGGAAACCGAGATTCACAACGAAACCTCGCTTGGCTATATGAGTCAGGGCTTGGTACGCAAATAGATAAAAGTCAGGCGTTTTACTGGATGTCGAAAGCCGCAGATACTGGATTGAACATCCCTACTGCAGAGCTCGGCCGCTACTATCTCTATGGGATAGGTACAGAGAAAGATACCCAGAAAGCTTTTAAGCTCTTGAGCAAAGCTGCTACTGAAAATAAATTTGCCGCTTATCACTTGGCGAATATGTACTTCAATGGTTGGGGGATCGAACAAGACTATAACAAATCTTTCCAGTGGTTCATGCATTCTAGCAAGCAAGATCATACCGCATCCCTATGGTTCATCGGCGAGCATTACTACAAAGGATTAGGCAGAGATAAGAATAACTATGAGGCTTTCAAATGGTACTCTAAAGCCGCTGAAAACGGCGACAAGGATGCCCAATTCCGGCTTGGCTGGATGCTAAGCCATGGGGAAGGAGCTCCTCTAAATAATAGAAAGGCCTTTGAATGGTATCTCAAATCTGCTGAACAAGGTGTATCAATGGCCCAGAATAACTTAGGCTATATGTATGAAAACGGACTTGGTACTGATAAAAATATAAATCGTGCATTTAGCTGGTACAAGCAAGCAGCTGAAAATGGCAATGCAACCGCACAAAATAACTTGGGGATTAGCTATCAATACGGAACCGGTGTAAGTAGAAATTATCCACTATCTGTCTACTGGTACGCAAAATCAGCACAACAGAACAATAAGTCAGCCCAAAACTCTCTCAATAACATCCTATACAAATTAAAAACCCGTAAGATAACAGCGCTAAGTACTGATATCTATTCAGAGTCAGGGTTCAACAGTACTCCAATCAAAAGTCTAAAGCGAGGCGAAAAGGTATACGTATTATCAGAAGGAAGCCAATGGACAGAAGTCTACCATCAAGACAAAAATTCACTTGGCTTCATCCATAATACTCACCTACTTTGAATAAAGGGAAATTAAAATGAAAAAGATATTATTTATACTACTATCTTTGTTTAGTACAAGTTTACTAGCTGACCCGACAGTTTTCGGCTTAACAATTGGTAAAACGACCATTTCACAGCTAAAAAACACTTACAGCGTTAATTATTCCGGTCAAAATAAATACAGTTTAGGTGATATGTACGAGATCCCACGCGGTCAAATTAACTTTGACGGCATTGGGGCTGTCACTGCTATTTTCGATAGCTCAAACACACTTGTAGCTGTTTTGTCAGAGTTTCCTAAGTCAAAGTTTGACTACTTAAACTCTGCTATTGCTAAAAAATATACTCTTATGAATAAGAAAATTCCATTTGTAGGTGATAAATCAGCAACCTATCAGTCAGGAAATACAGAGATCACACTCAGTGCTCCACACATGAGTTTTCAAATGTCAATGAACTATATTCATACAGATTTATTAAAAGCATATAATAAGCAATCAAAAGCTGAAGAAAAACAAAAGCAAGAACAAGAAAGTTCAATGCTATAAACTAAGTTTGCAACATTTAATAAAGCCGCAAACTGCGGCTTTATTTATGAAAAAGCCTTCAACATCGCCTTTTGAAGGCAATCTTATATCCACACCCGTTAATACCAATTAACTACACCAAACAAAAAAAGGGGCCTAGCGGCCCCAACCAAAAGGTAACAAAAGTAAATACAAGCAAGGGAGTAAATGGGTCAGCGCCTTGATAGCCCCTCCAGCCAGCGGGTCAGCAGGTTGAGCGAGGCTTGCTGCCGGTAGGCAGCTGTCGAGCGCTGATCATCTATCGGGCGGATGATTTCGCGATAGCAGCCGACAACCTGTTGCACAAAACCCGGCTTGGCCAAGGTATCCAATGATTGGCCGACAACCAGCAACTCCAACTCGCGGCTGCGGACCACCGTTGGGCCAACCGCGCCGAATGCCACCCGCCAGTCAGCAATAACGGGGGCCTTCTTGGGATAGCGCTTGATACGGGCGAGACCCGCTACTGACAGCTTACTCAGGGCATTGGCTGCCCGGGTGCCGACCTTGTGGTAGAACACCTCGGGTAAGTCATACTGCGGGATCACGATATGGGTCAGCATTTCATCCGGCTTCAGAGCCGTCACCCTAGGCGCCAGGATAAAATCTGCCAGGGCCATTTCCCTCTGTCCCCGAATTGACGATAGAACGACACGGGCATCCAGCAAGTACAAGGCCGGCAGGGAGTCAGCGGCAGGAGATGCATTGCAAATATTCCCGGCCAACGTGGCACGGTTGCGCAACGCCGGCGCCGCTATTTTAGCCACGCTCTGGCGCAGTACCGAAGGGACCAACGGATGCTGTTCAATATCTGCCAACACCACCCCCGCCCCGATGTACAAGGCTTGCTCTTGGCCGCTCTCACCCTTGTGCTCAGGCTCAGCGGACGCAATGTATTGCAGCTCTTCGATGGCATCGACGAACAACACATCTTGCTCGAACCTGGGGGACATGCCCGCTCGCACGCCGTGCTGTACCATCAAGTCGGTACCGCCGGAGAACACCGTCAGCTTGCCCATCGACAGGGTATCCAATGCCTGCGCCAACGTATCGGGCCGATAAACATTTACCATAAGCCTTCTCCTTTCTCGGCGGCGATCTTGGCCGCTTCGACAATCATGCCGTAGCCTGTGCAGCGGCATAAATTGCCAGAGATCGCGGTACGGATAGCCAGCTCCGTCGGGTTAGGATCGGCTTCCAGCAAGGCATAAAGTGCCAACACCATACCCGGGGTGCAAAAGCCGCACTGTACCCCTTTGGCCTCGAGCAGCGCATTGATCACGCATTGGCCTTTTTCGGTCTGGCGCAATCCTTCAAGGGTCATCACATCACCGCCCTGTACCTGGCTGATAGGCATCATGCAGGCGTTGACCAAGCGGCCGTTGAACAGCACAGAGCAGGCTCCGCACTCCCCTTCCCCACAGCCTTCTTTGGTTGCGGTATGGCTCATGGTGCCGCGCAGGGTATGGAGCAAAGACTGCATCGGGTCAACGTCGACAACGACGAGGTGACTGTTGAGGTAAAATTCAATCTTCATCGATAGGTGCTCCATTGCCCGGGCCAGATCCCTTCACTTGCCCTTCTCGTTGCTGTGCGCTTGGCTCATCTGAGCGTCGAGCTAGTGCCTCACAAACTTTCTCAGGTGTTACCGGAATGGACGACAAAGGCACACCGATGGCATTTTCGACCGCTGCGACAAAGGCCGCCGCGCCACCGTTGTGAGTCAATTCACCCCCACCTTTGGCACCATTTGGCCCATAAGGGTATGGGTTATCGACAAGATCGCTGCCGATAGCCGGTACATCCAGCGCGGTCGGGATCACATAGTCAGCCATCGAGCGCTGGGCGAAGACGCCATCTTGGGTCATTTCCAACTTCTCGCAACTGCCGTATCCCAACGCCTGAACCAAGCCGCCTTCGATCTGGCCCCTGAATATGGTGCTGTCAATGGCCCTGCCGATGTCATACACCGCCCAGGCCCCGGTAATGTCCGCTTCGCCGGTCGCCATATCGACCTCCACTTCCACCACGTTGGCACCATAGCTAGTCGCTTGGTAGGCGTTCCCCTGGTAGGTATTCTGATCCCACTGGTGGTAGTCAGGTTTGCAGTAAACCTCTGTGATTTCCTGATCTTCACCCTCAACCCAAGACTTTTTCAGCTTTTTCGCTGCTTTTTCGAGGATATAACCAACAATCAATATTGATCGGGAAGCCACCGTCGGCCCGGAGTCGGGCACAATACCCGTATCTGGCACTGCCAGCTGGATCTCCTCCAGCGGCTTACCGAGGGTATCTGCCACTATCTTGCGGAATGTCAGGCTCAGGCCCTGACCGATATCGGTGTTGGAGGCAAGGATCTGCACATTGCCATCACTTCCCTTGAGCAGTTTGACCTTGGCCCTGACCAGGGTATCTTCCAGATCACCGGCAAAACCACAGCCATGCTGGAAAACCGCCAAGCCTATGCCTTTACGGCGTTCAGCTTGGCTTCCATCTTGCCGGGTATATTCATTGAACTTGCGGTGATAATCCGACATATCGAGCACTTTGTGCAGCATCTCGTCGAGAACCAAATCACCAAAGATTTCCGCACCGGTCAATGAGTGAGATTCGGCGGTGAGGAAATGCCGCTGCTTGAAGGCTACCGGATCGGCACCGAGCTGCTTGGCGACATGGTGGATGTGGGTCTCCATGCAGAAGCAGTTTTGTGGTGAACCAAAGCCGCGGAATGCCCCCGTCGGCACGGTGTTGGTGGCCCAGGCATGCCCTTCTACCCGAACGTTGGGAATATCGTAGACATTGGTGGCGGTCGTGATGGAACGCTGCAACACAATGCCAGACAAGCTCAGGTAGGCACCGGCGTTAACATCGAACTTGATATCCATGGCGACAATCTTGCCGTCGGCATCGACACCGGTTTTATAGTGAAAAGTGACAGGGTGACGCTTGGAAGTAGTAGCAATATCTTCCCCGCGCTCGAAAATCAGCCGAATTGGCTGCTGCAGCTTCTCAACCGCTACTGCCAAAGGCGCTGCCAGCACGTCAGGGAAGTCTTCCTTACCGCCGAAGCCGCCACCGGTAGGGCATTGGATCGCCCTGACATTGTCATGGCCCAATACCACCGCCATGGTATGGTGGACATACCAGGGGCACTGCATCGAACCTTCCAGTACCACTTTGCCATCTTGCGGATAGCAAACGGCCCCTTGGGTTTCGAGGTAGATATGCTCCTGATAGCCGGTCGAGCAGGTCTCTTCGATAATGGTGACCGCTTGAGCAAAGCCGGCTTCGATGTCCCCCTTGTGCAGCCTATGGGTATCAAGCACGTTGTCATCGGCGTGGATGGCACCGTCCTTCAGCGCCTTGGATTGCTCAATGGTATAAGCCGGCTCGAGGGGCGCGTATTCGACATCGATTTCATTAAGCAATTCATCAACGACATCAGGATCAGGCCCGACAACCAGATAGATCACCTGACCGACAAACCGCACCTCTTGATCAGCAAAGGCAGGCCAGTCGATCTCGACAATCGGCAGGACATTCTGTCCGGGGACATCGTCTGCACCGAAAATATGGTAGCCGTCAGGCAGGGTTGGAAGTGTTACCGATTTGATCCGCCCGCGAGGGCAAGAAGAGCGGTAAAACCGCCCTTCAAGTAGTCCCTCGTAATGGCGATCGGCAATATATTTCGCAGCTCCAGTGGCTTCCTCCCACTTAAAGTGCGTATTGACCGTATCCATAACGGGATCTCACATTAGTCCAACTTATCCATGGTTTGCCATAAACGCATCGCCACCTTGCGTGCCTCTGCGTAAATCGGTGCCACATCGAACGGGAACTCGCGATCTTCGTAGACGAAGCGACCTTCAACCACCACGCTGTTGACGTTACCGGCATTGAAACCAAAGGCGATATGGCCCGGTAGGTTGTCTGCCACCAGCGGTGTCGGGCTGGTGTAGTCAAGCACAGTCAGGTCAGCTTTGTTGCCGGCATCGAGGCGGCCGAATTTCGCGCCGAAGTTACGGGCCAGAATTTCGTTACCGTTCCATAGATGGCGCAGGAAGCTGTCTGGCCACAACGGACCACCGGCATCACGATGCTTGAAGAAGGCAAACTTCAACTCTTCGAACATGTCGGCACCGATACCGTCGGTACCCAAGGCAACATTCTGGTAGCGCATCAGCTTGTCGTTGTAGCCCACGTTGTTGTTCATATTCGAACGGGCATTGTGGACCAAGAAACCATTTTTGGCGTTCAGGATGGCAATGTCCTTTTCTGATAGGAACAAGCCATGTGCCAATAGGGTCTTCTCGTTGATCAAGCCGAAGCTATCCAACCGCTCGACAATATCCTGGCCGTAGTGATGGTGGCTATGAGTCACGTCGTAGCGATCTTCCGCCACATGAACATGGATCCCGCGCCCGGTAGCCTGGACCGCTTCGGCCATCATCGACAACCCGTCATTGGTCACCGTAAACGGTGCGTGGGCTCCGATATGGGCTTCAACCAGGTAAGGCTCTTCACCATTTTCCTTGGCACGGTCAATTAACTGGGCAAACGCAATATTCTCCTCGACGCCTGCCACCATTTCTTTCATGCCGTGGTTACGGTCGGTGGTCTCGAAACAGGTCATGCCGCGCAGGCCTGCTTTCAAGAACCCTTTGCGCAGGGTATTGAGCGAGCCGGCGATGTAATTCGGCGAGGCATGGTGGTCAATCACCGATGAACAACCGCACTTGATCGCTTCCAGCGAGCAGATCAGACCGCTATAGTACAAGGCTTCTTCGTCCAGCGCCCTGTCCATCCGCCACCAAAGGTTCTTCAGTATCGAAATGAAGTCAGGACTTGGCTTGATATCAGCCATGATCCCGCGCGCCAACCCAGAGTAGAAGTGGTTGTGAGAGCAGACAATACCCGGCATTACCAGTTTGCCCTTCATGTCCTTAACTTGGGCATCTGGGTAGTTGGCCGCCAGATTGGCGCCAACTTCCTTGATTTTGTCGCCGTCGATAACAATATCGACGCCTTCTTTGATCAGTGCAGGCTCAAACTGCACAGCTGTTGCATTTCTGAGTACTAACATTCCCTGGCTCCTCACTAAACATCTACTTTGCCAAGCAGGTAGCTGTGGTTAGCCATGACATAGTTGATAATCGTCGCTTCATCAGCGAGCGACTCTGGCATGTCCACATTGCCCTGCTCATTAATACGGAAGGAATAAATCTCACTTTGACTGCGAACCAGTACTTCGTCACCTTCGACGAAGAAACCGGCGTTGGTGCTGTTGGTAAAGTCTTCACGCAGATTGAACAGCGTGAACTTGTCTTTGTACGGCTTGCTGTCCCATGGGCAGAACTGGGCACAGTTACCACACTCGTTACAGTACGCATCGAGGTGTAGCGTCTGGAACTGGTCACGGAAGCCCGGGATCGGCAGCGAAATATTGGCACGGTTCGGACACACATCCACACACTTGCTACAGATGTACGAACATTCCAGACAACGTTTCGCTTCTTGCTCGATAAATTGCTCGCGGTCGGCTTCTTCCAGCTTGTTGGCTTCAATCAGCTTGACCTGGATATCGCCTTTACGGGCGTATACGGCTTCAACTTTAACATCGGATTTGGCTTCGAGCTGCTCATCGGCCTGCGCTTCACGAGCCAAGATAGTGGTTGCCGCCTTACGGCCACCGGAAATCGCCGATACGATTGATGATGGGCCAGTGTGGGCATCACCCATCAAGAACACATTCTCTACCGCGGTTTCACAGCTTTCACGGTCAACAACCGGCCAGCCATCTTCGCCCATTGGGATCCCCATGCGAGACAAGACATCACAGTTGGACTGCTCACCGACGGCAGTGATCAAGGCATCAGCCTGAAGCTCAACCGTCATATCTGTTGCTACAGGGCGGCGGCGGCCTTTCTCATCAGGTTCGCCCAACTCCATCACACGAGCGGTCAGCTTACCATCGGCATCGAACTGCTCTGGGTTGGTCAGGAACATGAACTGCACGCCATCTTCCACTGCTTCTTCGTACTCTTCCTTATAGGCAGGCATCTCGGCGATAGTACGACGGTAAAGGATGGTGACCTTCTCAACGCCATCCACTTTCAATGCGGCACGGGCGCTGTCCATTGCGGTGTTACCGGCACCGACAACCACAACATGCTTGCCGAGCTTGAGCTCTTCGCCGTCATTGAAGCTACGCAGGAATTCCAGTGACTTGTAGATATTGGTGTTATCACCCGCCAGTGAAATCGGATTACCCTTGTCCGCGCCTATACCAAAACAGACATACTTGAAGCCGCTCTGTTTCAGCACATCAACGGTCAGGTCTGGATTGCAGCCGTATTCGATATTCACGCCGTGATCGGTGACAAACTGGATGTCATGTTCAATCGATTCAGCCGGAATACGGAACTGCGGAATAATATTCTTCACCACCCCACCGGCGTTTTTCTCTTTCTCAAACACGGTTACAGGGTGGCCGGCACGTGCCATGAAGTAAGCGGCAGACAAACCGGCAGGACCGGCACCAATCACCGCCACTGGATGCTTGGCTGTATCTAGGCTTGGCTCATGCCACTTGGCTTTGTATTCGTCCCAACCTTTGGCCAGTGCGATTTTCTTCATTTCACGGATGTTCAACGCCCCTTCGTAGTCACGGCGGGTACAGTTGTACTGGCACTGGTGATCACAGATATGGCCGGTGATTGAAGGCAAGGCGTTCCGCGCATAAATCACTTCCAGCGCTTCGGTGTACTTGTGCTCACCCATCAGGCGGATGTACTCAGGAATGTCCTGGCTGATCGGACAGGCCGTGACACAAGGTGCAACGTAACAGTCTGTCAGCGGTACCGCTTTCTTCACGCTGATCTCTTCCGGGCCACGCCACTCTTTCTGGACGTAATCGGCATCAAGCGATTTTGCTGCCAGTGCTTCTAGCTTGACCAAGTCAACTTTGCCCATGCCCCACTCGTCGCTGCCTTCCAACTCTTTGGCGCAGTCAGACAGGCGAAGGTAACCGCCCGGCTTGAGCAGATCCGTTGCCATCGTAATAGGACGGATCCCCGCTTCGAAGATTTCCTTGATGTTGAACTTGCTGGCACCGCCCGAGTACGAGATTGGCAGTGTACCGTTGAATTCACGGGACAACTCCAGCGCGACATTGATAGATAGCGGGAACAGAGCACGGCCGGACATGTACATTTCTTTGTCTGGCAAACGGCCTTTCTTATTGATAGTACCCAGGGTGTTGGTCAGTTTGACACCGAAGCCGATGCCTTTTTCCTTGCCCAGGTCGACCAGGCGGTGCAGCATGGCTTTGGCATCATTGATTTGCAGATCGTGGCTGAAGGACTCTTCGCTCAGTGCCACATAGTCAAAGCCTGCATTATCAAGGATGCCGCGTACCCGCTCGAAGCCCAATAGGGTTGGGTTCAGTTTAACGAAAGTGTTGATGCCCTTGTCTTCAATCATGTAACGACAGATGGCTTCGATTTCATGCGGAGGACAACCGTGCATGGTAGACAGTGTCACACCACGGGTTAGCTGGGCAGGAATATCATCGACCATGGCATTGAGGCGGTCGACTCTCTCTTCAAGCTGATACTCACGGATGAAGTCAGGATCTTGGATAAAGGTCTTCAGCTCGCTGATGTAGGCGTGGAAGCTTGGATGCTCGCTGGAGTCAAGCATATCGTGAATGTACTTCTGCATCGGCGGGGTTTGAATACCGGATAGGTCATAGCCGACACTCATATTGAAGATAAAGGATTTGGCCTCGCCATCGGTTCTCGGAGCGAAGACTTCTTCCAATAGATGCAGGGCAATCCACGCCTTGAGGTATTCGTCATAAGCTTTAAGCAGCGTGAATTCTGTCGACCATTCGGTGTTGAAACACTCATCTTCAGCATCGATACACGGTTTGGCGATCTCCAACTGATCAAGCTTCTGGACGGTTTTCAGCTCCATGAAGCGGCCACCGGCAAGCCAAGAAGTAATGATGTTCTGGGCTAATTGGGTATGAGGGCCAGCTGCAGGACCAACAGGGGTTTCACAATACTCTCCCCAAACCGCCAGTGATTCCTTGCTCGCTTTGCGGTAGAACTGCTTCTCTGGAATACCGAAGATAGATTTACTCTGCTTGTATTCACTAAACATTCGGTTAAGTAGCTCACCGAACGGAACGGGGCGCATGATATCTCCCATGATAGATCTCCTTGATGCTTTTCTTGTTCTTCTAGGCACATTTATTTGCGCAATATGTCAGGCTAATAATGTGTAGGGCTAAATAAGCTAATGGCTAAAGAGCAACTACTGAGCCAAACTTTTTCAGCCCCAACAAAACGGGCGGATTTATTAATGAATTTCGTGAGCAAAGTCGAAAGTTCACTGCATTTTGTGACAGGTGACAAATAAACAGATTTATTTAAAACAAGAAAACTTCAAACAAAAGAACCACTCAAATGAGGATGATTATTGATTAGAAAAGAATTGCTATCATATTAATAAAAAGCTATCAGTTTGATATCAACTATTATGATAGATATTATCTGCCATGAGAAATTAAACATCTAATGAAATAAAATAAAAAATGTGAGATAAAAGCACTCTCGATATCAGATTGATAAAAAAGCGATTATCAGCTATCAAGTTGATAGTGCTAATGTGACACAGCACACAACTCTTCATAGGCCTGCGGTGTATCAACATCTAAATATATTTCATCGCAACCCAACCCTAAATATTTAACTGGATAGCGGAAGATAATTTTCTTCATCGATGAATGTATATTGGCATTGAGCACCATATTCTTTAATCGACAAGGGATCAGTACCGGATGACCAGGCCTTAGGGCCGTACCAGGGAATACGGTACACCCACCTCTTTCAAACCAGACCTGGCGGAAGACATGCGGTGGTACACAGGGCATATCTCCATGGGTAATAAAGAAAAAATCGCTCTCGACATGCCGGACACCCTGCTGGATAGAGCTGAACATACCGGCCTGGTAATCTTCGTTGACCACTATCTTTACTCTTTGATCATTTTTATATTTTTCAATAAGTTCCGCCCTTCGATAACCAACAACCAAAATGACCCGACGACAAAATGAGAGCGCATTTTCGATACTTGCATCAAGGATTGTGTACTGCTGGTAAGGTAGCATGAGTTTCCAGTCCCCCATCCTTGAAGACAGGCCCGCAGCAGGCATAACGCAGTCTAAACGTTCGGGACGTAACGATTTATCCATCACTGAACATACTCCTTTATTGATAAATATGGTGGTCGCATGGTTAATAGCACACAGACACGATTAATAGAGCAAACTCCAGACCAATTTATCCTGTCTGAGTTATACCAATACCATTTAACTGCTGAAACCACCCCGTTATATATTACTCTAGTCGGTGGTGGTGGAAAAACATCCGCCGCATTTTGGCTTGCCCGTAAATTCAAACTGTGGGGCCATGCCGTTTGCCTAACCACGACCACAAAAATGTATTTGCCCGATGCACACCAGGCTGATTATATCCTTCCCCTGAATGCCATGTACTGCAATAAAAAAGAAAATGGAAAGATAATAGAAACGCGTAATAATGCTTTAGCACAAGATGAATTTGATTTTCAAGACCCAGCCATCACTTTTTGCTATAAATCATTATTAACCGACCACTTGAAAACAGCCCGTTTGAAAGTATCTGGGTTATCTGAAAGAGAGATAAAAAAACTACAAAATGATTTCCCCTTCACAGTTTTTATTATTGAAGGCGATGGTTCCCGCTCATTACCGATAAAAGCCCCTCACGGGCATGAGCCTTGCATTCCAAGTTACTCGGATATGGTGATTGGTGTCACCGGTGCAGAGGCCATCAACCACAAGGCGATTCCTGAACGCGTTCACCGCTGGCCGGCTTTTTCAGCCCTTACACAGTGCCAACCCGGAGATGTGATCGACGCCCAAGTGTTGCAACCGCTGATTTCTCACCCGCAGGGGTTATTTAAATCAACCCCAAGGACAGCACAGCAAGTCTGGCTGATAAACAAAATGGATCAGGCCAACGATGCCCTAACCGTTAGCCAGATCGCGGAAGAGGTACTGGTCAACAGTCCACAGCTCGATTCCGTTTGGCTGGCAGAAATGCAGGCGGATACACCAATCAAGAAAGTTATTTTGAAGAAGCAAGTAGCCTATGCCACTGAAACATAGCAGCTACCTGACACCTTCAGTATTGAGGTCATAGAACATGAATATCTTTGCCAAGGCAGCCCAACTAGAACAAGACAACATTCCCTTCGCCCTTGCCAATATCATCGAAACCCGCGGTTCAGCCCCGCGCCACTCCGGCCAAATGATCGTCAAGGCAGATGGCAGCATCATCGGCACAGTAGGTGGCGGCATGATTGAACGGTATGTTATCGAACAAGCCTTGGAAGCCCTTAAAGAGAGAAAGCCCCGCGTTGTCAAAGGCCGGATGACCCGCAACGGCCCCGATGCCATGGGCATGGACTGCGGCGGCGCTATGACGGTCTTTGTCGATGTCTATGGCCTTCGCCCTAGCCTCATTCTGATTGGTGCCGGGCACGTCAACCGTGCGGTTGCACAGGCCGCCCATGTACTCGGCTTCGATATTTCCGTCGCCGATGCCTATGCCGACAGCCTGGCCGAAGAGCATTTCCCGGCAGGGACCAAGCGCCTACTGGGCGATACCATGGAAGAGGCTATCGACCAGCTGGATATCAACAAAGACAGCTATGTAGTCATTGCCACTAACCACCAGGACCAAGACGCCATTTCCAAGGTAGTGGATTGCGAAACCCGCTACACCGGCCTAATGGCCAGCCGCCGCAAGGTGCAAACCCTGTTTACCCACCTGCGCCAGAGCGGAGTGGATGAAGCGCGGATCAAGAACATCCACTCTCCCATTGGCTTCAACATCGGTGCTGAAACCCCGGAAGAAATCGCCATCAGTATCATGGCGGAGATCCTCAAGGTGAAACATGAGTCCGCGGGCGGCCAGCTGAAGGACGATACCCGCCTAAATCAAAACAAACTGGTGCTGGTCCGCGGTGCAGGCGATATGGCTACCGGGGTTGCCGTCCGCTTGTTCAATGCCGGATTCAAAGTCGTGATGACAGATATCGCTAAGCCCACCATGATCCGCTGCAGCGTGTCGTTTGGCCAATGCCTGTTTGGCGAGCCAGTCCAGGTGGAAGGGATCACCGCCTGCAAAGCCAACAACAAAGACGAGGTGTTCGCCATCATCGACCGCAATCAGATCCCTGTGGTAGTCGATGAAGAGTGCAGCTATGCCGGCACTTTGAAGCCGACCTTCCTCGTTGATGCCATTCTGGCCAAGCACAATGTCGGCACCCAGAAGGACATGGCGCCAATCACGATCGCCCTGGGCCCTGGCTTTACTGCGGGCAAAGACTGCGATGCGGTGATTGAAACCAACCGCGGCCACCATCTGGGCCGGGTTATTTATCAAGGGGCGACCCAGCCCAATACTGGCGTACCCGGCAATATTGCAGGCTACACCCACCAGCGGGTACTGCGTGCCCCTTGCGCTGGTGTCATGCACAGCCATGTCAAACTCGGCGATCTCGTCCAAGAGGGCGATGTGATTGCCCATATCGGCGACAGCCCTGTGGTCGCGCCACTGGGCGGCATGGTACGAGGATTACTCAATAACGGCCTTAGCGTCCGCGAAGGCTTCAAGATCGGCGATATTGATCCCCGTGGCGAAGAGGCCGATTACACCACGGTATCCGACAAGGCACGGGCGATTGGCGGCAGCGTTCTAGAAGCCATGCTACACCTGGAGCAACACACAATGAGTTAACCATCTTGTTTGGCCTGACGGATTCAGGCCAGACATTTTCCCGTCTTATTTGGGGTGTCTCGCTCAGCCCAAATAGGCCGTTGGACTTTACGACAGGAAGAGATCAAATTATGAAAACTAGAGGCTATTTCCATCACTTTGTTACCTCCTTTGTACTGATGTGTGCGGCTGCGCTAACTGTCAAAGGGTTCTTCTTACCCGAGCACACAGGATTACTGCTCAGCGACACCGGCATCGTCCCAGCCATGTATGTCGAGCCCATCGCTTTCGCCATCCCATTAGCGCTAGGGATTAGCGCACTCACGGCCTACTTGGGTATGACCTCCCTACTTCCTGTTATTGTCTGCTTCGGCATTCATATTGCCCTGTCGGGACTTGCCCTTTATCAAGGCTTGCATTTCGACTGCGGTTGCTACCTGCCCGGCTCGGTGCAGTCGGAAGTCTACAGCACCCTTGAACCCCAGTTTCTCATCATGCTGCTGGTGCTGATCGTTTCAGCAGCACTCCACTACTTCAATAACATGGCGACCCACCGCCCAGTGACACCTACCGTGTAACCGGACCAACGTTGTCTAATTTAAAAGGATACGATCATGATACAGAACAAGACTTCATTGCACGCATTTCCATTTCGGCGTTGCGGACGCAGCGTTTGGCTGAACCTGTTCATTCTCGCCAGTGCATTGCTAGTCCTGCCGTTTAGCGCCAATGCCGCTCTGTTTGGCGGCAAGTTCAAAGCCGAGGTAGAAACCGAGCAAGTCGCGATCAAGCTCCATAACGATACCCTTGCCGGCGGATACCAGCTCATCGATACCAACGGGCTCAAGGCACTCATCGAACAGGACAGCAATGTGATAATTGTCGACGCCATGCCGTTCAAAGACAGCTACAAGAAAGAACATATCCCAAGCGCCAAGCAGTTCGAGTTCCCTATCCCTGATATGCCTGAATGGGACGCTGCATTAACCGACCAGCAATCTGTCGAGGACTTCAGCCAGCTTCTCGGTGAAGACAAGGATAAAACCTTGGTCTTTTACTGCGGGTTCGTGAAATGCGGTCGTAGTCATAACGCGGCGGCTTGGGCGGTGAAGCTCGGCTACACCAATGTCTATCGTTATCCTGGCGGTATTTTTGCGTGGAAAGGGGCAGGCTTTAAAACTTCTTCACTTTAGGGCCAGTTCACTTTAGACCCCGTTCACTATAAAGCTTGTTCGCTTTACATCTGTTGGCTTAAACGCATCAATAGTTGATACTAAAAAGGCTGAATCTCGATTTAGATTCAGCCTTTTCATTTCTATATATTCGTTTTAACGAATTAACAATTTAACGGGCCTTCATAGCCAAGCGTTTAGCCGCCGTACGATGGCGTGCCAGCAGATCATCGAGATCGACACCTTGTACCCGGCCATCCAGCACCCGCCACTTGCCGGCAACCATCACCTTATCGGCCTGCTGGGCACCACAAAGCAACAAGGCGGCTAACGGATCATGGCTACCAGAGAAGCGAATATCATCAAGCTTGAACATCGCGATATCGGCCTGCATTCCCGCTTCAATCTTGCCGATATCAATGCGCCCCATCGCAGCCGCCGAACCTGCTGTTGCCCAGCGCAGGGCATCGAAGTGGGACACCCCAGCAGAGCCATAGCGCAAACGCTGCAGGTACATCGCCATACGCACTTCGGCGATCATGTTGGAACCATCATTGGACGCTGAACCATCGACACCTAGCCCGACTTTGGCACCGGCTGTTTCCAGCTCTTTGTTGCGGCAAATGCCCGAGGCCAGCATCATGTTCGATGTCGGGCAGTGGCAGATCCCCACCTGGGCCTGTCCTAGCCGACGCACTTCCTCATCATTAAAGTGAATACCATGGGCCAGCCAAGTCCGCTCGTGGAGCCAGCCTACCTCTTCGAGATAATCCACCGGCCGGTAGCCGAAACGGTCAAGGCAGAACTGCTCCTCATCCTTGGTTTCGCAGAGGTGAGTATGCAGCATCAACCCATGCTGACGGGCGATCTGGGCTGTTTCCTTCATCAGCTCGGTGGTGACGGAAAAAGGTGAACAAGGAGCCAGCGCGATCTGCACCATGGCACCGTCATCCGCCTGGTGATATTCACGGATCAGGCGCAGGCTATCGTCGATAATGGCCTGTTCCGACTGTATCGTGTGCTGCGGTGGCAGTCCCCCTTGCTCTTCCCCAAGGCTCATCGAGCCACGAGTCAATATTGCCCGGATGCCAAGTTGACACGCTGCATCAACCTGGATATCGATGGCGTTTTCCAATCCGTGCGGCAATAGGTAGTGATGATCCGAGGCGGTGGTACAACCTGACATCATCATCTCGACCAAAGCCAGCTCAGTCGCCACTTCCATCATCTCTTCATCCAGCCCGGCCCAAACCGGATAGAGGCTTTTAAGCCAGTGGAACAGCTCTTTATTGAGTGCTCCGGGGTAGGCCCGGGTCAGGGTCTGGTAG
This sequence comes from Photobacterium gaetbulicola Gung47, assembly GCA_000940995.1. NCBI lineage: Bacteria > Pseudomonadati > Pseudomonadota > Gammaproteobacteria > Vibrionales > Vibrionaceae > Photobacterium > Photobacterium gaetbulicola. The sequence goes on from CP005974.1 coordinate 2,794,273, forward strand.
AAGTGATGGTGGGCATTGATCAGCCCCGGGGTGACGACATGCTGACTGGCATCAACGGTGACGTCTATGGGTACTGAGGGCCGCTCGCCGCGGTCAAGGGTTTCGAGAATACGGTTATCTTGAATGACGATGCCGCCCTGAGCGCTTAGCTCAGCACCATCATCTTTCATGGTGGCGGTAAAAATTGCGAGAGGATCTTTAATCCACGTTGTTTCCATCCATAGTTTTCCTTAGCCTTCGCAACCATTTCAGGGGAGAAGGACTTTGTTTGGGGCCTCTTTACCCAAGTTATATTGAACACAAAAAACCGTCTTTATACCCAAATTACCTCAAGGTGCAGATGCTGAACCTGCATATTGAGATCGCTTGGGTCTATCTTACCGCTAGCACTCTAGCAAAGACGTTACCAACTCCTCGAAAACGCCCCAAACTACTGATAAACAAACATTCTCAAGCTATCAGTTACAGCCAGCAACACTCTCACTCCCAAAGTGAGACTATCAAAATGATACCCTCAGCCAATAGATGAAAATAAGTTCCATTAATCAAAATGATAAAGGTTTTTATTTTTTGATCCCCCTCTCAGCAAGCAACAATCTGCTCACCACCTCGACAAACTTCCCCCCTTGAGTTCACACTTTTGCCTGACAAATTAGACATTCGCCAGATCATGGCCTGATTCATGCCTCTATGGCTGGGTCGAAGTCACTACGAAATGTCGCTAACTCACTATCAATTTCGCGTAATTTCCTAGTTTGTCATCCTCGATGCAGCAATTTAATGAGCACATTGTTTGTCATTGGTCGATCGTCGTCGCCAATGTAAGAGGGAGTGTTTAATGACGCGTTTCAATCACGTAGGCCACAGCCTACCCCGCGTAGACGGCCAAGCCAAAGTAACCGGTACGGCCATATATGGAGATGATATTACAATGTCCGGCATGCTGTATGGTGTGTGTCGCTATACCGATATTCCGGCGGGCAAAATCCTTGGCATAGACACATCTGAAGCTGACGCCATCGAAGGCGTAGTACGGATAGCCACTTTCAAAGATATCCCCGGAGACCCTACAACTGGGGTCATCATTCGAGATTACCACCCTATATGTAATGATCAGGTAAGATATAGCGGCGATGTTGTGGCCGTTGTTGCCGCCGAAAGCTACGAGGCCGCATGCCTGGCTGCCGATAAAATCAAAGTCGATTACCAGCCGCTTACCCCGATAGGCAATGTCCATGATGCCCTGGCCGACGGAGCACGCCTGATCCATCCGGAAACCGGCTCAAATGTGGTTAACCGCCACCATACCGAAAAAGGCGATGCCGAAACCGCCCTCGCCAATGCCGATATCGTACTTGAACACACGTATCAGGTCGGCTTCCAGGAACACGCCTATATTGAGCCGGAATCTGTCACTGCCTATATTGATCCCACCTCGCGTGACTTGGTGATCACCGGTTCGATCCAGAACCCCCACCGGGTGCGCGGCTTTGTTGCCAGTTTCATGGGCATCGACCAAGCCAGGGTCAATGTGAAGCGGGCGGTCATGGGCGGCTCGTTCGGGGGAAAAGATGACGGTATTGACCATCTTTCCTGCCGGGCTGCACTGCTCGCTTCTATCACCGACCGCCCAGTGAAGTTTTCCTACACCCGCGAGCAGTCAATTATCGAAAGCACCAAGCGCCACCCCTACCATATGCACTACAAGGTCGGGGTCAGCAAAAGCGGTAAAATCCAAGGCATGAAGGTCGATATTCTGGCCGATGCCGGCGCCTACGCGGCCTGTACCCCGTTCGTGACCTGGCGCTCCGTAGTCCAGGCTGCCGGCCCTTACGACATCGAGCATGTCCGGGTCGATATCAAAGGCGTTTACACCAACAACAGTATGTCCGGCGCGATGCGCGGGTTCGGCTCGCCGCAAATCATCTTTGCCAATGAATCCCTGATGGATGAAATCGCCGAGGCCTGCCAGCTCGACCCGGTACAGGTCCGGGAGCGCAATGCCCTGCGCCAGGGCAGCCGCAGTATTACCAACCAGATGTTTGATAACCATAATGTCTCGGCGATTGAAGTACTCGACAAGGCGGTTCAACGCAGTGAGTTCCAAGCCAAGCGCGAGCACTATGCCGAGTTAAATGCCAAGCCCGGCCATATTAAATACGGTATCGGCTTGGCACTGAGCTACCGCGGCTGCTCGATGGGGGCCGAAGGGGTCGATACCTCAAGTGCCTTGGTGACCGTCAACAGTGATGGCAGTGTCAATGTCTCGACCGGTGTCTGCGAAAACGGCCAGGGGCTGCAAACCACCATGGCAACCATTGCCGCCGAAGTACTTGGCTTACCGGTGACTAAAGTGAGCTTCGTCGAACCACCGACATCGCTGATTGCCGACGGCGGCCCAACCGTTGCGTCACGAGCTACCGTTACCGGTGGCAACGCAGTGAAAGACGGTGCCGAGCAAATCAAGCAGCGCATTTTCGAGGTGATCAAAGATCAGCTTTGTGCCACCAGCCTCGATGATACCCTGTGGGCCCATGGCGAAATCTGTAACCGCTACGCACCGGATAAGTCCATTAGCTTTTCGGAAGCCGCCAATGCCACCAAATGGGCCGGCGTTAACCTTGCTGCCTATGGGTGGTTCGACCAACCGGCCATTCACTGGGATGAAGAGAAAGGCACCGGCTCCCCCTATTTCACCTGGGTGTATGGCTGTCAAATCGTCGACCTGAAAGTCGATACCAGTACCGGTAAAATCGACCTGCTGGATATTACTGCGGTGCACGATGTCGGCCAGGTCATCAACCAAATTGGTTATGAAGGACAAGTCGCTGGCGGTATCGCACAAGGTGTTGGTCTTGGCATGCTGGAAGACTACAACATCGAGCACGGCCAGGTGAAGTCGGAAAACCTCGACAGCTACTTGCTGCCAACCATCAAGGATATTCCCTCGCTTTCTATCCACGCAGTGGAAAATGTCGACAACGGCGGGCCATTTGGTGCTAAGAGTATCGGCGAACCAGCCGCAGAACTCGCAGCAGCGGCAATGACCAATGCCGTGGCCTTTGCAACGGGCACTCGCCACCGCCAACTGCCGCTCAGTCTCGAACAAGTCGTACTGGGCTATAACCTTAAAAAGCCGGCCCGCCAGAGTGAGTTACTTCATGCTTCCAACGAGAAGAAACAAACCCACCGACTCAATGGCTTCTCGGTGAAAACCCCTGAGTCACTCACAGCTGCGCTCGAGCTGCTTGCTGACAGCAATGCCATGCCGCTGGCCGGCGGTACCGATGTGATAGTTCAGGGCCGGTTGCAAAGTGAACCCAGGGCCTTGGTCAATATTGCCCGCCTGCCTGAGCTGCGTGAAATCAAGCGCAGCCAGGATGGATGGCATATCGGCTCAGGAGTCTGTTTCAACCACCTCACCGAACACCCCGATATCAAGCACCTCTATCCCTTGCTTGCCGAGGCCTGTCATACCATTGGTTCACACCAGATCCGCAACCGGGCGACAATCGGCGGCAATATCGTCAACGCCGCACCATGCGCAGACTCCGTTCCGCCATTGGTGATCTATGACGCCAAGGTGGTGTTACAGAGCAAAACGAGTTCGAGAGAGCTGCCAATCAGCGAGTTCATTACCGGCGGCTACCGGACCGAGCTGCAACCGGGCGAATTGCTAACCAAGGTGATCCTGCCACTTCCGGCCCCCAACACTGGCTGCATCCAGAAATACCGCCAGCTCGGCAGGCGCAATGCGCTCAACATCACCCGCTTGAGCCTCAGTTGCCTGATGGAGCGCAACGACAGCGGTGTTATCACATCCTGCCGCTTGGTGGACGGCGCGCTATTTAGCAAACCACAACGGCTAAAACCGGTCGAACAAATTTTGCTCGGCCATACCCTAAACAGCGAGATCATCGAGAATGCTTGCCAAGTACTTGAAGCGATGATCGATAAGGCCATCGGTGGCCGTTGGTCAGCGGCCTACAAGCAGCCGGTCTACCTCAATATGTTCCGTGACCTCATGAACGATATTCGATATCAGCAACCCCATCAGCCACTACAAGGAGAAGTGCAATGAGTCTGCTTGCTGAAAACCTGATCCCATTGTCACTCTCGGTTAACGGCCGTCCTTATCAGTTGTCTGTCACAGGCAACACCCGTTTGCTTGACTTGCTGCGGCAAGATCTCGGACTAACGGGGACCAAAGAAGGATGTGCCGTTGGCGAATGTGGCGCCTGCACGGTTGTGATGAATAGCGAGGCTGTGTGCTCGTGCATGATCTTGGCCGCCCAATGCCAAGAAAGCCAAATCGTGACCATCGAAGGGCTAAAGGACGATCCGCTAGCCCAACAATTGCAGCAATCCTTTATCAAGCGTGGTGGAGTGCAATGTGGCTTTTGTACTCCCGGCGTCCTGATGAGTTCCTGGGCCTTGCTGAAGAAGTATCAACGTCCAAGCCAACAGCAGGTCTTGGATGCCCTAGAGGGCAACCTATGCCGCTGTACAGGCTACCAACCCATCCTGAATGCCATCAATGCTGTCATTGAAGACATCACCCCGTAAGTCTTTCTCCCCTGCCTAATCCGCAGGGGAGCTTTTTTATCCAAGATTGCGTGTACTTGTAAATAAGGATTTAACAATGCAGTTACTCTATCAAGTCAACGATAAGCCCCCCAAGGGGGTCACCTTTTTCCTTGCCCTCCAGCACATGCTGGCCTCCATCGGGGGCATTGTCGCTGTACCCTTGATTGTCGGCGGTGCCATTGGCCTACCCGAGCCGGATGTCGTCACGCTGATCAGTGCCTCCTTGTTTGTTTCCGGTCTTGCCACCATCGTCCAGTGCCTCGGGTTTGGCCCGGTTGGGATCAGACTGCCCGTGGTGATGGGTTCCAGTTTTGCCTTTCTCGGTGCCTTGATCGCCATTGGCCAAACAGGCGGCATGGCAACCATTCTCGGCGCGGCCTTTGTCGGCTCGTTCTTTGTCATCCTCGCCAGCTTCTACATGGATCAAATCCGTAAGCTCTTCCCCAACCTTGTCAGCGGCGTGGTGGTCACCCTGATCGGCCTGACAATCCTACCTGTCGCAATGAACTGGATCGGTGATGCCCCAGCCGGCGATCCCAGCTTCGCCTCATTGCCCAAGGTGTTCCTGGCCGCTGCTTCCCTCGCCGTGGTGATTGGGGTCTCGGTCTTCTGCAAAGGCGCAATTGCAGCCTCGGCGATCGTGATCGGGCTTGCTGCCGGATACATCATGGCAATTCCACTCGGTATGGTTGATCTTACCCAGCTCTACGAGGCCAACTGGGTTGCCGCACCAGAGCCTTTCAAGTACGGCATGGCCTTCTCGCTCCCGGCCATTATCAGCATGACCCTGGTTTATCTGGTAGTAGTTGCCGAGGCGACGGGGGATTTCATGGCGCTGGGCAGTAACTGCCATGTCGAGGTTTCCGGTAAAGATCTCAAACGGGGCTTGCTGGGTGATGGCCTTGGCAGCACCTTCGGTGCGATGTTCTCGGCCATGCCGGTGGCGAGCTTTAGCCAGAATGTCGGGATCGTGGGGATCAGCGGGGTTGCCAGCCGCTTTGTGGTTGCCCTGACCGGTATATTGCTAGTCGCAGGCGGCCTATTTCCCAAAGTGGCGGCCTTGGCGGTCACCGTGCCCAAACCCGTGCTGGGAGGGGTCGGCTTTGTCATGTTCGGTATGATCGCCTACGCCGGGATCAGGATGCTGCTCAAAGCTGCCGACTCTCGCCGAAACGCCTTGGTGGTCTGTGTTGGTCTGGCATCGGGGATGGCCGTTACCCTAGAGCCCAACTTACTCCAGCACTTCCCGGACTCCCTGAAGACCGTTTTCCATTCCGGGATAACAACTGGAACCTTGGCGACTATCGTGCTTAACCAACTCTTACCGAAGAGCAAGAAGAGTACTGAAACCGAGCAGATTACCGCCAAGAGTATCCTGATCAAACCCGATAAGCGTGCAGCACGGCTTGTCGCGGCAAAAGCCCGCCGTGCCGAGCAACTTGCAGCATCGAAATAGCGAATTTCCCACTCTTGCTGTTATTTCACTAACAATAGGCTCCCGAACAATGCGATATCTAACCACATTGATGGGAGCCTTTCTTCAAAGCCTTCAACTCATCCAACCTAATACAAAACAAACTGCACTTATTTTGTGTATTGAAAACATCCTGTCATAAAGCCCACCTACAATCCCCATGCTTGTGTAGCCAAGTAATTTGAGTGACTTGGGCATACCACTACAACCCATAATTAACCTGATAATTTCGACATGAAAAGCTCAGCGGCACCTAATACAGACAGATTAAAAGCGGCAATCACCACGGTCTATCAGACCTTTCCCAACTTGAGTTACCGGCCACGGCCGGTTGATGTCAAACTGCTCGCGGCCTACATGAAGAGCCAGAGTAATGGCTACCCCGGCTGTTTAGATACGCTGCTCGAGACCGAGAATAGCCATATCGAACTGGCATTGGTGAAGTATCACAATATCAATCGTTCAATAGAATCGTCACCAGCGCTCGACCATAGTGATATCGGTTTCTAGGAAATAGTGTTCTAGCTCAGGCACAGAAAAAGTTAGGATCTTGCCTTCCCGCTCGGTACCGGGCCGGAAATAGGTCTCTGGCATTCGCTTGATAGATGTCCAGACGACATGATTATCACGCTTGATCACCTCACCTTTGTCGTTACGCAGTATGGTTGCCACCTCGACCAAGATAACCGAGTCCGTGCCCTCATTCCTCAACAATACCGGGATGGTTAGCCGCCCATCCTGATAGCTGGCGGATTGAGCCACCATCACCACGCCACTGCGCTGGTACTCACCGACCAATCGTCCGGTATCTGGCGCAACCAAGTCGCCCGCGACTTCGCTCCCTGCCGATTTATTTATACCTGACTTGTTTTCCGGGCTTACTTCGGAAGCTACAGTAATCGCGGCTCCCGTCGCCACAGCAGCCCCCTTTGCGGTGGTAGTGGTGGTGGCGGTCGCACCTGCACCGCTTGCTTTTACTTTATTCGGTTCAGCCGACGGTTTGACTGATTCACGCTCTGCGGTTTCCGCTGCCACATAACGCCATGTATTGTCATCAAATAAAATCACTTCACGACCGTCAGGCAGTATCGCTATCATCGTTGCAGCTTGGACAAATTGAATAAACCCAAACAAAAGACCGGCAATGGCGACCCTGATGATTACTTGCTGAGCTGAGCGCATAACTCCATCCCCCCCACATTGCTTTTTATTGCCTTACTTGGCACTCAAAAGTGTTATCAAACCAGCTGATGGCTATCTCTCCCTGATGCTCACTGTATTCCACATTCTGCCCCAAATATTTGATGCCGCTTGCCATTGGCTGAGCCAGCGCGATCACCTGGTCATCGCCTCGCGTCAACACCAAACTTGCCGGTTCGGTCTGGTTGTAAAAAACCGCAGTAAACGGCTGGCTGTTATCACCACAGTCAAGAGACACGATTGGCGGCACCTCCAGCTGCCCACTGATTACTTGCAACTCGACAATTCGGCTGGTGTAGGCAAACTCGGTACAATCACGAACATCATTGGCTTTCCAACACTCGTTGCGCCCTTTAATCCACCCTCGCTGCATCTCCTTTTGCCGTTTCACCTCCTCGGCGGGCAGTTGAACCATTGCTTTATCGAAAACTTGCTGCATTTTCTGATCGAGAACCGCCAACTCTGCAACCTGGCATATCAAAGTTTCCACCTCTCCCTCGGCTTTCGAGCAATCAAAAGCCGGCTCACTGGCCAGACTGTTACCAGCCAGTAAAAAAATGGCGCCCAATATCGAAATACGTTTACCCCACCAGAAATTATTCACATTGCCTCCATCGGCCAGCCAATCAATCTGTACGCTCCTTATATTATTAACCCGCTAGCTCCATTGTGTTTTTTCATCTTTGAGCCAAAAATCTAAAACGCCTCAAGAAATATCAACTCAATAATAATTCACATTAATTATCAGCAGCATAACTTGTGGAATTGTGGCAAATCCATAGCATGAGCCGGACTCAACATCCAGTGATTAAAACAGATAGAAAATAAAGCGCCTACAGGAACGAACACTATGGATAAAACACACTTTAATCCTGCCAGTATATTTCTCCACTGGCTGACATTCTGCGTACTCGTCGCCATTTATGTCTCAATAGAAGTTGCCATTAACTTTGAACGAGGCTCGGCAACCCGTGATATTTTCAGCCAGTTGCATTTTTATCTCGGCATCACGCTGCTGGTGATCACCCTTTTCCGCCTATTGATGAGAGCACTAAGCCACAAGCCCGCAATTAGCCCTGAGCCGACACCGCTCCAAAACAAAATAAGTGGGCTCGTTCACATCTGTATCTATGCGCTGATGCTGCTGGTTCCCATTGCTGGTCTGGCTTTGCTCAATAGTGCGGGCAAGACGCTGAGCATCATGGGAATGGAACTTCCCCCCCTTATCGACACCAACCGCGCACTCACCGCAACCCTACGCGAGCGCCATGCCCAGCTAGGAGGCGGTTTGCTGGCATTAATCACGGCTCACAGTGCTGCCGCCCTGTTTCACCACTATGTCATCAAAGACAACACCATTATCCGCATGCTGCCGCACGCAAAAAAACATATCGGCCCAGCCAAAGGCTGAGCCGACAACAAATAAACTTTAGAAAAGAATAATAAAAACGTCACCTGGCTAGGCGACAGGCCTCACGAAAGTGAGGCCACTCAACACCCCCAGCCGTTATTGTCCCAGCCCCATCAGCCCAGTAAAACCGGTGATAACCCCGTACTCTGACTACTCGCAAGTAGTAGGCCCAGTAGCACCAACATGATACCGCCCGCCAGCTGCAAGCCGTAACCGGCCCACAACAAGCCAGCTTGAGGCTTGGAATTTCCGGCTTTCAGGTAATGATGGACAATACGCTTGCCGGACAACGTCAGCAAAGCCAGTACCGATGTGGTCAAGGCCGTTCCCAGAGACATCACCAAGGCGCTGACGACACCCAGCCAATACAGGCCGACCATGTTGGCAAACAGCAACACCATAATTGCCCCAGAGCACGGCCGTAGGCCAATACTCATGATCACCCCAATGTACTCACGTAGCGTCTTTGCATTGTCTACCTCCTCCGGCGAGGCAATATGACGATGCCCGCAACCACAGTCACCAACATGATGGTGGTCATGGTGGTCATGGTGGTCATGGTGGTCATGGTGGTCATGGTGGTGAGCGCAACTCGCCTTCTGGGGCTTAGCAACACTGCGGCGAAAACGCTTCACTGCCCGCCAGCAGATCATTACCCCCAGCACACTGACAAGCACGCTGCTGATGGTCATAAACTTCACAGCCTGCGAGTTGACCTCTCGCATTGACGCGCTGAAGCCCCACACCAGCACGCTGACTAAAGCGACCGCAACCACCGCCTGACAGAGCGCCGATACCAGTGTCAGCACCAGGCTGGTTTTCACCTTGGTCGGCTGAGTAGCCAAGTAAGTGGTTACTATCACCTTACCATGTCCCGGGCCAAGCGCATGCAGTACCCCATAGAGAAAACTAAATCCGGCCAAATAGCTGCCTGATGCCCATGGGGTCTCCTTGGCATCATAAAGCAAGTCAGCCAGCTGATTATTCACTGCCCGCTGCCATTCGATACTTTTCAATACCATATTCGGCCAGGCTAACCAAAGCTGATACGCACCAAACAAAAAGGCGATACAAAGTAGCATCAACATTAGCCACTTTGGACCCCAAAGGCTTTCAACGGCTGGTTTCGAACTAGCGGATGTTCCGCAATGCTTACGCTGTGCCATTACTCACTATCCCCATTCAATTCGGTCGGTTTGCAATGAAAGCGAACAGATTGGGTGAAGAGCTGGCCCAATGCATTGTCTGGATCGGCATCGGCTGGCAATGACATGGCATAGCTCATCTGCTCGGGAGTCGGGTTGGGTTGAATCATTTCAAGCTTGCAATAGTCAGCCAGATCGCCGGCGAGAATAACATCACGTTTTGAACGCCATGACATATCCACGTAGTAACTCGGCTCAAAAACCAACAGTTTCAATGAGTCCTCGGTTACGGGCTTGGGTTTGGAAAGGGGCAGTTCGAAAGTGAGTACTAACCGCGCCCGGTCACGGGTGATCTTGCCATAGCGGGCAAGCTGGTATTTGATAGGCTCTTGACCGTCATAGAAATAGGTGAAGTAGTGTTCGGACAGCATGTTATCAAGTACCGATGCCGCCACCTTGGTAAACGTCTGCTCTTCCTTTTCCGGCGAGGTATCTTCGCCATCGAGCATGTATGCCGAGGTCATAGGATCAAACGACCAGACCATGCGCAAGCCGGTGATCATACCACCCTTGCCATCGACATAGGTTTTCATTTCAATCCAAGAGTGGGGATGCGCCGTGGCAAACAGCGGAGATATCAGTAAAGCGAGGCCGAGCGCCGCTCGCTTCATTACGGGAATAATTCGGTTGTTCGCCCTATTGCGGTAAAACATCAAAAGCCTTGTGTAATACGTTGTCTTTATTAGAAAATGTTATGTTATAACATCTTGACACTGTAGTACCAATACTTTTCCAGCATAAATAACAAGACCTCCACAGGGGAGGCCTTGCTGCGAAGAGGGAAGGAGCAGAGCCTATCGATACTTAAGCACATGATGCAACAGGGAGACTGCCAAGCGGGCTGTCTGATTTTGGTAATCATATTCCGGGTTGAGGCCGGCGATATCGACAATCCTAACTTTGTTGCTGGCCATCGCTTGGCTGATCACCATTTCAACCACCGCCAGGTTAACCCCAAATACCCGGGACAAGCTCACCCCGCCAGCGATTGCCGACGAGAATACCGACAAATCGATACTCAGGTGGATATGGTCAACCTGCTCAAGGTACCTGGCAACCACCGCCTGGATCCGCTTGCGGTTTTTCATTTTCATTTCACTATCAAGTAGCCATTGTGCCCCCAGCTCACTGGCGTAGGCCATAGTGGCTTGCGAATTGATATGGTCACACATTCCCAGCCCCAGATAACGGAAAGTCCGGTTATTGGTATGGCAAAATGCTGCTACGCTATGAAATGCCGAGCCCGCCTTGACGGCCAGAGAGCGCCGTAGCTGAAAGTTGGCATCGATATTGATAATTCCGATCCGGTTACCTTCTACGAAAGGAAGGATTTGGCTCTCCTCACTCGAGCTGTCATTACCGGCCTGGTTGACCGTATCAGAAAGTGCCTGGTAGCTCGCAATAGCCACCTCGTGTCCGCCACCAAGCATAACAGGCAAATGGCCAAGCTTGAGCATGGCACACAGCTTGGCGTACTGGGCGGCACGCATGGTATCAAACTCATCCTCCTTGACACCGAAATAGCTCTGCGCCTCAATGACGCCCGCATCATAAATCGGCAAGGCACCAGAGTAAGGCATCCTGACCAGCATCTGACGAATCATGTCCGGGCCTTCTTTGGCCCCGCTGTAGATATCGTAGTCACTCAAGCTCAGATCACTGGCAAGCCCGAGGATCACCGCCCCCGCCTTGCGTTGTTCGGCATAAGGCTCAATCATGGCTCTGGGATGAGTACTGACGGGGTGCCCTAGAAAAGAAAATGGAAACCAACGTTTTACATCCAGCATGATTGCTCCTTATGGAAAATTACAAGTCCGGTGGCAATACCCGCGCCGCCTGAAGGACTGAGAAAATAATCGCGTTTTTACTCTTTTGAACCCGCTCTTGCGGTGCCATTACACTCACCGCCCCGACAATTTTGTTGCCGGTAAATACCGGGGCACTTACCCCGGAAACCCCTACGTCATATTCCGAGGTACTGATGGCATAACCGTCTTTTTTTATCTGCGCCAAATCTTGCAGCCAGTGGCTGATAGCATCCGGCTCAGTGATGCCAAAATGATGCAGTGTAGCCATCACCCGCTGTTCGGGCAGATGGGCCAAGATCACCTTGGCCGAGGCACCGCGGATCAACGGTTGGCTCTGGCCTTCCTCATACGCGCAACGCAGCGCATGGGGGCTATCGACCCGGGCGGTGCACAGTGCCCTGAAGCCGACCGGCACAAGATAAGCGGCCATCTCGCCCGTTTGTTGCTGGACCCGCTTCAGGACCTGGTGTACCCCGCTCGAAAGCGGTGAAAACTGCTGGAAATTGCGCAGCAGCTGAAGCGCCGCCGGACCTATGCTGTAACAGCTTTGTCTCGGGCTTTCCTCAATCAGGTTCCAGTTCTTGAGAATAACCAAATAGCGATAAACACTACTTTGCGGCATACCTGTCTGTTCACTTAATGCCTGTGCGGTCACCGGTTCATTGGCCGACGCGATATGCATCAGCACCTGGAGCAACTTTTCATTGGCATTCAATTTATATTTATCTGTTTTCAAAGCATTTCCTGTCGGTTTCATCTGGTTAGGCGACACGTTAAGTAGCTCCCATCGCGCCGACCCGTCTATTTACGCGCAAGGCTTGCCACGCTTCAACCGTCATTATCACTATCTGGTAATTACCATGATATATTAAGCATTCATTTTTACATTATGAGAATAAGCACAGAAAATCACTGGAATCGGCCTGGCTTATATTCCCAAACAAAAAACGCCGGCCTATCGAGGCCGGCGCAAAGCACAGAACATTTTATCGAGTCGTACTTAGGTTATAGGTACTCACGCAAGGCTGGGGGTTGGCTCTTGCGGCTCCTCACTCATGATTTCCGCAACAAACTGTGCTTTGGAACCCAGGATAATTTGCAATCCGCTGCCCCCGACTTTAATCACGCCCATAGCCCCTAGCTCTTGGATGCCTTTTTCATCAACCAGAGTAAGATCCTTTAGCTCAAGGCGAAGACGGGTAATACAGGCACCAATCGACGTAATGTTGTCTCGACCACCAATTTTGCTGATGATCTCTCTGGCCAACGCCTGGTTGTCCAGGGTGATCTCTGCCCGTTGCTCGGCTTCGCGGCCGACAGTCTTGAAGTCAAATTTGCGAATAGCAATCCTGAATACACTGTAATAAATCAGTGCCATGATTGGTCCCCACAAGAAGATGTTCAGCCAATTGGTCTTAAAACCATCCATTGCAGGCAAGACGCCGAAGGACACAAAGTCGATAATACCGGCCGAGAAGGTTTTACCAATATGGATATCCAGCGCGTAGGTCACCGAGTAGGAAATGCCCGCCATTATCGCCGAGAAAATGTACAGTACGGGAGCCACAAAAATAAACGCAAACTCTACCGGTTCAGTGATCCCCGTGACAAAGGATGTCAGGGCAGCCGAGCCTAAAATACCCGCGGCGATTTTACGGTTCTTGTCGTGCGCTTCATGGTACATCGCCAAGCAGGCCGCCGGGAAGGCAAACATGTAAATAGCAAAGTTACCGGATAGGAACTTACCTGCGTCCTGATACTGATCGGTCGAGAAGGTAGTCACCCCGTCTTCCAGCATCTTGAACCAAATCGTGTAGTCACCATTGACCACGGTGCCAGCCGCTGTGGTGTACTCACCGAACGAGAACCAGTAAGGGCTGTAGAAAATATGGTGCAGGCCCACGGGGATCAGCGCACGCTCCATGAAGCCGTAGATAAATGTCGAAACATACATATTACCGCCGTTCGCCATTACCGACAGGGCATCGATACCGGATTGGATGTAGGACCAGACATAAGGCAGAACCAGACCAATCGCGAATGCACTGAATGCCGTCACAATCGGGACAAAGCGCTTGCCGGAGAAAAAGCCCAAGAAGTCAGGCAGGGTAATATTCGAGAATCTCGCGTACATGTTGGCCGCCAGGATACCGGCAATCAAGCCGCCAAACACGCCGGTTTGCAGCGTCGGTATCCCCATGACCATGGCATAACGGCCCCCGCTCATTGCCATTTCCGGAGTAATCCCCAGCGCGACGCCCATGGTGACATTCATTACCGCCATCGCAACCACAGCAGCCAGGGCGGCAATGCCCGAATCCTTGCTCAGCCCGACAGCGGCGCCCACGGCAAACAGCAACGCCAAATTATCGAAGATAACACCACCGGCCCGCATCATCAGTGGCAAGTCGAGCTTTGCTCCAAACGCCAATAACAACCCCGCGGCGGGAAGAATAGAGATAGGCAGCATCAAAGCTTTACCGATGGAGGATAGCTTTGAGACACCATGCTTGATTTTATCAATCATAACCTGTCCTTGTATTTATTAATGTCTTTAGGGGGTTCCCTGTTTCACATCACGTATGAAATAAAAGACATAGTATTGGAAATCATCGGACTGAAGGTTACAAAAACGAATGGCTTTGTAAGCTACTGCTTACAAAGCCCGCTGGAGCCTATCCATCTCGTGAATACATTATTAGCTGCGGACTTATTTCTTGCGCGTCAAATACCAGCAGCAAAGCGAGGCAGCACTGACCATCACCACTCCCTGCCAGAACGTCGCGCCCAAGGTAATACCGAAGATCAGGGCAGAGAAAAAAGCAGATAAGATAGGAGTGAAATAAGACAGAGTGGCCAACAGCACCATATTGCCGCCGATGATGGCAATGTTCCACAACCCGTAGCCGCCAGCCATCGCAATGGCAGCCAACACCAAGTTCAGTAGTGCCTCACCACTCCATACCATAGCTGGCTGGTCGGTCAGGGCGTATTTCACCCACAGCGCCACCGCCGTCGCCATAAAAAACCAGGCAATCGCATTCTGGCCATTGGCCAAACGCTTGGTGATATTGCAGTAGACAGCCCAGATAATCGCACCGCTGAATGCCAAGCCATAGCTCACCGGATTGGTCGCAACATTGGCAGTCAACCGGGTCAGCGACAAGCCCTGCTCACCGCTGACCGTCCATGCCACGCCGATAAATGCCATCGCCATCGCCGGATACAATAGTTTGCTCACTTTTTGCCGGCTCGCCACCACCGCCAGCATGACAGTCAAAGCTGGCCAGAGGTAGTTAATCACGCTCATTTCAATCGTCTGTACCCTGTCGTTGGCCATCCCTAGGGCCAGTGCCAAGCACATCTCGTAGCTGACGAACAGCCCACCGCCAATGAACAAATAGCGTGAGGAAAAACGGCTGAGCCTTGGGGCGCCAACCACCACCAGCAACAAAACCGAACTGAGGGTATAAATCATCGCCGCACCGCCTACCGGCCCCAGCAGCTCGGCCACGTTTCGGATAAAGGCAACAATGGTGCTCCACAGCAAGATCGCGATGCACCCGGCAAAGGTATATTTATGCTTGGAAAACAAAGAAAAAGACCGCCACTCGTCAAAAACGAAAACGACTAGATTACCAAGCTTTTGCCACCAACCGCTAACGTATTTTGCGCTGGACTTTCCCGAGGCGGAAAAGGGGCTATAAACACATTAAAAACAGGGATATTTGTGCTTGATTTGTGACCATATGGGCAAAGCTGCAAATGCAACTAGTGTAGCATTTGGTTTATATACCCAAGTGGCTTCAAGTTGCTGAAATATTCACTTTGATGCAAAAACCTGAGGTTACTTGGTTATATATAAGCATCAGTTGGTCATCTCGGACGCGATCACAAGATTCGGTGGTCAATAACCCTATTGCTCTGAATGATAAGGTGCAAAACGGCATCTCAGCCATGCCGTATTTTGGTGAGGAGTAAAGAATCGACGCCATAAAGGAAGTCGACCTAATAATAAATCCATATTCCAAGGAGCTATGTTGTATGTCTACACTGACGCAAAGGAGCAATACGTCCTCTAACACCCCAGCCTTTCCCGGCCAGGCCACTGTCATACACGGTAACGGTGCCGTTGCCCATGTGATGGATTACGTTTGTGGTGGTGTTATTGGATACCCTATCACCCCGTCGACTGAAATATCAGAATTATACGAAGCTTTCAGGGCGCAAGGTGGTTGCAATGTATGGGGACAGCACCCCTTCTTCTTCGAACCCGAAGGAGAACACTCAGCCCAAAGTGGTGCACTGGGCGCAGCCCTAACCGGCGGAAAATATATCTCAAACGCTTCTTCAAGCCAGGGGATCCTGTATGGCTTGGAGTCTCACTATGTCACCGTGGGCAAAAAAGCCGCAGGCTTCGTACTCCATGTGGCCGCGCGCTCAGTGTCCCGCCATTCATTAAACGTAATGGCTGGCCATGATGATGTGTACGCCCTGCTTTCTGCAGGCTACACCACCCTATTTGCCAGCAACGCACAGGAAGCGGCCGACCTTGCGGCGATTTCCTACCGTGTCAGTGCTCAATCACTGATCCCGGTAGCCAATACCATGGACGGCTTTGCCACCAGCCACATCCAGAGCGAAGTGAAACTGCCAGAGCCTGAATTACTGAAACAGTACCTCGGCGACCCGACTGATCGCATCCCGGCCCCAACCGAAGCCCAGCGTATGCTTTACGGTGCCAAGGGACGCGTTTGGCAGCTAGGCCAATTCATCGAAAAATTCCAAGACCAGTTCTGGCCTGAAAAACTCAATGACCTCAAAGGCTATATCGCCAGCAACAGCGAAGCGATTGAAAAAGACAGCGCAGGCCAGTTCATTGAATCGACCAAGCTATTCCTGCCTGAGGGCCTGCAAAAGAAATGGCAGCGTGCTTGGCTCAATGCCTACGAAAAAGATACCCGCCAGCGCGTTCCTGCCCTGATGGACACCCATAACCCTGGCCTGACCGGCGGGGTACAGAACCAGCCGGATTACCAGGCAGGTATTGTCGATCACCGCAGTCACTTCCAGAATGACGTGCCGCAGTTTATCGAGCAAGCCATGCGGGAATACGGCGAGCTCACCGGTCGCTTCTACGAGCCTGTCATGGACTTCATGTGCGACGATGCCGACTATATCATTGTAGGCCTAGGCTCAGTTACCGATGATGCCGAAGCCGTGGCAGCGCATCTGCGTGAGCAAGGTCAGAAAGTCGGGGTTATTTCAATCAAGCAGCTTCATCCGTTCCCGGAAGCACAAATTGTCGAAAAGCTTGCCGGTAAAATGGCAGTGACTGTGCTTGAGCGCTGTGATGAAACCCGCCTGACCGCACGTATCTCCCGCGCCTTGTTCAAGGCACAGGAAAACGTGCAGAGCCCAAGGCATAAAGGTATTCCACCGCTGCAGCAAATCCCAACCATCAGCACCGGTATTTTCGGGCTGGGCGGCCATGATCTGCAGCCTAAGCACCTGATCGCCGCGTTCGATAACATGCGCGATGACAATACCAAGCCGTTCTTCTATCTCGGCAGCCAGTTCTTCGATGCCAAGGCCACCGGTGAGCTTAAGGAAATCCAAGACCGCCTTCGTGCCGCCTATCCAGATACCGAACTGATGGCACTGGAAACCGGCGAGAACCCTAACCTACTGCCTGAATCCGCACTTCGAGTTCGCTTCCACTCCGTAGGTGGTTACGGCACCATTGCCACCGGTAAATTGCTCACCGATATCCTATCCGGAGCTTTGGGGCTGCACTCGAAGTCCATGCCAAAATACGGCTCGGAGAAAAGTGGTGCACCGACCAACTTCTTTATTACTCTGTCGCCTGAGCCTATAAAGATCACCAATGCCGAACTGCAGCAAGTTGAAATCGTCCTGTCACCAGACCACAAGGTGTTCATGCACACCAACCCGCTGGCAGGCTTAAGCCCTAACGGTACTTTCATCCTGCAAACCCACCACGAGCCAGAGCAGGTATGGCAGGAAATCCCAGCGGCTGCCCGCCAGTTCATTCGTGACAACAACATCAACTTCTACATTGTCGATGCCTTCAAGGTCGCCCGTGAACAAGCACCATCCGCAGATCTCGAGATCAGGATGATGGGGATCGCCTTTATCGGCGCGCTTTGCGGCCATGCCACCCAGGTCACCCAAGGTGCCGATGAAACCTTAATGCTTGAGCGCATCACCCAGCAGATCGCCAAGAAGTTCGGTGCCAAGGGCGAGAAAGTGGTTGCTAGTAACATGGCGGTGATCCGCGAAGGGATCCATGCGACCAAGCAGGTTTGCTACGCAGAGTTCGAAGATGCTGACATTGCTGCTGCAGCAACAACCAAAGCCGATGCACCGAAACAGAAACAAGCCAGCTGTGGCCTGTTCGACCCATCCTACTTCAGCAATATCGCGGGTAAGCATTATGCCGATGGTTCGATTGGCGAAGCGCCAGTGATACCGGGCTCGGGCATGTTCATGCCACCAGCCAGCGCGATCACCAAAGATAAAGGCCTGTTCAGGCTCAATGCCCCCAAGTTCGATGCCGACAAGTGTACCGGCTGTATGGAATGTACCATCGCCTGTCCTGACGGTGCGATCCCGAATGCGGTGCATGAGCTGCACGATATCCTTTACGTGGCGATCGACAAGCTCAATATCCCGCCTGCACAGCGTGATGGCCTGAAAGCCAAAATGCCGCCGATTTTGGATGCGGTTCGCCAATACTACCGCACCGCGCCGAAGAACGAGTCACTACCGCTGCACCAAGTGGTCGCCAAAGTGGTCGACAGCATGACCTTTGATGATCCGGCGGTCTCACAGCAAATCGCTGGTATTTGCGTGGCGCTGGAATCGCTGCCTGTCAGCCGTACCAAACCTTTCTTCGATGCCATGGAAAAAGCGGTTCCTGGTAGCGGTGGCCTGTTCTCGGTCGCTATCGACCCAAGCAAGTGTAGTGGATGTATGGAATGTGTGGATGTGTGTGGTCCGAACGCGCTGCAGAAAGTCCGCCAGACCACAGAAATGAACCAGCAGATGCACGAGCTGTTCCATACCTTGGCAGAAATGCCAAATACCCCTGCCCGCTTCCTGCAACAAGGCGTCACCGATGCCAGCGAGTCCAAGCGCCTATTGCTTGACCGCAGCAACTACTACGCCATGAGCTCAGGCCACGGGGCGTGTCGTGGTTGTGGCGAGGTCACTGCATTGCGTCTGGTTACCTCGGTCAACCGCGCCCTGCAGCAGCAGCGTTACCAGTCGCACATCGCCAGCCTAGAGGAGATGATTGAGAAGCTGGAAGACAAGCAGCAATCATTGGCAGCTATCGATGCAGAAAATACCCGTGCCGAGCGCATTGCCCGTACTATCAAAGTTCTGGAGAAACGCCTGTACCACTTCGAATACGGACCAACCGGTAACGGGCCGTCTGATGCACTGATTGCCAACGCCACCGGTTGTAGTAGTGTCTACGCCTCGACTTTCCCGGCCAACCCATACAACGACCCATGGGTGAACAGCCTGTTCCAGGATACCCCGGCGGTTGCCAAGGGCTTGTTCGAGGGTGAAGCGGCCAACCAGCTCGAGCAGTTCAAGGCCCTTCGCACTGCCAAGCTAGAGCTTGAAGACATGTACGATGCCGAGACCCACGATCGCCAGCTGCGTTATCTGGAATGGAGCCATTTGTCCGATCAGGAGCTTGGCCTGTTACCGACCGTATTCAGTATCGGCGGTGACGGCGCGACCTATGACATCGGCTTTGGTGCCCTCTCGCGCCTGCTTTCCACCAGCACGCCGATCAAGGTGTTCGTGCTCAATACCGGTAGTTACTCCAATACCGGGGGCCAGGCGTCTACCGCCAGCTTCACCGCGCAGGACTCCGACCTGAGCCGCTTCGGCAGCGCCCACAGCGGTAAGCAAGAATCGCGTAAAGAGCTGGGTATCATCGCGACCTTCCACCCGAAAGTCATGGTGGTACAAACCTCTACCGCCTTGCAGGGCCACTTCATGGCCAACTTGATGGAGTACCTAAACTATCAAGATGCTCCTGCACTGTTTGACGTCTACACCCCATGTATGGGTGAGCACGGTATTGCCGATGACGCCAGTACCCGCCACTCTCGCTTGGCTGTTGAAAGCCGCATGAGCCCAGTGTTTGTTCACGACCCACGCAAGGGCGCAACCCTGGCCGAGCGCTTCTCTATCGAAGGCAACCCCGAGCTGCAACATGACTGGGCAACCCATACCATCAGCTTTATTGACAGTGACGGTATGACCCAGTTGAAACAAGTGCCATTTACTCCGGCTGATTTCTCACTCTATGAGGGTCGCTTCAAGAAACACTTCAACCCAGTATCTGACGAGCAACACGCGGTTGAGATAGCTGAATACGTCACAATGAGTGCGGATGAACGCAATGGCAAGACACCGTTTATCTGGGCAACGGATAAACAGCAGCACCTTATCAAGCTGAGTGTCTCCAGTTCGATTGTTGCCCTGACCGAAGAGCGGTTACGCAACTGGCATATGCTGCAGTACCTGAGCGGCCAGCATGTCACGAATATTGACCAGCAGTACCAACTGCAGATCAATGAGTGGAAACAGCGCTACCACAACGCGATGGACAGCAACGAGCAGACTATCGAAACCATCGCCAATGGCTTGGCAGAGTTAGCCATGGCTGCTTCGCCCAATGTCGCCAATAGCATCCCGGTCACCCAGGTAGACGCGGGCGCTGATGCGCCTAAGGCTAAGGCTGGCGATGCCGATGGTGCCCTACCCCTGGTTTCGATCAATGAAGACGAAAAAGGTCAATGTACCGACTGCAAAACCTGCTACCAGCAATTGAGTGAGTTGTTTGAGAAAACCACCATTGTTGAAAACGGCGAGGCCAAGGTCATCAGCCAGGTGATCCCTAATGCACTGGAAACCGTCGAACTCAGCGATGAGTTGATCAAGCGTGCCTCGCGCATTGCTGATGAGTGTGATGCCGAGATCATCCACTTCAACGCACCTGCGTCGGTGGAGGTGTAGCCATGAGTGATGTTTTTGAAAAACCAGAAACGACACCTGGCGTGTCGCAAGCTCAACGGGAGCTGATGCTAAAGCGCATGGAGCAAAACCCGCAGCGCTTCCAGCAGATGGTGATCGAAGAGAGCATGCAGCTTATCCGCGAGACGCTCAAGCAAGGCAAGCTGTCAGCTGAATTTACCGATAAGCTCTGGCAGCTGTTGCTGGCCGACAATGAGCTCAGTGTCGCCCTACAGCGTTACCTATGGCGTATCCCGCTCAAGCAAAAGCGTGCTTTTGTGCAGGCGCTCGATACCCATATGTCTGAACGCTACCCGATGTTCAAAGGGCTATCCGTCGGATGGCCCGGTAGCAACAACATACCGCCTTACGTCCGCCCTGCCGAAGAGCGCCGCAAGGACTTTGACTTAGTTAGCCAAGGCTACCTCGGTTACATGGGGCTCGGCTACAGCCTGCGGGAAGTTGAACTGTTCGTGTGGCTGGAAGTGATCCGAGACAAGCAGTGTGAAGACCGCCCGTGTGAAATCGGTGTGCCGAAGTGCGATCGCGACGGTAACCCCGCTGAAGAAAACGACGGAGGCTGCCCGGTTAAGATCCACATTCCTCAGGTTCTCAACCTGATGGGTGAAGGCCGCTTTAGAGACGCTTTCGAGCTGATCCGCGATGCCAACCCACTGCCGAATGTTACCGGCCGGGTTTGCCCGCAGGAGCTGCAATGTCAGGGGGTGTGTACCCACAACGACAGGCCAATAGAAATCGGCCAGTTGGAGTGGTTCCTGCCCCAGCGTGAGCGCGAACTTTCCAACGGTGAACCACCAAAACCGGCTGACATTAACCCTTGGGTTGCGGCGACCAAGCCTCCGGTTGCGATTGTGGGTTCTGGGCCTTCAGGGCTGATCAATGCCTACTTGCTTGCCAAAGAAGGCTACCCAGTTACCGTGTTCGAGGCATTCCATGTCTTGGGCGGGGTACTGAGGTACGGTATCCCTGAGTTCCGCCTGCCTAACCAGTTGGTGGACGATGTGGTTGAGAAAATCAAAGCGCTCGGCGGCCGCTTTGTCACCAACTACATCGTAGGTAAGACCGCAACGCTTGAAGACCTTAAGCGTGCTGGCTTCACGCGCATTTTCGTCGGTACCGGGGCGGGCTTGCCGCGCTTTATGAATGTACCGGGTGAGCATTTGCTGAACATCATGTCGGCCAATGAATTCCTTACCCGTGTCAATCTGATGCACGCCAACGAGCCTGACTACGAAACGCCAATGCCGGATATGGAAGGCAAGGAAGTGATGATCATCGGTGGTGGTAACACCGCGATGGACGCTGCCCGTACCGCTTGCCGTTTGGGGGCCAACGTCACTATCGTCTACCGCCGGACCCAACAGGAAATGCCAGCCCGTGTCGAAGAGCTTCACCATGCGCTCGAAGAAGGGATCATGCTCAAAGAGCTCCGCTCCCCTTGCGAGTTCAACGGCGACAAGAACCATGTTCTGGCCAGTGCCAAACTTGATGTGATGGCGCTGGGCGAGCCCGATGCGTCTGGCCGTAGACGTCCACAGTCTACCGGTGAGTTTGAGCTGATGAAGGTCGACTTTGCCATTATGGCCTTGGGTAACAGCTCTAACCCGATCGTCAAAGACGCTAACCCAGACTTGGATACCTCCAAGTGGGGTACGCTGCTGCTCAACAAAGGCTCGCAAGAGACCTCGCTAAGCGGCGTGTACAGTGGTGGTGATGCTACCCGTGGTGGTTCTACCGCGATCAAGGCCGCTGGTGACGGTCAGGCAGCGGCAAGAGAGATCATGGGCCACCTTGATTTCAACGCCAAGGAAGTCGAAGGGCTAGTCGCACAAGCTTGCCACTACACGGGGCTTAGCCAAACGCCGCCGAAAATCGTCAAACGTCGGCAATTGACCGAGGAAATTGTCGAGTTCACCATTACCTCACCGCTGATTGCCCGCTCAGCCAAGGCGGGACAGTTTGTCAGGGTACTGGCGGATGAAAAAGGTGAATTGATCCCGCTGACTCTGGCCGACTGGGACGCCGAGGCCGGCACTATCGAGCTAGTGATCCAAGGTCTGGGGACCAGCTCCAAGCTGATCAACCAAATGCAAGAAGGCGACTGCTTCGAGGCCATTGCCGGCCCACTGGGGCAAGCAAGCCACGTGGTGAAACACCCTGACAACCAGAGTGTTATCTTCACCGCTGGCGGCGTTGGTCTGCCGGCGGTACACCCGATCATGCGTGCCCATCTGGAAATCGGCAACAAAGTCACTCTGATCTCCGGTTTCAGAAGCAAAACCCATAGCTTCTGGACCGAGGAAGGTGACAAAGTCGAGAACCTCCGGGCTGCGTTCCCAGGTTTGCTGGAAGTGGTTTACACCAGTAATGACGGTACATTCGGCATCGAAGGGTTCGTGACTAATCCGCTGGAAGATCGCCTGGTGCAGCACAGGGAAGCCAATAGTCCTGATTCTGATCAGACAATTGCAGAAGTCATCACCATAGGTCCGCCAATGATGATGCGTGCAGTGAGCGATCAGACTCTAGGCTATCAAGTCCCTTGTGTTGCCAGCCTCAACTCCATCATGGTGGATGCCACCGGCATGTGTGGCGCCTGCATGGTGCCAGTGATGGAAGACGGCAAACTGGTGCGCAAGCACGCCTGTATCGATGGTCCTGAAATCAACAGCCATGTCATCGACTGGGACAAGTTCTTGCCAAGGTTTAACCAGTTCAAACCACAAGAGCGCCAGAGCCAGATCGCGCACCGGTTGATTGAGGAGTAAGCTCCAGTAGCTAGATAGCATCAAAGGGCTTCACTGCAGAGTGAGGCCCTTTTTCTTGCCCGAATAATAATAGCGTTGCCCTCCATCAGTCACGGGGCATTATCATTCAATATTGCGGCATGACGTGGCCTTCAAAACGACTACACTTAAACGACGATTAATGGCAGGAGACGGCTATGAGTGGCCCCGATCATCACACCTACAAAAAAATGGAACTGGTTGGCTCGTCTCCAGACAGTATTGAAGACGCAATCAGCAACGCTATTGAACGGGCAAACGAAACCGTCAAAAACCTGCGCTGGTTTGAGGTCGTCGAAACCCGCGGCCATATTGAAGATGGCAAAGTGGCCCACTGGCAGGTAACCATTAAAATCGGCTTTACCCTAGAAGAGTAAGCCGATCTTTCATTTAAAGTAACAACCAGTGGCGCAAGGTCCGCAGCGCCCGCTCAGAGAAATCCATTTGTTCTATGCTCTTCTTGGCTTCCAACGCTAACTTGGGCTCGTCGGTAATAATGCCATCCACCCCCAACAGGAATAGCCGCTCCATCGCAGCTGAGTTGTTGATGGTCCAAGCCAATACCTCTTGCTCCCGTTGCTGGATTTCAATGATCCGCCACGTATCAAGCCATTGATCGCTGAGCATCAGCATATCCACTTCTCGTTCAAGCTCGGACTCGCCAACACTGGCGGCATAAATAAGCGCATAGCGTAGCTGTTCAGGACGCGATGCCTCCATCTTGTTCATCAGCCGTGCCAGCAGTTCGACATCCAAGCTCGACACAATCATGGCTTGCTGGTACTTCGGCAGCAACTCCGCCATTGCCAGAGCTAGATCGAAGCTTCGGTTGTAACGCTTTAATTCAATATTGAATTCGATATCATCGGCATAGTCATCCAATAACTGTTTTAACAGCGGCGGAGGTACTTGGTTCTTAGCCTGATAAGCCGCGACTATCTCAGAATAACTGGCCTCTTCCACCACCAAGTGAGAGCCAAGCATACGGCCCAAGTCACGGTCGTGGAAAACCACCACCTGCCCGTCCTTGGTGATCTGCACATCAATTTCGGTACTCTGGACCCCCAGCGATATTGCGTACTGTATGCCTGCTTCACTGTTTTCTGGGTACGCAAATCCCCCACCGCGGTGCGCGGTGACATAGCCAGAGGTATTGGTTTGCAAATGTCCGACGAAATGGCGCACGTCGGAGTAACCATTCACTGATGCAAAGACAATGAACAACACCATGACACTACTGAGCAAAATACGGCGCTCGGTGCTTTGCATCAGCCCCGCAAATCGTTCTTCTTCATTGACCAGTTTATGGCGCCTGGTTTGCAGGCGCAGCACATAGTATTGGCAACTTGCGTAAATAAAGCGGTCGACAAAGCTCAGCAGAAAGGCGACGCCAATCAGCAGAACCGTTGCAACCATCAGCCAAGGGTAACGCTCAGGATCATAAGTTGCCCAGTGCAGTACGGGTTCAAGCACAAACAAAATGCCCTTGGCGATAATCGCAATAATAACCACCCGGCCGAATAACCAAGCAATATGGCCCAATAAAATATGCGGATAAATGCCTTGGCTCAAACGCTGGGCTTGCTTGAACAGCCGCCACTGGGAGCAGTTTTGAAACAGGCTCAGCGGCAAGGCGAGCCACCAGCTAGCCCAATAGCGCAGAACCAACAAGACAATCGGTAACGTGAGCAGGACCAATAAGCCAACCGCCAGCCACAACGAGCTC
This sequence comes from Photobacterium gaetbulicola Gung47, assembly GCA_000940995.1. NCBI lineage: Bacteria > Pseudomonadati > Pseudomonadota > Gammaproteobacteria > Vibrionales > Vibrionaceae > Photobacterium > Photobacterium gaetbulicola. The sequence goes on from CP005974.1 coordinate 2,819,551, forward strand.
ATCTGGTGGCTGAGATAATAGTTGATATCCCAGTCATTGAGCATAAGCCCGTAGATCCAGCGCCCGCACCACACCAAGGTAGAAAGCAGCAGACTGATCCCAAGCGATTGTGCCAGCACGACCTTTGCCACCCGAAAGCTGCGCTGGAGGATCAGTCCGAACGTATCCAATATCGATCGCTTGCCCAGATCATGCTGGGCCAGCAAGATGCTAATTGTTGAGTGTTCGACGAAAAAGGCAAAACTCAGCTGTGTGATAAACCACAAGCTCAGCAAAAAGCCTGCTGGCGAGAGGAAGAAAGACAGTAACTCCTGATTGGCAATGGCACTCACCCCATGAAACGCCATCAACTTGGAGCTGATCCAAATATCGAGCGGGACGAACAAGGTCAGCAGTGCACAGCGCACAAAAAGGAAACTGGCCAGCATCTGCAAGCCACTGGTTCTGAGCCGGTGCCATATGAAATATAAAATGTGCCGACCGCGATGAATTATTGCGCTAGTCAAATGTCGTTTTCGCCAAGTTGTATTTTGATTCGAAGGAATATAATAACACCGGAGCAAAAAGGATGCTTAGCATAGATAAGCGATAGCACATTATGGCGTAGTGGCTATTGAATAATTGATACCCGCACTCTACCTCGATTTCGTTTAGGTGCCAGAGGCCGCAAATTAGTACGGGAGCTTAGTCAGCCATGTATTGATCCGTAATAGGTCGCTAGGCGAATTTTCCTGATAGGTTATTGATATTTACAGTAATAAATCAAAGGTATTAAATGAAAATCTGCTGGTTTCTATGCGGCTGTTTATCCGTAGCGAGCGTTGGCGCGTCAGCTGTCAGTTTCCCTGAAGTTCGGTTGGCAAACGATATGGTTGAAATGGCGATATACCTGCCAGATGTTGAGGACGGTTCATATCGTTCCACTCGGTTTGACTGGTCAGGTTTGATCCACTCGTTTCAGTTAGACGGTGTTGAGTATTTTGGTCGTTGGCGCTTTGAGCCCGTACATGACCCCAAAATACACTTCAGTGTGAATGGACCGGCCCAGATATTCGACAACCTGGGTTATGGTGAATCCGAGACTTTTGTTCGTATCGGTATCGGTGTCCTGAAAAAACCAGCTGACGAAGAACGTTTTAACTTTACCAACCCCTACCAGATCCTTGACCATGGCGAATGGCAAATCAATGCTTCCGACCACAGTGTAGAATTCATTCAGACACTGCAGGATGGCACGGGGTATGGCTATCGTTATCAAAAGACCATTACCTTGGACGAGCAGGGATTTACCATGTCACATCAACTGGAAAACACCGGCGAAAAGGCAATTGAAACCACTGTGTTCAACCACCACTTTTTTGTCATTGATGACCAGAAGGTTGATCAGCAATATCAAGTGTTTTTTCCTTTTTCTCCGGAAAAGCGCAAAAGCGAGCCTCGTATAAAACTAGATAGCAACAGCCTTCAGATCCTTGAGACGATCCGCGACGATCGCCGACTGTTTATTCCTCTGACAGGTTTTGCCAGTACCTCAGATGATCACCAGTTTCGCGTTCATCACCACGGACTGAACCGGGGCATCGATGTCAAGGTGGATCAGCCATTGAGCAGACTAGTGGTCTGGGCTAATGACCGTTCCCTCTCCCCGGAAAATTTTATCGAGGTTAATGTACCGGTAGGGGAAAGCTTCAGCTGGAACGCACAATACCGGGTTTATTGATTATGCATTACAGCAAAACGGGAGTTACGTCTCAAAGCGGCAAGAAAGGTGTTCAGGTAACTTCAATCGATAGAAACTCATCACATCGAGACGCCTCATGCTGACAAATGAAGAAGTTCACTACTGCTCCAAATGCGCAATGGAGACTAAGCATATTGTTGTTTTAGTTCGAGATGAACCTGAGCAGAGCAAATTTAAGGATTTCTTAAAAGGCTTTATTAAAAGTGCTGCGGTTGGCGCGTTTGAAGCCACTATGGATGACTTTTCACGCCATAGTATTTGCGAAAAGTGCGGTAAGAAGACGATTAACGACAACCTCACCTAGCAACAGCGTCAGTACCGATTTGTGCAGCAAGCTGCTACACAAATCAGTCCAAGCTAACTTTGATTAGGGGATTAGTGCTTATACCTGAAGGTATTACTATCATCAATAATTTGAATTTTGACCGGTGCTAAGCCTTTCTTGGTGTCACCTATTTGTTCAAATGACTTATGAGAAAGGTCAATGACTCGGTCTTTGGCAAAAGGACCTCGATCATTGATCTTCACATCTACCGTTTTGTTGTTAGCTGTATTTGTAACCCTCACGATAGTCCCAAAAGGTAAGGTTTTATGAGCCGCTGTATAGGCTCTCATGTTATACCGCTCACCACTTGCAGTGAGCTTTCCGTGGTATCTGTCACCATACCACGACGCTTGGCCAACAAGCTTATGTGACTTGGCGTAAACCTTTGTTTTTTCATCATAGACTGCCTCAGTTGACGAGCAGCCCGCAAGCACAGTAAAGATGAAAGCAGCAAAAGCGAGGTTTAATTTTTTCATGCTATTTTGATACTCAATTTTCTTCATGTCATGTTTGTCTATTTCTGACTTATTGTTGGTTTAAAAATATTGCCTGGAGTGTCATAGCTTCAAGACGTCTTATTAATAATGAGTGTGAAATACCCGCTCTAGCATGCTGCGTCACTGTATACAAAGCGACCACAGTTGCAATAAAACAGTTTAGAAACGCGAATGAGGCAAACATGGCCATCCGATATGACTCGCCTATCTTTCCATGAACGATGGTTCGATTGGTCATGATTAAGAAAGATTTTAGAAATGAAAATATAAAAGTCAGCAACGTTTGAGATCTGTGGCAGATTGTTAGTGGCTATTCATTGATCCCCACAAAAAAAACAGCAACCCAATTCCTTGAGTTGCTGTTTGTTCATCAAGCCTGGATTAAACCACTAGCAGCTACTCACTAACACAGGTACCTGCTCGCTCGGCCAGTACATCCAGCCCTTCTTCCAAGGCGCCGATGTAGGCTCTGCCACCGAACTGGGCGAAGTCGGCGGCGGCTTCAACTTTCGGGCCCATCGAGCCTGCCGGGAATTGGTATTCGCTCAGCTGAGCCGGCGTGGTAGAGCGCAGTGCGCGCTGGTTCTCGGTGCCCCAGTCAAGGTAGACCGCATCGGCATCAGTCAGGATCAATAACTTGTCGGCTTTGAGCTGCTTGGCCAGCAAAGTGGCAGCCAGATCTTTGTCGATCACCCCTTCGACCCCGGCGTAACCGCAGTCGGTTTTGCGTACCGGGATCCCGCCACCACCGCAGCAGATCACAATGTCGCCAGCGCCCAACAGGGTTTCGATAGATTTCTTATCGATGATGTTCAGCGGCTTGGGTGACGGTACGACGCGGCGGACAAATTCGCCATCACGTTTCATGGTCCAGTTGTTGGCTTCAGCCAAGATACCGGCTTCTTCCTCGTTGTAGACAGGGCCAACGAACTTGGTCGGGTCGAGCATACTCGGGTCGTTCGGATCGACTTCGATACGGGTCAGCAAGCTGGTGACTTCAGTATCCGGCATCAGGTTTTGCAACTCCTGCGCCAGCATATAGCCGATCATACCTTCACTTTCGGCGCCCAAAACATCGAGCGGGTAAGGCTGAACCTTGTCGTAAGCCAGGTTTTGCAACGCTAACAAACCGACCTGAGGCCCATTACCATGGACAATCGCCACTTGGTATTCCTTGGCAATTTCCGCAATCGCCTTGGCGGCAATCTTGATATTGGCAAGTTGGTTGGTAAAACTTGGCGCATCGCCGCGACGCAACAGTGCATTTCCCCCTAAGGCGACGACAGCAGTACTCTTCTTGGTTGGGGTGTTCATAACTACTCCTTGAATTATCCTTGTTGTTTTGGGGCTATCACCCCTGCCCGTTCGTTACGGTTTACAGCGCACTGGCATCGAACGGTTTGCGGCGAATAAAGCGGCCATTCCCAGCTTTCCCCGTAAATTCGCCATTACACGCTACAACGTCCCCACGGCTGATGGTCATCACTGGCCAGCCCTGGGTTTGGATATCTTCAAACGGGGTGTAATCTGCGTTGTCGTGTAGTAATTCGTGTTTGATTGAAACTTCTTGCTCTGGGTCGAACAGCACTAAGTCAGCATCTGATCCGGCCTGCAAGGCGCCTTTTTGCGGATAAAGGCCAAACAGCTTGGCAGGCAGGTAACTGGTCAGCTCGACAAAACGGCTCGGGCTCAGCCGCCCTTTCATCACGCCTTCAGAGAACAGCAATGGCATTCGGGTTTCAACACCGGGCATCCCGTTAGGGCAAGCGCTAAAGTTGTCTTTGCCGCGTTGTTTTTGATCGTGGTAGGTAAACGCGCAATGATCGGTGGCAACCGTATCGATACTGCCATCCACCAGCCCGAGCCAGAGTTTCTCTCGCTCCGCAGCCGGGCGCAGAGGAGGGCTGAGGATATACTTGAGGGCGTCTTCCCGCTCGTAGCAACTGTCATCAAGCATCAGGTATTGCGGGCAGGTTTCCACCCACACCGGCTGGTGGTTGTCACGGGCGAGCCGGGCATAATCCAGGCCAAGCCCATTGGAGAGGTGGACAATGTACAAAGGGGCATCACCGGCCAGTTTGGCAAGGTTGATCATCCGGGCAATGGCCTCGGCTTCGCACTCCAGCGGGCGGCTTACCGCGTGGTATTTAGGTGCGGTCTTGCCCTGCTCAAGCAACTGGCTACGGCGCAAGGCAATGGCAGCATCGTTCTCGGGGTGCACGGTAGCCAACGCACCGACTTGTTTAAGCTGGATCAGTGCCTTGAGCACGTCTTCGTCATCAAGTTTGTAACCGTAGGTCAGGTACAACTTGAAGCTAGATATCCCCTCTTCTTCGACCATCGAAGCCATTTCAGCGAGGATGTCTTCATTTACATGCTGGATAACCCCATGGAAGCTATAGTCGATAACGGCCGTTTCCTTGGCGTATTTCTGATAGACATTCAACTGGTGATGAAGGCTGCAACCTTTTGGGCCAAAGCCCATATGGTCAACAACCGTGGTGGTGCCGCCACATGCTGCTGCGCGGGTACCGGAGAAAAAATCATCGCAACTGCGCGCAATACCAACATCGATATTGAAATGGGTATGGACATCAATACCGCCCGGCATGACATACAGTCCCGCCGCCTCGATGATTTCACACTGCTTGGGAATGATGTGGATTTCAGGGGCAATATCGGCGATCTTGCCGTCAACGATAAGAATATCGGCTTTTTGTGCCTGCTGGTGATCGACCACTATTCCCTGGCGGATCAACATGGTCCCCGGACGGGGCTGGGTCAGGATCGCCGCTTGGTTTTCTGATGTTTTTTTCGACGCCGCGGAAAACATACTTTATTCCTTCTCTGCCTAAGATAAAAAGGATGCTGTTTCGTTTGCCCGCTATGACTTAGAACTTCAGGCCTAACGGACAAAAGGAACAGCAAGCGCCTGCCTATATCGTCAAGCTACTTCAAAATACGGGTTCAGAGGTAACTTGCTCATAAAAAAGAAATCCATCCTGGGGGGGATATGTGGCCAACGTTAGGCAGAGCGGTCGGCACCCCCAGGACGGAAAAGGATGGACAGGCAAAGCATAGAGAGCGTAATACCCTACCCGTCACGTTTTATTACTTCTTCAACTCTTTCAGGTACATCTGTGGGATAACAGCGTACATTGCAGCACAAGTGACTAGATGATCTTTCCAAGTCTTCTCGTTTGGCGCGTGTGCTTCTGGCTCTTTACCAGGACCAAAGCCGATCACTGGGATACCGTAGCGGCCCATGATAGAAACGCCGTTGGTTGAGAAGGTCCACTTATCAACGGTAGGTTTCTTGTCGAACAGTAGCTCGTAAGACGCTTCCAGAGTCTTGGTTGCAACATGCTCTTCGTCGATCTTCCATGCTGGGAAGTAGCACTCAGTTGGGTAAACCAAACCGGTGTAGGCAGGACGGTCGTAGTTGTACATAGATACTTTACCACCGAATTTCTTAACCGCTTCAAGCTCTTCGATTTCCTTGATAGCACCTTCCCACGTTTCGCCCCAAGTCAGACGACGGTCGATAGACACCGCACAGCTATCCGCTACCGCACAACGGCTTGGTGAGGTGAAGAAGACTTCAGAAACCGTCAATGTGCCTTTGCCTAGGAATGGGTCGTCACCAAGGTTGGAAGCCAGTTTCTCGATATCGCCTAGAATATGGCCCATTTTGAAGATGGCATTATCACCACGCTCAGGTGCTGAGCCGTGGCAACTGACACCGGATACATCAACACGGATTTCCATACGGCCGCGCTGGCCGCGGTAGATCTGGCAATCAGTTGGTTCAGTCGAAACGACAAACTCAGGGCGGATGTTGCTTTCCTGGATAATGTACTGCCAGCACAGACCGTCACAGTCTTCTTCCTGGACAGTACCGGTTACTAGTAAGGTGTATTCGTCTTCTAGGCCAAGATCTTTGATGATCTTACCGGCGTAAACCATAGACGCCATGCCGCCTTCCTGATCCGATGCACCACGGCCACCGATCACTTCGTCATCTTCCATACCTTCATATGGGTCGAAGTCCCAGTTATCCATATTACCGACACCCACGGTATCGATATGTGCATCCATCGCGATGAGGTGAGGACCGTGACCAATCCAACCCAGTACGTTGCCCATTGGGTCGATTTCTACTTTGTCAAAACCGACTTTTTCCATTTCTTCTTTGATGCGCAGTACCACTTTTTCTTCGTCACAGCTTTCACTTGGAATGGCAATCATGTCACGAAGGAAACGGGTCATGTCCGCTTTGTAGTCTTGGGCTTTTTCCAGTACTTGGGCAAATGGGATGTTCATTATAATTCTCCTTGAACCGGGCGGTGGTCATCACACCCGGTATGATCGATTTTCACGGCACCCTGCCTATTGATGACACCAACAAGGCACTAAATTTAAAATTCTTTATTCATCTATTTCTTGAGCATTTAGTGACGCTAGTTAGCACAGGCATGTGCTAACTAGCCCAAATAAATGGTCAAATAGTTTGGTGTTTGCCGCCCCACACGACTTCGCGGTAGTGGACAGGGTCAGTATCCCCTTCGGTATTAATCAAGAGCACCACCGAGTCTTTGTTGAGGCCCATTTTTTCCATCAGCTTTTCTTTTTCTGGGTGGAAATGAATGGCGGCAAGCAAACCAGCACCGACTGCGCCAGACTCACCAGACACAACTCGAGGATCGTCACCCAATGGATTGCCGAGGACACGCATACCGAGGGCTGCAACACTGTCCTGGCAGGAAACAAACTGGGTAGAGCAATCACGCAATACCGGCCAGCCGATTGGGTTAGGTTCACCACATGCCAGACCAACCATGATGGTGGCAAGATCGCCATCGACATTGATCATTTCACCTTTTTCGCTGATCCCCGAGCGGTAGATACAGTCAGCTTGATCAGGCTCGACAACCACTGAGTGCAGTTTGTCAGGACCGTATTGGTCACACAGGTAGCCCAGCACGCCGCCGGCCATCGCGCCAACGCCGGCCTGTAGGAACACGTGAGTCGGGCGTTCAACAGCCATCGCTTTCATTTGGTCGACAGCTTCTGCTGCCATAGTGGTGTAACCCTGCATGATCCAAGTCGGGATTTCGGTATACCCTTCCCATGCCGTGTCCTGTACCACTTTCCAACCGTTTTCATCGGCGGTTTTGATCGCGAGGCGCACGGTATCGTCGTAGTTCATGTCGGTCACAATACATTCGGCCCCCAGGGCACGGATGTTGTTAACACGCTCATCGGCAGCACCTTTTGGCATATAAACCACAGCGTTCTGACCGAGTTTATTGGCGGCCCATGCTACACCACGGCCGTGGTTGCCATCGGTTGCGGTCGCAAAGGTCATTTTTTCTGTAATGTCGTTTCTCAGCTTGGCGAAATCAAAGGCATTGATATCGAGCTTGAACTCATCACACAGCAAGCGGGCAATCGCATAGGCGCCCCCCAGCATCTTAAAAGCATTCAAATCGAAGCGGTAGGCTTCGTCTTTAACCAGGATTTTGCCAACACCGATGTCTTTGGCCAGGCAGTCAAGCGAATGTAAAGGTGTCGGCTGGTAGCCTTCCACAGCTTGGTGGAATGCGCGGGCTTTTTCCGCTTCAGCGGCGGTAAAGAGTGGAGAAAGCTGACCGTTATAATGGCGGTTATCGGCGATCTCCATTTTAAGAGTGAACGTAGACACGACCAGACCTCATAAAATAAGAGAAAGAAAAAGGCGGGGGCGTTAATTACCCAAGGGTATTCCCCCCCGCTTATGGGCTAGCATGACCCAAGCATAAAGATACAGATAGATCGACTAGGGGTTCCCTGCCCTGTCACACCATCGCGTATGAACCAGGCGAATGCACCAAGGCAGGAAAAGTATTGATGCAGCAAGCGGTTATTTAACGCGCTTCTTCGCATCATCCAGCAGCTCTTGCAGAATGTGCCCAGGCTCCTGGTATTTACGGTTTAGTATCATTGCCGCAATAATGTATGGCTTCCAGCTCGCTTCCTTATAAGTTGCGATACGGTATTTCTCAAATACCGACTCTTCCACTTCGCCTTCTTCGCACGATACGCCGGTGATGTCTGCTGGTAGGCAGTGCATGTATAGCGCTTCGCCATCTTTAGTCAGCTTCATCATCTCTTCGGTGCAATGCCAGTCTTTGTGATTAGCATTCTGGCCAAGACATTCTTTTTCCAATGCCTTCAGACCATCATGGTCGTTAGCTCGTAGCAGTTCGGTACGGCGGCCCATCACTTGGTAAGGAGCCCAAGATTTCGGATAGACGATGTCCGCATCTTTGAACGCTTCTTCCATGCTGGCAACCTGAGTGAAGCTACCGCCAGAGGCTTCTGCGTTCTTGCGCGCTTCTTCGACCACTTCAGGGATCAGGTCGTAGCCTTCAGGGTGAGCCAGGGTAACGTCCATACCGAAACGGGTCATCAAACCGATGATGCCCTGAGGGACAGACAGTGGCTTGCCGTAGCTTGGCGAGTAAGCCCATGTCATGGCTATTTTCTTGCCTTTCAGCTTATCCAGGCCACCGAAGTGCTCTTCCAACCATGCCAAGTCAGCCATAGACTGGGTTGGGTGGTCGATATCACATTGCAGGTTCACCAGGGCAGGACGGTGAGGAAGCACGCCTTCTTTCACGCCGTCATCCAAGGCTTCACCCACTTCACGCATGTAAGCATTACCCGCGCCTAGGTACATGTCATCACGGATACCGATAGCATCGGCACAGAAAGAGATCATGTTGGCGGTTTCACGGACTGTTTCACCGTGGGCAATTTGTGATTTGCCTTCATCCAAGTCCTGCTGGGCAAGACCTAGCATGTTGATCGCTGAAGCATAGGAGAAGCGGGTACGGGTTGAGTTATCGCGGAACAGGGAAATTCCGAGCCCGTTATTAAACACGTTGGTAGCAATATTTTCCTGACGCATCGCTTTAAGGACCTGGGCTGTTTTCAATACACGCTCAAGCTCTTCCGGGGTTTGCTCCCACGTCAGCAGAAAGTCTTTGTCATGTAACTCAGATTTTAGCTCTTTGATTTCCTTGATAAGTTCGTTGATGCTCTTCATGATTATCTTCCCGGTTTCAATTGTTATTCGTCCCTGGCAGCGCGTTACGCCACTGTCCAGTCGCTTAATGGGTAATGACAGCCTTCAGCATTGCTCAATCAGCGATCATTCATTTGGTATTGGTTTAAGGCATTGAGATTGCAAACAAAGGTAAATGTTCAGGATCTTCCGCCTTAACTTAAGGGTTTACAAAGTTAGGTGATTGCGTACTTAATTCACTAACAATCAATAACTGTGCCAAAAATAATTTACTGGAAAATAAAGTCCCACCGCCCTTCGGCAAGCCGCATAAATACTGGGGTGGGCATTTTTAACGTGATTTGTTTATATGGTAAGAGCCAGAGAATGATAAAAAAGACACTATCAGTTGATATCATTTACTGAGACCAAAATGATAGTGATAAAAAAGGGGAATTATCATATTGATATTCCCGTGTGACATTGGTAGCAAAATATTTCTTTTTGAAATATTCAATCTAAAAACCCTGACACATATCAAACAGCATAACAGGGTTTTTCTTTATGTTAATTCGGTCATTAAAGGAATAAGCCAGTCAATATGCTGAATACACCAAGACCCTCAGAGTTAATGCAGTTGCAACCGACTATCCTCCGCTTCACCCAAATGCTGTCGGCGGTGTTGAAAATCGATGCTGAAGTCGTCGATGCCGATTTGGTCAGAATTGCAGGTACTGGTCCCTATAGTAAGTTTTTTGGAAAAAAGCTAAATACCAGCTCAAGAATATTCAGATATATTCTTGAAACACATGAAGAAAAAGTTGTCGTCAAATCAAGAACCGATCCTTTGTGTGAAGGCTGTACCAACAAGAATGGCTGTCGTGAAATGGCCTTCCTCGGGGTGCCGATCATGATTGAGGATCGCTGCCTTGGAGTGATCAGCCTCGTTGCGTTCAGTGAAGAGTCACGCGAGAGGATAAAAGATAATGTCCAGCTGTTCTCCGACTACATCAAACATATTGCCCAAATAGTGGTGTCTAAAGTTGTCGAGAAAAACAGTAATAGCGACGGTCTCGATGAGGTGTTTACCAATCTTATTGAAAACATGGACCAGGGCGTATTAGTTCTCGATGAAAACAACCGGGTAAAATACGGCAACCAGCCCGCACTCAACAACCTGAATATAACTCAGGAAGCGCTGCACAGTATTGAAATTAATATTCAGCCGCTCTCTCTACACAACAATGAGATGAAGGGCCACCAACAACATATTATTTCACTCGGTGGCCGGCAGGAATTATTAGTTGGGCAGTTTTATAACGCCCACGGCCATCAACTTTTCCTGATGGCCTTTCATCAACCTAATAGCGCATTGATGATCCCGGATCATGAGCCACAGTTCGCCACCGTTATCGGCGAATGCAGCAAGATGCGCCAGCTGAAGAAGCTCATCACCCGCATTGCCAGCAGCCCATCCAGCGTCCTGATCAACGGCGAGAGTGGTACCGGTAAGGAAGTGATCGCCAATGCGGTCCATAACCTGAGCGATCGCAGCCAGTACCCTTTCATTGCAATCAACTGTGCGGCTATCCCTGATCAGCTATTGGAAAGCGAACTGTTCGGCTATGTCAAAGGTGCCTTTACCGGCGCATCGACCAAAGGCAAAACCGGTTTGATCCAGGCCGCCAACAAGGGCACGCTGTTCCTCGATGAAATTGGCGATATGTCGATGACGTTGCAGGCCAAACTGTTGCGTGTGCTGGAAGAACGTGAAGTGATGCCAATTGGCTCCAACAAAGCGGTTCCGGTCGATATCCGCATTATTTCGGCCACCAACCGTAATTTCCAGGAGATGATCGCCACCAACAAATTCCGCGAGGATTTGTATTACCGCCTCAACGTCATCCCTATTCACCTGCCGCCGCTCAAGGAACGTGAAGGGGATATCGCGCTGCTGATCAACTACTTCCTCGAGCATCACACCCAAAAAATCGGGGTGACCTATCCGGGGATCAGTGCGGAAGCCATGCGCCGTCTCAATGGCTACCACTGGCCGGGCAACGTACGCGAGCTTAGCAACCTAGTGGAATACCTTGTCAATGTCGTTCCGGAAGGCGACCCGATCGACGTCGATTTGCTTCCCCCCTATTTCGAGCAAACCCCTGAAGCGTCCAGCCCGCAGGAGCTGTTGAATGACGACTGCTCGATGAGCCTGGAAGAAATGGAAAAGATCCGTATAGAGGAGGCTATTTCACGCCTTGGCAACCGTAAGATGGTGGCCGAAGAACTGGGGATTGGTATTGCGACTTTGTACCGCAAGATAAAGAAATACGGGCTAAGCAACCATCGCGCGGCTTAGCGCCTGAGGTTCCGCTGGCACAAGCACATCCCCAACAAAAAGGCCGCAATCGCGGCCTTCTATACTCTCTAATCAATAACCCTGACTTGTCACAGATGAGCCTAGAAACTAATTGGCTTTCTGCCGGTCGCTTTGTCCGCTGGCCCTTTCTTGGCTTTAGAACGATTACCTTGAGAACTCTTCCCTTGAGTTCCTGCTTTCGATTTAGCCCCCAGTCCTTTGCCTTTTGCTGGTTTTGAGCCTGACTTTGCGCGTGGGGCAGTTTTTGGCTCGGCGGCTTTCTTCGGCTTTTCAGCCACATCTGTCACCGGCTGATCGCAAAGCACTAGGTAGAACTCATTGTTGAACTCAATGACATCACCGTCGTACACCTTGCGGCGCTTGCGCTGCTCCAGCTCACCGTTGACCGCGACATAGCCTTCGGCAATCGCGAATTTGGCTTCACCGCCACCACTTACGGCGTTGGCAATTTTCAACACCTTATAAAGCTCAATAGGCTGGGCACTCACCTCAACCCCAAGGGCTTCAACTTCATATTCTTCGTGTTCTTCAGACATTTTATTTACCAGTGGTGACTTCAATAATTAACAAGGCGCTATGTACCCAAGCAACTTTAGGTGCTTTATTCAGCGAGAAAGACGAGGGGATAACGCTTACTGAATTTTAACCCAATCGCGCTTGGCATTCACGGATTGGTTTAATGAAGAATGGCTATCATCTCGGGTAGCACTGCAGCGGCAGGGATAGCTCTCAATATAGTCAGGCAATTACTTAGTCTGGTATAGTTTGGCCATTCGTTTCTCCAGAAGAGTGCCATATGTTCTGCCCATCTTGCGGACAAGCCACACTTTCCCGCACCACTGCCAAAGTGTTTTGCTGTGACCACTGTCAGTTTACCTATTTCCACAATACCGCTTCGGCAGTGCTGGCGGTTATCTGCTGCGGTGATGATATCTTGGTGGCAGAGCGAGGGCGGCAACCGGGTAAAGGCATGCTCGATTTCCCGGGAGGGTTTGTCGATTACGATGAATCTTTAGAACAAGCGCTCTGCCGCGAACTCGAAGAAGAACTTGGCTTTCAGCCTGCCGGCATGCGCTATATCGGCTCGGCACCCAATACTTATAAATACCGAGGTACGACGTACAAAACCTGTGATGCCTTCTATCAGATAACACTTGATAGCAAGCCAAAAATGCAGGCAAATGATGATGTTGCGGCTATTAAATGGATCAATCGCCATGAGATTGCCCCCTCTGAGTTTGCGTTTGACTCAGCCCGACTCGCACTAGAGCTGCTCGGTATAGATTGACGAGCCTTTGGTCGCTCTACGCCTACTGTAGGCAAAGAAAGTGTGAACTACGCCTCTTTCCTCCTCCTTAAAATAATTAGTCAGGGATGATGGTTTTTTAACCAAATCAAGACAGGATGTGATCCGTAAACAACATGATGACTTGAGGGTAAAACGTCATGCTGATTTTTAATAAAGATTTTGTTTTTTCAAACACTGCAGAAACCAGCTTCGAAGAAGCCAACACCGTCCATTGCCAGCAAGAAGCCGATAAAGAGCTCAAGCGCAGGTCGATGCTGGCTACCGTTCAGAAAGAAGGTGGTTTCGAAGACTAGCAATCCTATTTCGACGTCTCTCCAGCGCTGGTGGTAACCAAGGTTTTGGCCGCCAACCAATCTCTTCCTGTGCCTCGTTGTTAGTAAGCAATCAACATACTCAGGCCATCAGCGCTTTTCTTTCTCTTCTTCAATTTCCAATCGAACAGCCATTCCTTTAGACTGATCCTAGTAGTATATTTTTACTCAAGGAAGTCGCTATGTTATCTCGTCATCTGATCCTACTTGTTGCCTTCGCCTTTTCGGCCCTTGCCAGTGCCGAGAAACCGCCAGCAGAAGATAAAATACTGGAGCGCCCCTTGATGGAAAGGTACATCCTTGATGAACTCAAGGCGCTGCGTATCGACCAGCAGGATCTTGAGCGCCGGTTGGTGATCGAAATCACCGATCGGGAACTGGCTGTCGCCGATAAGTCGATGAACTACGCCAATGTCACTGTCACCTATTTCTTCTACCTCATTGCTGGTGCCGCGTCCCTGTTTGCCCTGATCGGCTGGCAGTCGCTGCGTGAGCTGCGCGACAACACCAAGAAAGCCGCCGACCAGCAGCTTCAGTCTATTGCTGAACAATATGAGAAGAAGTTCCAACGCCTCGAACAAGATCTCAAGCGCAAAACCCGTATCATTGCCCAGAACAACAAAGAGATTGAAACCATCAACGAAATCCACAACCTATGGTTACGCTCGCAGGGCCTGCAGACGCCGGAACAAAAAATCGAGGTCTATGACGACATTTTGAAAATTCGCCCCGGTGACTTGGAGGCTCTGATCTACAAAGCCGATGCGGCCATGGAAATCAGGGAGTTTTACTGGGCGTTAAGCTTGTGTAACCGGGTATTAGAGCTCGATCCCAGCAATGCCCACGCCCTCTATCAACGTGCCTGTGCCTATGCCTGCCTCGGCTCCGAAGAAATGGCTATCAATGACTTGGAACAAGCGGTCCGTGACAGTGCCTCCTTGCGCGAGCTAGCCGCCGAAGAGCAGGACTTCGAATCCCTGCGCGGCAATGAGCGGTTTGAGACACTTATCGCAAGCGGTGAAAGCTGATCCACAATCACTGGCCGACCGATAGAATAATCTGAAAGATTAGGACTTTTCCCGATCCTGCTGTAAGCTAGCCCGCTTGCTGCCTGTGTGAGGCAGATCATACTTTTCATCCAACTGAGAATTATCTATGAGTTTTGCCTCTTTGGGCCTTTGTACCCCAATCCTTGAAGCTGTTGCCAACCAAGGCTATGAAACCCCGTCTCCTATTCAGGCACAGGCTATCCCTGCGGTTTTGGAAGGTCGAGACGTTATGGCCGCAGCTCAAACAGGAACAGGCAAAACCGCAGGCTTCACCCTGCCTATTCTTGAGCGCCTATCAAAAGGCCCTATCGTACGTGCGAACCAAGTGCGAGCACTTGTTCTAACACCAACTCGCGAGCTGGCGGCACAGGTGGGTGAAAATGTAGCAACCTACTCCAAGAAACTGCCACTTAGCTCGGCGGTCGTATTCGGTGGGGTTAAAATCAATCCGCAGATGATGCGCATGCGCAAAGGTGCCGACGTACTAGTCGCTACACCTGGCCGCTTGTTGGATCTTATCGGCCAGAACGCTGTTAAGTTCAACCAGCTAGAAGTACTGGTACTTGATGAAGCCGACCGTATGCTGGATATGGGCTTTATCCGTGACATCAAAAAGATTTTGGCGCTACTTCCTGCCAAGCGTCAGAACCTGCTGTTCTCTGCAACCTTCTCGGAAGAAATCCGTGAGTTGGCCCGCGAGCTGACCAACAACCCAGTAGAGATTTCAGTAACGCCGCGCAACAGCACGGCCAAAACGGTACAGCAGTGGATCTACCCAACGGATAAGAAGAAAAAGCCAGCACTGTTGACCAAGCTGATCCAAGAGAAAAAATGGCATCAGGCACTGGTTTTCACCCGTACCAAGCACGGTGCGAACCGCTTGGCAAAATACCTTGAAGAGCGTGACATTACCGCGGCGGCTATCCACGGTAACAAGAGCCAGGGTGCCCGTACCAAGGCATTGGCAAACTTCAAAACCGGTGAGATCCGCATCTTGGTGGCAACCGACATTGCCGCACGTGGTATCGATATCGACCAGTTGCCACAAGTAGTCAACTTTGACTTGCCAAATGTGGCCGAAGACTATGTTCACCGTATCGGCCGTACCGGCCGTGCAGGAGCTGAAGGCCATGCAGTTTCACTGGTGTGCGCCGATGAAATCAAAGAGCTTAACGCCATTGAGCAGTTGATTCAGCAGCACCTTGAGCGCAAAGATGTAATGGGCTTTGTGCCAACCAATGCGCTACCGAACTCTTTGCCGATCAAACCGCTTAAAGCGAAAAAGCCAAAGAAACCCAAAAAGCCAAAAGAAGCGGCAGAAAGCAATACTGAAAAGCGTACTGAAAAACGTAGCGACAACCGCAGTAACCAGCCAAAACGCAACTCAGGCCCTCGCAAAGGTAACGCACCAAAACAAGGTGATAATAAACCTCGTAATGCTGACGGCCAGCAACGCAAACGTAGCGGCAACGGCAACGGCAAAAACTCCCGTAACAGCGATGTGAAGCCAAGAGGCCAAAAGCCAAACCAACGTGGCCGCAAGCCTAGTAGCAAAAATGTGAACCGCTCGAAAAATACCGCAGCGCAAGCAAGCTAAACCGAAAGAACATTACTTATATCAATAAAGTAGCGAGCCAGCATAATATAATGCTGGCTCTGTTTTTTATGCTAGGTAACTCCAATGAAACTAACAAAATGGGCCCTGCTCTCTTCTGCAGCCGTAATGAGTCCCCAACTTATGGCGGCAACTTTTGATCAGTTAGCCGCCGAAAATAACCAAGACTTTCAAATCATCGATTGTCGGTCGAGTAATCACTACAACGGCTGGCCCGAAGCCAACCAGACACGTGGTGGCCACTTTCCTGGTGCTATTAATTTCGATGCCGATTGGCTATCGACGCTTCGCCCTCAGGTTGTCCGAGCCGAGCTCGAAAACCGCGGTATCGACCTGACCAAGCCGACTTATCTCTATTGCCAGCCTGAAAAAGCGGACATTTTACAATCCCAGCTTAAGAGCCTTGGCAATAACAATATTCAGCTTATTAGCCAGGCGGTTACTGACTTTTCAGGTCCGCTTACTGCGCTTGAAAACTACCAGCAGCTTGTACCTGCACAGTGGCTCAATCAGCTGATCAACGGCAAAGATGTCCTTCACCCACCGGCAAAAGGCTACAAAGTGGTCGAAGTCGCCTGGGGACCACCGACAAAATACCTTGCCGCCCATATACCTTCTGCACTCTACCTCAATACCAACAATATTGAATCAGAGCCTTGGTGGAACCGAGTTGACGACAGCAAGCTAGCGGCGACCATCAAAGAATTGGGGATCGCCCACGATACAACGGTGATCCTGTACGGCCGTGACAATACCGCCGCAGCCCGCGCCGCCAGCCTACTTATGTATGCCGGTGTTGATGATGTACGCCTACTCAACGGCGGCTGGCAATCCTGGGTCAATGCAGGTTATTCAACCCAGCCACTGCGTAACCACGCCAAGCCTGTCGAGTTTGGCCGCACTATTCCAGCCAATCCTCAGTACATCATTGACGTCCCTGGGGCACGTGAAATATTAGCAGATCCTGAGCATCAGTCATTGGTCAGTATCCGCAGCTGGGCCGAATATGTTGGTGAGACGAGCGGTTACCGTTACATCGAGCCCAAAGGCCGTATCAAGGGCTCAAAATGGGGCCACGCGGGATCTGACGCCTACCATCTGGAAGACTTTCGCAACCCAGATGACACCATGATCAGCCCGAATATCATGACTGACTTCTGGAAAGACTGGGGCATTGACGCATCGCAGACAGTTTCGTTCTATTGCGGTACCGGCTGGCGAGCATCCGAGGCCTTCTTCTACGCCCATGTGATGGGCTGGCAAGACATCAGCGTCTATGACGGTGGCTGGTTTGAATGGAGCGGGGATCCTAGCAACCCGACCGAAACCGGTGACATTCCCAACGCGCCGAAGTCTGCATTTTATAAAGAGAAATAAAGAAAACCACTGACTTTTCAGTGGTCCTTGCTGTAGCAGGATGGAAGTTACCTCCTGCTACAATCATCTATTTTACCAATAGCCTTTTCTTATTTGTCACCGTTAGAAAAAGCATCTGCTAACGCCTTGAGCGATTGCTGATACACTGCCTCGAGCTCATTGGCAGCCCCCTCCTCAACCCGGCCTTCCTTTGCCGACGTCTCGATTTCCAAGCAAACCTGATGCAGCTGGCGCAACCCCATGGTGCCTGCCGCCCCCTTGAGGTTATGTGACAGGCCAGATACCGATGCATTATCGCCACTCTGCATGGCCGGCAGCAATTTAGCCATGGTCGCTTGCGATGACTCGGCAAACAGGGAGATCATCTTCTCGACCATCGCCTGGCCCAGCACCTGGAGATCACCACTCAACACAGATTCATCCAACAGCGGTATTTGCTCGGTCATAGTTGCACTTACCTCGACATCTTCTTCATTGTCACTACGGCTATTACTCGCCGCTTCTTCCTGCACAAAATGGGCTTGCTCTAAAGCATCGACATGCTCATTGCCACCTAAAATCGCATTCATGACGTCCAGCAGTTGGTGCTCGACCAGCGGTTTAGGTAGGAAACCGGCAAACCCGGCGGCCAAATATTGCTCGACCTCTTCGTTGAACACATGGGCAGAAAAAGCGATAAATGGTGTCGTATCGGAAACTTGCCCCGTACCTTTGAGTCGTTTGAGCTCACCAAGCAAGGTTACCCCATCGGTATCCGGCAGATTAATATCCAGCAGGACAATATCAAAGTCATGCCCGGCATAGACTTCCCTCGCCTGCTGGCCATCTTCGGCCACCACAGTATGATGACCCAAGCGGCGCAGGAAGCCCTCGGCGACCAGGCTGTTGACCGGATTATCTTCTACCAGCAGCACCTTGGCCGCAGGAAGGCTCGATACCATTTCAAGGCTTAAAATCTCGCTCTGCTCGCCAGGCTCTAGCGTCAGGGTAAACCAGAAGCAGCTCCCTTCGCCAGGCGATGAGACCAGGCCAATTTCTCCGCCCATGGCCTCGACGATACGTTTGCTGATAGCCAGTCCCAATCCTGTTCCCCCCACCGCCTGACGGCCCTCGCTTGACTGCTGGAAGGCATCGAACATTACCTCTTGCTCATGGTGGGGGATACCAACACCAGTATCCTCCACTTCAAAATGCAGGCGAGAAGGGTCATGCGCCGATGCGGTCACATACACCGACACCTGGCCGTTTTCAGTAAACTTGACGGCATTGCCGACCAAGTTAGCCAACACTTGGCGGATACGTGTCGCATCCCCGACCCAGTATTCCGCGACGTTGTCATCAATCTCGGTCAGCAAACGGATATGTTTACCCTGTGCCCGTCCGGCAAATAGGCTGTAGACATCCTTGACCAAAGTATGGAGCGAGAAATTAGCAGGCCTGATGTCCAGGTGGCCGGCTTCGATCTTCGAATAATCCAGCACATCGTTGAGAATATCGAGCAGGGTTTCGCCGCTGCGATTGATCACCTTCAAATATTCCGCCTGCTTGTCGGTGAGTCCGGTATCGGCAAGCAAGGATGCCGTACCGAGCACCCCGTTCATCGGAGTGCGGATTTCATGACTCATGGTCGCCAGGAATGCCGATTTCGCCCGGTTGGCCTGCTCAGCTTCATCCCGCGCCTTAGCATGGTTCTGCACTTCCTGGTTGAGCTTCTCGTTAGCCTTTTCCAACTGGCTGGTTCTCTCTGCCACCAATTGTTCCAGGCTATTTTTATGCTGCTGCAACTCAGAACGGATCTTCGATTCAACTTGCGCCAGTCTGTGCCGTTCGTAGGCGGTATCACGGGCTACCATAATCGCCCGCCCCATCTGCGCGAGCTCATCATCACCCTGGGTGGTTAAGCGGATCGCCAAATCGCCCCGAGCCAGTGCCATCAGGGCTTTGCTGTAATCATTGATCCGGCGGATCACCCGGGCATAAACATAGCGCCACATAATGAGTACCAAGGCCACCATCCCAAGGGCAGAAATCGCAATCAGGCTATTTCGCGCGACTGTGAGGGTTTCATCGACCTGGGTAACTGCCTGCTGGGTACCGGTATTCGCCGCCTGTATAATATCGTCGACGGTTTGGTTCAACTGCTGGAACAGCACCAAGTTCTGCTGCTCCATCCGTTCGACATCCTGATGGGAATAGATCAACGCTTCCATGTTGGCGAAGAACTCGCCGTCGTTATTGAGTGCTTTGACCTGCTCAAGCAGTTGCTCTGAGCGGCTCGGATCCTCTACTGATTTCACCCGCTGCTGAATGACACCAACCGCGTACTCGAAACGCTCCCTGAGTTTGCCCAACTCACCTATTGTTTTCACTTGCTCGCTGTCATCGAGCATATTAATCACTTGCAGGGAAAGGAAACGAAGCTCGAACAGGCGCTCGCTGAGATCCATATCCACCTCGACTAAGCTGTCGAGGGCATTGAATACCGCCTCCTTGTCATCTTTCTTCACCAGATCATAAATGCGAGACACGTTTGCCACTGCAATGGTATTGGCATTGGAAACCTGAGACTGTGACAGTTCGTCGATTTGCTTGGTGGCTGCCGTCATGGTGTTATTCAGCGCCTTGACCTGCTCGCTAAGTTCAAGCTTCCTGCCCACCAGCATCCCCAGCATGGCAAGGTTATTGACGATGTTCTCAACATCGGTTTCCAGCTGAGCCATCAGCTCAGGCTCGAACGCATACTGATCAAGGGATTTCAGGCTGTTGTTCAGGGCACGGATGTGAAGTGTCAGCGACTTGCCCTGCTGCTCCCGTTCGTTTTCATCTTTTGACTTTGCCAGCACCTGGGCGTTGAAGATAATCCGGGTACTGAGATCCGACAGCTGACGAGCCTCGACCAAAGCTGGGACGGCAGCATTGATCACCGTCCGCTCGGTTTTGGCCACCAGGGAAAAACCGGCCACACCAATCACTACGGCGATGATCATCAGGCCGGCCATCATTGAAAAAGCAATCAGCAGTTTCTGGCCAATGCTACTGGGAGTAAAGGTCATATAATAAACCGTGGCAGAGAAGAAGATGTACCCTCTTTCAGTTTGCTTAACACAGTACAGAAAGCAGGAAGATTCGCCGAGCACATCTCACAGAAAACAGTAAAAATGCTATTATACCCAAGCTACTTAATGATAAACCACAACATTGCTCTACTCTTATTGGCTGGAATATACTCGCCAGCCGAAACAACAGACCTACTTCCAGACGGTTGCAACATGATAAACAAAATTGCGATGGCACTGCTGGCAATCGCCGGCTTCAGCCACACTGCAAATGCGGTCGAGGTTATCGCTTACAGCCCTCCTTTCGAGGCCAACAAACAAGCCACGAAAATCCATTACCAACCGCTCGATACCGCCAGCAAACCGTGGAAGCTCTGTGCCGTTTACCCGCACCTTAAAGACTCCTATTGGTTATCTGTCAATTACGGCATGGTGGAACATGCGAAAAAGCTCGGCGTCGAACTCAAAGTCCTGGAAGCCGGCGGCTACCCGAACCTCGATAGGCAGCAAAGCCAACTGGTTGACTGCCGTAAATGGCAAGCCGACGCCATTATCCTTGGTACCGTCGATAGCCTAGCCTATGAGAATAGGCTGACCCAGCTGACCGAGGATATTCCGGTCTTTGCCACCATCAACTACCTTGATACCACAGACCCAGACAGCCATGACAACGTGATGGCCAGAGTGGGAATCGACTGGTACGAAATGGGACGCCTTACCGGCCAGTTTCTGGCAAAACGCCACCCCAAAGGCAGTGGTATGGTCAATGTGGCCTTGCTGCCCGGGCCGCAAAAACGTGGCGGCACCAAGCCGGTAGTACAGGGCTTTTATGATGCGACCAAAGACAGCGATATTAAGATTGTCACAACGTTATGGGCCGATCACAGCAAGGAACTACAGCGTAACCTGATCCAGCAGCTGCTGGCGAGCGAGCAGCACTTTAACTACATTGTCGGTGGGGCGGTAGCGGCAGAAGTTGCGATCAGTGAACTGAGAACCAAGCACTTGAGCGGAGAGACCCAGATCTTGTCGACCTACCTCAGTCATGGGGTATATCGTGGTTTGCTGCGCGGCAAAATCCTCTTTGCTCCAACGGATAAGATGGCCCAGCAGGCAATGTTGTCAGTCGATCAGGCGGTCAGGTATCTGGAAGGCAAGCCTTTGAACAAAGATCTCGCCCCGATCCTTGCCCTGCTGACACCGGCTAGCCTCGACAGCGATGCCATTGCCGAGTCGCTCTCTCCTGCGGAATTTCGCCCCGTCTTCCATGTGGAAGCGCCGTAATACCGACACCTACTCTGTTGTATTTCCATCCAAGGACCGGCCACGGCTGGTCCCGCATGACAGAATTCTGTTACCTAGCCAATGATTTGAAAAGAATTCTTTGTACTTCCATGGTCAGCTCTGGTACTTATACCTGATGCCTCGAATTGCGTTGCACATGCTATTCCCTTGCCAAGTGCAATCCATTACATATGGCGTTATAAAAATACAGATAACACCACACAGCTGTCATACTCGAGCCGTAAACTCTGTGCGACAGCTGTTGTCAATTTTGTCTCTGTGGAGTAATAGATGCACGTAACAACCCGCACAATGGAAGAAACCAAACACATCGCGCTTGTCGCTCATGATAATTGTAAAGCTCACCTGCTTCGCTGGGTCAATGAGCACAAGGACAAGTTAAAAGACCATGTTCTGTACGCCACAGGTACAACAGGCCATATGATTGAACGCGAGTCGGGTCTTGAGATCAACTGCTTGCTCAGTGGACCTATGGGGGGTGACCAACAGCTCGGTGCACTGATCTGCGAAGGCAAGATTGACATGATGATTTTCTTCTGGGATCCACTCAATGCGGTACCCCATGATCCTGATGTGAAAGCCCTCCTGCGTATCTCAGCCGTTTGGAACATTCCGGTAGCAACCAACCGTGCCAGCGCGAACTTCATGATTTCTTCGCCAAAACTGGCGGAAAAGGTCGAGATCGAAATCCCCGATTACGACGCGTACCTAACCGAACGCCTAGGCTAAGAACACTCCAGCCAGGCCGTCGCCTAAAGTCCAGCAAGCGCCTCTTCGCCAAGAGGCGTTTTTTATTGGCGGGTTTTACCCTAATCAGCAACCGCCTCCTCGCCTGTAGCCTCTTCCGCCCCGTCGCTGCGCCCAAACCACCCAAAAGTGAAAATTTGGTTTATTGTTATAAGAGATAATAAACACATGACATACAACAAGAATCGCAGTGGTGGCCAATGAAAGCATGGAAATTGAACCAGCCGGAGGGTATCGATCAATTGGTACTGGCTACGGCGCCCCAACCCGTCCCTTCCGCTGAAGATATCTGTATCAAGGTAGAAGCTGTCGGCCTCAACCCTATCGACTATAAACTTGCGCATTGGGGCTATGCTACCTGGCACTACCCCCAAATTATCGGGCTGGATATTGCCGGTACGGTCACCGACGTCGGTAAGGACGTCCACCATTTCCAGCCCGGCGATCGGGTCATGGCATTTATTGATCCCCGGGACGGCGGGGGCTTCGCCCAATACAGCAAGGCCAAAGCCTATGCGGTCAGTCGATTACCCGACAATGTCAGCTTCACCCAGGCTGCAGCCCTTCCCTGCGCAGGCTACTCAGCGTGGATCGCCATTCATGACAAACTCCGGCTCGAGGCAGGGCAAAGCATCGCCGTTACCGGTGCCGGAGGCGGTGTGGGCGGTTTCGCCGTCCAACTGGCAAAATTGGCTGGCGCCACTGTCTATGCCATTGCCGACAGCCAGCACCACCAACGGCTTCTGTCCTACGGTGTGGATGAAGTTATTGATCCGCAGACGGAAAACATCGCCATGCGGCTTATCGAATACACCGAAGACAAATTAGTACACGGGGTGGTTGACTGTGTGTCGGCCAAGTCGGGCAGCACCATGAGCGCCTTGGTCCGCTACAACGGCCATATTGTCATGATTGCCGATCAGTTCAACCAGGTACCGCTGCTGGCGACAACCAAAGCCCTCAGCTTGCATGAAGTCGCCCTGCACGGCACCTACTCCCACGGCCATATCGAGCATATCCAGCATCTCGCTGATATTGGTAACCAGTTGGCCTGCCTCGTCAGCGAGGGCAAGCTCGATCCTATGGTGGATCACGTCTATGCCTTCGGCCAGCTTCCCGAAGCACTCAAACACCTTCAAGAGCAGCAACATAGCGGTAAGCTGGTAATGACCGTTAGCTAACATGGCCTGAATATCCGCCACAACACCACCAAGTCAGGTTCTGTTCATTGTGTTTAAAGGTTGACCACGGTATATTTATGAACCATTACATCAAATGAGCCAAATTTTGCTTTATGGCAAAATATATCTATTCACGATTCTCTCCCAGGAATACCGACTACCAGCAGCAAATTGATGCCTTGCTTGCCGCCGAACCGGAAGCAGAGCAAGTCCAAGATCGCGTACGTGGTGATATCGACCCGATGGCACGCCGAGCGTTTCGCCAAATGTTCGACAGCCTCAAAGACGGCGACGCAATATGGGTTTGGTGGTTAACGGCACTGGGGCATGACTTCAACCAGGTCCAGGCAACGGTATCGGCACTGCTCGACAAGGGCGTCACACTTTACACCTTGTCAGAGCCGCTGACGTTTGCGCCACAGGCGGAGGCGAGCCGGGTGCTGCTTTCTCTTCTCAGCGGCTATGGCAATGTCCAGACCCGTCGCAGGTTGCTGGCTGCCGAGCATAGCCGCAAAGCAATAAAGGAAGATCCCGAGCTGTGGCAGCAAAAATTCCGCGGCCGGCCTGCCGATCGCGAGAAACACCGGGGAATCGCGGCCATGCTGCTCGAAGGCCACAAACTACAACACGTCGCGGATAGCTGTAATGTCAGCATTTCCACCGTCAAGCGTGTAAAAAGTAAATTAAGCCAGTTCGATGATGAAGGCGCATTGCGTACCCGGCACACCTGTAAACGCCACAAGGATAACAAGCTGTAATGACAGACCGTAATTTCTGGAAAGCCTTGGGACTGGTTTGCCTGATCATCAGTGTCGGGCAGTTAAGTATGGGGCTGGTCTTCCCTTCCCTGCCGTGGATTGCCAAAGACTTTGACATAACGCTCGATCAGGCACAGTTGCTGGTCAGTATCTATTTGCTCGGCTTTGGCCCGTCGCAATTCCTCTACGGCCCCATTTCAGACGCGTTGGGCCGCAAGAAAGTGTTGATGACAGGGTTGCTGATCGCCCTGACCGGCCTGATAGTGATCATCACATTCAGCCATTCTTTTACCGGCATGGTGTTGGGGCGTTTTCTTCAAGGGCTAGGCACCGGTTGCTGCGCAGTGCTTGCGCGGGCATCCACCCGTGACCAATTCAGCGGCGCAGAACTCCCCTTGGCCATGTCCTATATTGCAATGGCTGCATCGCTGACCCCACTGATGGCACCTGTGATCGGTGGGTTCATCAACTTCCACTTCGGCTGGACCATGGTGTTCTCCTCCCTGCTGGGCTACGTTAGCCTGGTTTGGATTGTGATTGCGCTGCGTTTCAAGGAGACCATGAAAACCAGAACGAAGGTGCCTTCAGCGAAGAACATAGCCCGGCAGTACTGGCAGCTACTTACTTCTCGCTATTTCATGAGCTTTGCCAGTATCGGCTGGCTTAACTTCAGCCTGATGATCACCACAGTCTCAGTCATGCCTTTCATCATGCAAAACCAAATCGGCATGACATCCGACGAATATGCGATGTGGGCACTGATCCCTGCTCTTGGCATGTTGACCGGCACCACCCTGACCAACCGGGTCCGGCCGAAAATCGGCACCCAGAAAATGTTGCTATTCACCCCGGTACTGCATGGCTGTGCCGCACTTTGGCTGTTCTTCTGCCCGGTTGAGCCGCTGTACCTGATGCTGGGCCAGTTTCTGATGATTTTGGGCAATGGTATTGCCCTGCCCTGCTCACAAGCAATGGTGATGCAGCCTTACAAGAAACAGGCTGGCGCAGCTGCCGCTATGTCGGGGGGCGGGCAGATGATAGCTTCGTCTATTGTCAGCATGGGATTGGTGAAGCTGGGTCTCAGCCAACCATGGCATTTATCCATTGTCATTGTGATATTCGCCTTGATCACCCTAAGCAATATCCTCCGCGGCTTCAGGGTAAGCCCTCAGGTACAGCCGGCCTGATCTTATTAATCACTTACATATCCGGCCTTGCACTTTATGCACAGGCTGGATATATTCCCCCCGCCTCGAAAGGCACACCCTAAAATGCACGCCCGCCATCCTGCTTCCACTGGTGCATTTATATTGGTGTTCTCTATACTCCATGCAAAATCAAACACAGAAAAGCACAACGCTTTTTTCTCGCTTTACCCGTGAATCGGGTTCACTCATGAACCTATCGATTCCAATCATTCTGACCCAGCTTGCCACACAAGCAATGGGATTTGTTGATACCACCATGGCCGGCCAAGTCAGCGCTGCCGATCTGGCTGCGATTGCCTTGGGCACCAGCCTGTGGCTGCCGGTCTCCCTGTTGCTTCGTGGCATCATCATGGCACTCACGCCGGTGGTCGCGTTTCACCGTGGCGCCAATGAACTCGACAAGGTACGTACCGAATTCATCCAGATGCTCTGGGTCGCTGGCTCGGTCAGCAGCCTGCTGATTATCTACCTATCGCAAGGCGGCAACATCCTGGCCACCATCGGCGTCGCCCCTGAAATCATTCCGATTGCCGGCGACTACGTGCTGGCACTGGCTTTCGGTGTGCCGGGTATTGCCCTGTTCTACACCTTAAACGGCTTCTGTGAAGGCATGAACAATACCCGCGCCCCGATGCTGGTTTCGGTTATCGGGCTGCTGCTGAACATCCCGATCAACTATGTGCTGATTTACGGAAAGTTTGGCTTCCCGGCGCTAGGAGCAGTCGGCTGTGGCTGGGCAACAAGTGTCGTCTATTGGGTGATGTCCGGCTTGCTCTACTCTTACATCAAAGGGCATCACCATTATAAAAAGATCATTCACTTTGCCGATATCAAGCCGAGGGTCCAAGATGGCTTGCGCCTGCTCAAGCTGGGCGTGCCGATCGGAATGAACATCGCGGTGTGCGGCAGTATCTTTGCCGTAATCGCCCTGCTGATTGGCCGTATCGGTGCCGAAAATGTCGCAGCGGCACAAATTGCCCTGAACATTTCGAGCATGACCTACATGATCCCGATGAGCCTCTCTTTCGGTATCACTATCCGTGTTGGCCACGCCCTGGGAGCTAAGAACGAACAGGGTGCCAAGGAGCGCAGCCTGTTCGGTATTGCCGTCGCCGGCCTGCTCTCTCTGATTTCAGTGGGCTTTTTCCTGCTGTTCCCTGATTGGATCATCCGCCTGTACACCACGGACCCGGCGGTCAGTGCAACCGCCGCTACCCTGCTGATTTATACCGCGGTATACCAGTTTAGCGATGCACTGCAAACCTCCGCCAATGGTGCACTGCGTGGCTACAAAGATACCAAAGTGCCGATGATCCTGGCGATCACCGCCTACTGGGGTTTGGCACTGCCTCTGGGCATGATAATGGGGCTGACTGACAAGGTGGTACCGGCCATGGGCGAAACCGGCTTCTGGGTGGGAATTGTCACCGGCCTGAGCGTTGCGGCACTGTTTATGCTGCTGCGCCTACGCTACGTGATCCGCCGCCGACCGGTCCAAGCCGTTGAGCTCTTAAACTGAGGGGGGAGGTCCGCAATGACTCGGGACTGTCTATCAGGATAGCGATTCGATACTGTGCTTCCTAAGCGCATATTCGATATCCTGATGGGCGTAATCGGTGATAACATTAATTCCTGCCGCCTGAAGCATCAGGCGGGGCTTGCGTCCAATCTTCGCAACAAAGACACCATCATAGCCCTTGAGCTTCTCAATCATGGAAAGCAATACACCCTCTTTGCCATAACCATTAGCACAATATTGTTCGACCTCAAGCCGTGAGTGGAGCGAACAGCCATAGGGATCCACCCTGTAGACCAAAAACTCTTGCGCGTGGCCAAAGTGAAGATTAATAAGGCTATCTCCTGTTGTCGCCACCACATAAAACCGAACGATACTTGAGTCAAGCGCGCTGAGACCTACGCTTTCGCGTAGCGCCCTACGCCGGGATAGGATCGTTGTCACCGCCTGCTTATAGCGCAACAGGGCATGGCTATCGTACGAACGAGGTTCCGCAACTGAAGGCGTACCCGCCGACTCAAACATTGCCCTTTTATCCTGTCCCAGCCTACCAATGGCATCTGCTCGACATAACCGGCAGTGTTTCATGATTTGGATACTACCAGAGCTTTCCTCACGCACTGCATCGAGCTCTGCGGCTGTGGGTTCGCGTTGGCCGGCTTTGGAGAATGCCGTACCAAATTCCGGTTTGGAGATCAGCGGCATTACATTGTGAATAAAGGCACCGCGCCGTTGGATTTCACGGCTGACTTCGACGATACAGCGATCGTTGACACCGGGAATATAAACGGTATTGACCTTAACCAAAACCCCCAGCTGAGTTAACATCGAGACCGCCTCAAGCTGGCGGCCAATCAGTATCCTGGCGGCCTTCTCACCGCTCAAACGCTGGCCGTCATAGTAGATCCACGCATAAATCTTGGCACCGACTTCCGGGCGCAGAGTATTTATCGTTACCGTCACATGCTCGACGCCTTTGGCAACCAGTTCATCGACATGTTCGGGTAACATCAGGCCGTTTGTCGAAACGCAGAGCTTGAGGTTGGGGGCGACTCGCGAAAGCTCCGTGATGGTTTGCATCGTCTGTTTTGCCGACGCAAACGCATCGCCGGGACCGGCAATACCGACCACGGAAAGTTCCGGTATCTCCTTGGCTACAGCAAGCACCTTGTCAACCGCCTCAAGCGGCTTTAAGCGCTTGCTTACCACTCCGGGCCTGGTTTCATTGGCACAATCAAACTTCCGATTACAGTAGTTACACTGAATATTACACCGACTGGCAACAGGCACGTGCATTCTCGCAAAATAGTTATGAGCCTCATCGCTGTAGCAAGGGTGATCCTCTATTTTGGCTTGCACAGCCATTGGCAGGTGATTAAGACTATTGTCTTGAGAACGAGGGTCTGTACAGCCACGAGATTTACATAAGTTATCAGAGCACGCATCTAGATTAACTACGGGTATGATTTCATCCATTCTTTTTCATTCAAATTAGCTTGTTAATTGTTACCCACACTGCGCCAAAAACTGCATTACCACTGATCGGATGCAGGTGACGACTATCTATGAGTTCATTGATGTTATAGTTATGGGGGGTCGAGGAGAGTGCGCTGCCCCAGCCGTAGAGCGCCCTAACGACACCTTGGCGTAAGACCAGGCTCACCTTGGCGCGGGCTATAAGCGAGGCTTTGCCCTCAACATCCAACTTTACGAGATCACCCGTTTTTATCCCCTTGGCTTGCGCATCGACATTGTTCAGCCATACATAAGGAGATGCCGAAGCCCCATCAAGCAGCGGTGTCAGCGAGTGGACATGGCCCAAAACCCGACCGGTGATCAGCCGAAATCGTGCTTTTGACGAAGCTTGTGCATAACAGCTTGCTTCATTTCTGTAATAAGCCTGTTCTGCCAGCGTCTTAGCGCCATGAGGGTAGAGCTCTACTTTGGTTGTGGGAGTGGCGAAGCCTTGCGTGGTAAACTTTCGGTAGCGGATGGGCCTGGCCTGCACCCCGCCCTGCATGCGAAGCTCCGCCGTTTCACCCGCCTTGCCAAGTGTTCTATCACACCAGTCATCATCCCCAGTTAATGCCAGCAAAGGGGCAAAGCCATCTGATGAGTCGAATGCTTGGGCTAAGCCCTGATAGATTTCGAGCGGTGATCGGGTTGTCGCAGGCGGAGTGACCGCCATTTGACGCAGCCCTGTAAGCGGGATTGCCGACTCCTGCTCGGTGACCCCTTGCCTTTCGAGGAAATGGCGCATCGGCAGCAAGTAATCGGCATACAGTGCAGTATCATGCAGAACACTATCATTGACCACAAGCAGGGATAGCTGGTACCCATCACCGCTTCTGGCCGTCATCGCCTTACGCCACTGCGCACTGTCAGGAGCAGTAAGCAACGGGTTACCATGGGTTACGATCAGCGCTTTCGTCTGGTATTGGTGACCTTTGCAAGGCCCTTCCATTATCGTCACACCATCGAGGATCTCGCTGGGGATCGTTGATACGACGCCATGAGATGCTAGGGGAAAGCGACCGCTGTAATCTTTATGCTTGTCTGCCTGACCAGCCCTTAGCAAGTCACTTGAATTGCTGAGGGACTTGTAGCGCGGCGGATCCCGTAGCAAGAGTCCGCCGGGCACATCAAGGCTACCGCTAAGGGCAGTGATGATCGCTGCCAGGCGAGTCGTGCAAAAGCCACTGTACTGGTGGGCAACGCCATTCTTGCCTACAGAAATAAGCAGTGGGTTCTCTGTGCAGACTAACGCTGATAATCGCTGCAAATACTGCTGCTCAAGGCCAGTCATATGCGCCACCCACTCCAGGCTGTATCGCGTCAGTCCGGCATCCAATACGGGCACCGACAATTCATGCTGCATGTTAGTAAAATCACTGACATGAACGTCTACAAACTCACGGTCATAAGCACCTGAATCGACAACGTTCTTCAGCAAGTAAAGCAACAAACAAACGTCAGTCCCCGGTCGGATAGGAAGCCACAGATCCGCCAGCTTTGCGGTTTTGGTTTGGTAAGGGTCAACCACGACCAGGGTCATTCCCTGGCGTTTTGCCTCGCAGATCCCTTGCCAAAACCAAAAATAACGTATTGCCTCAGCCGGGTTTTCGCCGACCAAGATCAGCAGACGGCAATCGTGCTTTTCTCTGTATCCCAAGTTGGTCCAGGCTGGACGCTGAAGATCAGGTAGAGGCCGCTCTTGCCCTTCGCCAAAGACCGACTTATAGGCCAAGCGTTTACTGGTATCACACAGGCTGTTGTGATCTAAGATATTGGGCGTGCCATAGAGAAAAGCGAACCAATAGGCAACATCATGATCCGGCTTCTCACCAAATAACATCGTCAGCGCTTCACTGCAGTATTGCTCGCGGACCGCCTCAAGTTTTGTCGCAATGTCACGAAATGCCTGTTGCCAGCTTATATCAATAAACTTCCCTTCCCCCCGGGCGCCAACCCGTTTCTTGGGGGACAGAATTCGGCTGGGTGAGTACAGTAGGCTAAGAGCCGACTTGATTTTCGGGCAGATTTTACCTCGGTTAACCGGGTGGGCCGGGTTGCCTTTTATTCTAACCTTGCCAGCTTTTTCCGAAACCAACAAGCCACACTCACTCGAACACATATAGCACAAGGTTGCGACTAGCGCCGCCCCCTCGCCAAGCGGATCGTCCTCTCGCGTTGCCAAACTCACGCAGGGCTCACACTGGCATCACACTGTTGCTCAGAGCGCTATCCACTGTCCGCATCGCCGCCTCCACTCTTTGCCTATTGCTCTCGGTAACCGGTAGCAGCGGTTTGCGCAGCTCATAAGGTATATCGAGCTTCAGGGAAACGGCGTATTTGACAACCACGGGATTAGCTTCGAGAAATAAGGCTTTTATAACCGGACGTAGCAGGCGGTCCAGCTCACTTGCCTGCAGGGACTTACCATCACGGACCAACTGATGCACCTTGATCAACTGCTCAGGGTAAACACACGCCGCTGCCATGATCCCGCCATTACCACCGAGCGTGGAAAGCTGATAGAGCAGCGTGTCTTCGCCCGTCAAGATGGCAAAATCTTGATCATAGAAATGATGCGCGAGATCGGTCATTTGCTGAATATCACCAGAACCTTCCTTGATCCCTTTGATATTGGCAATTTCTGACAGTCGGACAACAGTATCAACACTGATATTAGATCCGGTTCGGGCTGGGATGTTATATAGAATGACATCGATATTGACTGAGGCCGCGACATCTGCAAAGTATTGGTAGATACCCTCTTGTGATGGACGGTTATAGTAAGGTGATACCACCAACACCGCGTCAGCTCCAGCCTGCTCAGCCGCCTGCGATAATTTAATGGCTTCATAGGTACTATTTGAACCCGTTCCAGCAACAACTTTTATTCGCCCTGCAACTTGCTCAACAGAAAACTGAATGACTTTATTGTGTTCATCATGTGATAGCGTACAACATTCGCCAGTGCTGCCACAGGGAACAATACCGGCAACACCCACACTGATATAATATTCGATTGACTGACCCAAACTCTCCCAATCGATATCCCCATTTTTAAAAGGGGTCACTAGGGGAACGTATATTCCTTCATAAGTGT
Organism: Photobacterium gaetbulicola Gung47; assembly: GCA_000940995.1. Classification (NCBI taxonomy): domain Bacteria; kingdom Pseudomonadati; phylum Pseudomonadota; class Gammaproteobacteria; order Vibrionales; family Vibrionaceae; genus Photobacterium; species Photobacterium gaetbulicola. The sequence goes on from CP005974.1 coordinate 2,851,586, forward strand.
TCATATTAGTCCTTTTTAATTAATTTTAATTTACTGTAATCCATTTACGCTTTGATATACGCATCTATTACTTACAATTCGCTCAACAAATGAAAATAGCGAGCATACAACATAATAACCTAAGCCTGTAACGATATAGATAAAGATTAAGGAATCTGGATCACGATTAGCAATGATGCTTCCCGTTTGGGTCAACTCAACCACACCTATAATATATATAGCACTCGTATCCTTAAACAGTGAAATACACACACCAATCAAAGCCGGCAACATACGAATCACTACTTGTGGCGCTATAATATAAACAATAATGCTGAAACGATTTAAACCATTAACTTTGGCAATTTCGATAGTTCTATGTTCAATAGAGTTAAGCCCGCTTCTAAAGACCTCTGACATATAAGCCGTTTCAATAAAAACAATCGCGTAAAAGCCACTTTTTATCAGGCCGACGTCAATCCCAAAAAATGCAGGCAGTAAACTATAGAACCAAAAAATCATCAAAATCAAGGGTGTTGATTTTGCGCATTCAATATATATCTTACTAAAAACGCGCAGTGGCATTAAACGGCTACCACTTAGTAATGCCACCAGTAAGCCGAATACAAAACAGGTTGGAATAGCGACCAAAGCTAAGCCGAGGTTTATCATCAAACCCCCGGTTGTTGCTCCGAGTCCGAAGTAGAGGTCAGCAATAATATCCCAATAATATGACAGCGAATTTATATCCAAGCTATCCTCCAAGCAGATCAAATCTCGGCCATCGCAGATAGCTGAAAAGCACGTGCTCGAGTGTAATAATTGTTCTCGAAATCACGAGACTGGAAACAATGTAGATAACCGTAACCACGGTCGTGACTTCAATGCTCGCGAACGTTATTGACTCAATTTCTTGGGACTGCCATGTTAGTTCAGGAACACTGATCAGCATCGCGAGTGATGTATTCTTAAAATTGTGCACTAAACGTAAGTTCATCGCGGGAAAAATTGAAATTAGTAGTCCTGGCACAACTATTAACCATGCTATCTGATATTTCTTAAAACCTGAAACACGAGCAACATCGTATACGCCTCTTGGAATAGCACCATAACCTGACTTGATAACATCATTCATATAAGGCGCACAATTAAGAGTCAATCCAGCAACCGCTGAATAAAAACCGAAATGTTGATAACCATTTATTATATCCCTTATCTCTGCAGGAAAAAGAACTGGAAACAAAATATAGCATGCAAGCATAAGAAACGGTGCGGGTGTATTCTTCAATAAATGGCAAATCACTTTAGAGATTTTTGATATTAGAATGTAATTTGATAATTCAGCAAACGCAAAAGCCCCTCCCAACATAAGAGATAGCATGGACGAGAATATAAACAGGCCAGCTGTATAGTAAAAGCCCATTAAAAGAGAATCTAACCAAAATGGTGATAAAACAAGATCCCACCTAAACGCGTAGCTCATAATTCACCTAGCAGCAGCTGCTCCTCTTTCTCTTTATATTTCTCAGATCATTGTTGCGTTGATAGCCGAACTTTTTATTGAGCTCTTCTTTTGTCAACAGACGCTCCTGTAGTTGAGGGATCTTTTCTGCTTTGCTTTTTGCTTGTTCTTGACTCATGATCGGTTAAAACCTCATTTGAATAACAGCATTAATGATTTGCTCGGCCAAAATGAGTACCCCTTTGAATCCGACATGATATTCCTCGCGCATACGTATCATCCGGGCCCCAGGATAGCTAATATTAATGTAACTCGGTTCACAGACCGTTTTGCACAATTGGTATTCAAAGTCGTTAGCCAGGAGAATGGTCGGTTTGACCGCTGTGAGCTCTTTTTTAATGACCATGTTGTCATCGGTACACACAAAACGGCAGTCTCGATGCTCATCAGCCAGCGCCTGAATATGCTCCTTGTCCGTCTCGGCCGCTTTAATGATCGCAAGGCAAGGGGTGATCCCCAGTTCGCGACTCAAGGTATACATATACGCGCTGACTTGCTCCTTGTCACCAATGACGGCGGTGGCACTTCGCTGGGCAAGCTCCAAAGGGTTGAGGTTGGCCATTTTTCCCAGCGCCGCGCGAAAATAGGTCCGGCTGGTATCAGCGAGATCATCATAACGCTGATGGTTATTGCGGGAAAAATACTGGTCAATGCTATCCATAAAGTGCACGCAATTTTCCAGACCGATTGGCAGTACAGGCGCCAAGTATGGCGTACCGAACGCCTGCTCAAGCTGCTTAGCCAGCGGCTCCCCTACCTCACGGTTGATACACACATTGAGCTTCGCGCGTCCAGCATCAGCTAAAGCGGCAGTTTCGCTATCGCAAAACAACAGGTTCACGGTGTATCCCGCCTCTTCCAGCAATTGCCTGATAGCACTTGCTTCATCCTTCCAGCGCGATGTCGTTCCAATATGGGGAATAAGGTTAATGTCAGATGCCGGTTGTTTACTGCAGCAAGCAGGCCTGGCGAGGTGCTCGATGATCGTGCCCATCGCATGGGGGACGGACTCAGCATGGTTCTTCTTAAACCCTACCCCCTCGACCTTGACTATCGGGCAGGCAATCTCTTCTTTGAGCGAGTATATGACCCCGTCAACATCATCCCCGATAATTTCCGAGCTACACGTCGTCACCACGACAATCAGGCTGGGGGCATTATCGTAGTAGGTATCGAGGATTTTATCGCGGATCACTTCTTCGTTGCCGAACACAACACTGCTTTCGCACATTTCGGTATAATTGTAAGGAAAGTTGCTCTGCAGCGTAGCTTCATAGACGGGATATAGGCATCCCTTCGGGCCGTGCACGACAACCGCTGCGCTCTTGACCTGTGCGGCGACTTGACCAACCCCAAGAATCGAGCAGCGCGAGGCGGGATCGATATAGGCACAGTGCGTGTCATCCGTAAGTGCTAGTCCTTGCATTATTTTCTCCTTAACCCGAATAGGTAACTTCGCTGATAAGCGAGTATCGACTGCGTCTGCGTCCTAGCTCGTCGCAGATTTTCTGGTAGATCAGCTGGGCGCCTTTGAGGCCATATACCTGATTGTTGGCAAAGCGGTACCGGAATACATCGAACTCATGAAAATAGTCGTCGTTACAAAATATCACTGGGTTATCAAGTTGATGGGCAAGGGCCCGCACTTCATCAATACCACTGAGAATGGTGATATAGGGATCAAACTGACCATTAAGTTCCTTTTTGAAGATCTTCAGCTTGTCGCGTACGATTGCCGGGTCAATTCCCACAATCAACGGCGTGAGGCCGAGATCCTGTGCCAATTTCGCCATCGCGATAAGCCGCTCTCCAGTCTGGGTCCAAATAATGGCCACCCGGCCTTTGCCTATTACCTCACGGGCTTTCTGGCGCAACGACTTGGTCTGGGTGATTTCATCATGCAGCTCAGGCGAAAATTCGGTATCCAAAACCGTGGCAATTTCGCCTAACCAATGGAGAGTATTGTCCAAGCCTACTGGAGTGGTGGCTTTAACCATCTTCGTCCCAAAGTGCTCCTCCATTCCCTGAAACAGGGACATACCAAAATAAAAACAAAGGGCAACATTTACTTCAGCTTCTCGCAGCGCCATGACCTCATCGAAGGTTTTCCCTTTATGGAAAACACTATTAACTGTCAGTCCCATCAACTCCATAAGACGCACAGACTCTTCGATTTCCCGCACCTGAGTATCCCCACGAAGCCACCGTCGCAGGAAGACATTGACACTCTTTTTCTTCACCGGTACGGACGGCTGGCGAGCCATAAGTTCAACGATCTTCTCAAAGGCGTATTCGGTTCCGATCCGGTAGGACTTACCGGTAAAGCCCCCGGTATCGAGCCAAGTTGTCTTGGTTTCCCCGTCAGAGGCCATCTCGACAATACCGCCGACATCGTCACCGATAATATCCGCGCAGCAGTTGGTGATAACTGCCAATAACTTAGGCTGCATATCCGAGATAACCTGACTGACAGCCTGCTCGAGCTTTTGCTCACCGCCAAACACGACATCGTTCTCTTTAAAGTCAGTAGAGAGGTGCGGCGCCGTATCACACCTGTCCTGACTGCCCTGGGGGATCAAAAAACGACGGTTGTTGATACAACCTGCTGTGCCATGGGTAAGAACAACGCAATCATTGATATAGCTAAAGACGTCTGACGCCCCCCAGAAGGCGCAAAACTGGTGCATATCCAGGCTTTCATTAATGTTTATCCAATCTTTCTCTATGCCATACACCAGTTCGCTCAGCCGCCCAATTGTCGAGCTTGCGGTTTCAATCCTTTGATCTATCTCCATCCCATCCACCTATCGCGCTGCATTTAACATAGACTCAAACGCCTGATCATCCATCGGGGTGGGAATGCTGTAAGTTTGATTGTCCAGGATGGTTCTCGCTAATTGGCGATACACGTCGGCATGGACCGACTCCGGGGCAAACTCCAGTACGGTTTTCCCTACCATTTCCGACTCTTGTACTATGTTGTCGCGCGGTACAAATTTCACCACTCGGCTCCCGAGACGGTCGGCCAGCATGCTAACATTCTCTTTCTCAAGGAAGGCGTTGCGTTCATTGCAGATGAGACCACCAAGGCGTACTTTGCCGCCACGCTCAGCAAAACGTTTGATCCCTTTTGCGATATTATTAGCGGCATACATTGCCATCATCTCGCCAGAGGTAACCTCATAGACAAGCTCGGCATAGCCAGCCCTCAGCGGCACGGCAAATCCGCCGCACACAACATCCCCAAGGACGTCATAAAGCACGATATCAATGCCGAGCTTGTTGTATACGTCCAACTTGGTCAGAAACTCGAGTACCGAAATCACCCCGCGTCCGGCACATCCAATCCCCGGCTCGGGTCCCCCCGCCTCTACGCAATAAACACCTTTATAGCCTTCATGAACCACGTCCTCGATACTGATTTCGTGGATCCGCTTGTCTTTGGTAATACTCAATACCGACGCGATCTTCACACCTCCGGTGAGGTTCTTGGTCGAGTCCGCTTTGGGATCGCAACCAATCTGCATCACTTTGTACCCCATCTCTGCCAGCGCGACCGAGAGGTTGGCAGATGTTGTTGATTTCCCAATTCCACCTTTGCCGTAAATAGCTAGCTTAAGCATGTTTTCCTACTCTTATGATTGGATGACTAGGTGACGCTCGGCACCTAAAAAGCTGTCAATGGACAGTACGATATGGCCGTCTTGGTAATTGGCTACTGCACTAAACGTTCCCGCGTTTACCGCCGAAAGAAGCTGCACAGCTGTCTGGCTGTCTGCCATACTGGAAAAATACATGGGCAGGTAACTGTGGAAGACCGCCGACAGGCTGCGGCACTCCTGAGCAAAGCCGCTACACCTCACTGCGGCTTCGGTCAACGCAGGATGAGTATCCAAGCTTAACTCAATTTTTTTGAAGCCTAACGACGACATGTGCTGGCAACCATGCTGCAACATCAGCCGGATGTTTGAATCCGGTTCATTGCATGAACCAAGATGAATTAGCTCAAGGCTTGCCAACTTTTCTTCCGGTTTACTCAGTTCGAATACCATCACGGCACAAGGTTTATGCTCCCCAATGCTATCGCTGTGCCACAGCACCAGAGTAGGATTCGAGCTAAAGTACGACTCACCTTTGGTATCGCAACAACAGGCCTCGCTTCCTGATTCAGGCTGTATCAATTGTTCGCTGTACAAGTAGTTCAACACGACTTGCTGGTTACTGTTATTGACGGCAGTAACGCTGTAACAATCTCTTCGCTCTTCGTTCATAATCACTCCTTGCATTAACAACGAACGCAGCAACGGTTGAAGCCGCCGCCCATAGTAGATACCCGTTGGCGGTATAGTTCATCGACCTCCTGATCAGGGTGGCACCAATCATAGCCAAACTCAGTTTCGCTCAACTCGATACCCTCAAGATGGGGGGTGCCCAAAAGATTAGAATCTTTAGTTAGCATAAGGCGGGTCGTCGATTGGACCGGGTCGATGATCTCTGTAAGCCCAATCTCGGCCAAATACTGCTCCCCTGCCAATATCGTGGCCTTGTCGACCCAAGGGGTAAAAGTGATCAGCGTTGGGTTGACAACAATATCGGTCGTCTTGATCAGCTCAGCCAACGCTCCGAGGTCCTTGGTCCGATAACCTTTTTGCAGAGCCTTTAGCACCTTGTCATCGGGAAACTCAATGGCTGTCGTGATAAACCGGCATCCCTTGTCAAAAAAGGTAATGAAGGCGTCTTTATAGCGCAACAGTCTGTCGACACGGGTAATAACATCAAAGGTCAGGTGCGGGTAGGAGCAATGCATTGCATCGATAATTGCCGGCGTGTGTGTCGCATTATTCATAAACTCAGGGTCTGTAAATGAAATGTGCTCCGCACCATTTTCAACCGCGAAGGCAATTTCTTCCATTACGCAGTCGAGCTTTTTATAAAGGACTTTACCCTTAGCCAGTGAAAACACACTACAATGCGTACATTTGAATCGGCACCCCTCCGTGGTTTCAATGTTGGCAACCACCTTATCGTTTATCAGTCCACCCGGGTATACATAATGCTTTAAGCCCAATAAAGATTCTCTATCTGGGATTATATTATGGTCATTGGCAGTTTTTAATCCCGTAAAGAATCCTGCCACATCAGAGGGGATCGCAACGGAATACTGGGTTTCAAGCTCGACTTTATTTAATATCGCATGCGCACCAAACAATGCTACTTTCGCTTTAGGGTTTAATTCCCTAACAACATTAAGCAGTTTAATTGCTGTCGTTATTGAGTCAGATAATGGTACAGAAATAGCGATATTATCAAAACTTTTCACTAGTTTTATATCAAGAGACTGTACAAAACAATCGACCACTCTAACTTCACAGCCACTTTGTTTTAATTGCCTCGATAATTTTGCTGCGGTAAGAGGCTGTAAATAAGCCTCATAGGTCGACAACACCAGAACACTAACCGGTGTTTCTTTTATCTTTATATTGGTCAAGATTTATCTCCGAATTACTCTTTTCGGTTTATCGCACAATAGAATATTATCTGAACTTAAATTACTGCCGTCTCGATTAAGTGCAATGCTGGTTTTGACATACTGGTTTGTTCAATGGGTGGATGATCCGATTCAATCATTCCTAATACCAATTGATTCCATATAATATCTTTCGCAAATGTAGTCACCTGATAATCGCTTTCATTACCGAACAATTGATATGACTTGGTGGCTATTGAAACATTCTGCCCACAGCAATAGTCAATATATATATCGACAATACCCAGCCTCAACAACACCTCAGGACTAACATTTTCGTAGTGGTGAAATTTCGCTTTGCTTGCTAGCTTTTGCTCCATCACTGTAATAAAAGAAAGATGCTCTACATGAAGCCCGCCCCTCACACCGACATTAATATTCTTTGTTAGACGGATACGATCATGGGTGGATACGCTAGATACACTTTGCGAGAATAGCTCTTTGCCAATTAACGAACGCGGCCTTGTCACAAGATCATATGGCGTACTTATCTCATGTACCTCGCCGCGGTCCATGCATACAACACGATCAGCAATCATATTGGATATACTCAACTCGTGTGTCACAACAACCACCGTACAATGACGTTCGGTCAGCCGTTTTATTGTCCCAATAACTTCCTGAGTACTGATGGTATCAAGAGCGGAAGTAGGCTCATCAAGCAACACCACTTCAGGCTCCATTGCCAAAGCCCTGAGTATCGATATTCGCTGTTTTTGCCCACCACTCAGTTCGTGGGGATAAGCATCAGCCTTATCGAGCAAGTTAAACTCTCGCAGCAAGTTCAATGCGAGGGTTCGCGCCTGCTTCATTGATATGCCTTTAACCCGACAAGGTGCCAACGCAATATTGTTAACAACGCTAAGGTGCGAGTACAGAAAAGGTTCCTGCAGTACCAGCCCTATCTGCCCGTTAAAAGTGCGACGTTGGACAGGCTCACCGTCGATGGAAATTGCACCTGCCGAGGGGTTCGTAAGTCCAGCGATCATCCTTAGCAGAGTACTCTTGCCTGACCCACTAGGTCCGCAAATAACGACAGCCTCACTAGATCTGATATCGAACGAGACGTTCGATATAACAGGGACTCCATCAAAGTGCTTACTAACATTATTAATTTCAATCATCTATCATCACTTTGTAGTCAACAAGTCGTGAAACAATCAACGGGCACAACCACGCACATACCGGTACTCCCATTAACGAACCAATTACATTGGCCATATCGGTGGCAGCTTAGGCTCGCCGGGCAAGGAGTACTGAGAAGATGGGCCAAACCACTTGTCGTAAATTGCTCGCCACTCACCTGAGAGGTGCATATCCCGCAGAATAAAGTTCACCTCATCGCGCAGTTTTGATTGATTTTCTGGTACACCAATAGAGAAGAATGTAGGGCTGAATATCTCTCCGACGGCTTCATACTGGCTGTCACCGCCTGACGTTCCTAACAAAATAACGGTGTCGTTGGTGTAGCCATCGACCTTATTCGTTTTTAATGCCAATAAACACTCTGCGTTGCTTTGAAAAGAAAGAATCTGTGGATTAGGATCGCCCAACTCGATGAGCTTCTCATGAAGAGCAGTGCGCGCATTGCTTCCCTGTACGACAGCAACCCGCTTACCGACGAAGTCTTGAAGAGAGCTAAAGCGTCCGCGCTTAGCCAATATACGCTTACCGTCATAAAGATAGACGTCGCTAAAATCGATCACCTTATCTCTTCCGACAGTGTGGTTCATACTGGAAATAACAATATCGACCTTGCCCGTAACCAGAAAACTAACTCGTGTTTTATTATTGACCTTAACCAAGTTAGCGGTTTTCCCCATGTGCTTTGCGATTGCAAACGCTAAATCCACATCGAAACCAGTATGTACGCCATCATCATCAATATAATTCATCGGCGGAACCATATACCCGACACCGATATTTATTTCCTCTCTAGCACTAATTTCATCAAATAAATTCCCGGCATGAATCTGAAGTGAACCGAGCGAAAAAAAAACAAAAAGAAAAGATACGATCCTACGCAAAACATCAACTCCATTGATTATTGATAGACGGGTTATTAATGACAATGAAAAAATAAAACTAAAAAAACAATAACAGTCTAGTCATGAGCATTCTTGATCAAAATCAATTAACATAAAGAACAATAAAAAACGCCAGCTAATAATGTTCGCGCAAAATTATATTTTTGGCCTTGTTTGCTAACAACAATATTAACGATATCGCTGTGTATATGTTTTTATTGACAAGATACAGGAAAGGTAGGATATATAATTTAGCTATTCGATATGAGTTGACCTAGAATGTCCGATATAAATAAAACACAAAAATCTTTAATCCTGTCATTGCTAGTTATTTTATGCACGATACCTTCATTAGCATCAGATAGTTATCTACCTGCACTGCCTTTGATGACAGAATATTTTGCTGCAACAACGAGTGTATTACAGTATTCTATTTCCATTTATTTCGTTGGATTTGCTATCGCCCAACTCGCTTACGGTCCTGCTTCTGATTATTATGGTCGAAAGCCTCTTATTATTTTCGGCTTGCTAATAGCATTATTAGGCTCCGCCATTTGCGCTTTATCTACCTCTATATCCACTTTTCTTCTGGGTCGATTCGTCCTTGGGGTCGGAGTCGCGGCCAGTATTCCTATCGGCCGAGTGATTTTGACTGACCTATATGACAAGAAAGACGTTTCGAAAGCAGCATCACTACTTAATACTATCTTTGCCGTCCTACCGGCTTTTTCTCCAATATTAGGCGCTTATCTAGTTAAATATTTTGACTGGCAATCCACATTCATTTTTGTGCTAATACTGTCGGCATTAGTATTGCTACTTATCCTACGCTTTTTACCAGAAACAAATCAGCAAAGATTTAGTAAAGACGCCAGTAAAGGTAAGCTCCTTGCAAACTATCGCCGCCTATTCGCCAGCCGCAGCTTCGTTGCCTATAGCCTGTGCACCTGTCTAGCCTATGCTGGTGTTATCGCTTATACCACCTCCAGCCCTTTTTTGTTCCAGAGCCTACTGGGTCTAACTATGGAACAATTTAGCTGGCTAACTATCACGATTACTCTCTCCTACATCACAGGAGGGTGGTTGAACAATCGCCTTATTGATAAACACACGATCGACCATGTGATTGCCATTGGCCTCACTACCATGTTGCTTTCCTCGTTGAGCCTGACATTTATTGGGGTGGTCGGTATTCTCAACCTCTACGCCTTGGTGATACCAATGTGCTTTTTCATGATCGGTACGCGGCTTATTTTTGCCAATGCCATGGCTGGCGCCCTGTCTGATTTTCGCGGCATAACGGGGGTCGCCTCATCGCTTTATGGTTTTTTTCAGATTGCCGGCTCGGTCCTCACCAGTGCTTTGATCGGGTATTTGCCCAAATCAAGCCAACTTCCGCTGGCGTTGGTTTTATTAGTCGGTAGCTCGTTTGCTTTGTGCCAGTTCCTGTACTTCATGCGACAAAACCAATTACTAATTTCAAACGAATTGAACTAACCCCCCCTGCTCGGCTATTACCCATCCCCTACTCAACACAGCATATAAGAAAATGCGGTGGGGCATCTAATGGTGGAAAGCTGAGTCAGATAGGTTTAAAGGAGCCCTAAGATTATGACGTTCCCTGAGCGCACCATCTACCTTCTGCATCGCCAATGCAGTGCAGATATCAGTATCGATTTTGCATTGTTGCGCCAGCACATCAAAGGCAAATTCTATCTCATCTGCTCAAATTGCTTTCGAAATAACCTTCGCCAGCAACGCAAGGACATCTACTTCGATGCGATACTCTCAGTCCCCTCTATGGATGATTTTTCAGCCATCACCGAGGCCATCGAGAGTAGCGTCGATATCCAGCATGAGCCATTCGATATCTTATCGATTGAAGAGCCTACCGTGTCACTGTGCGGCAAGCTAAAGCGCCATTATGGGCTTCAGGACTTTGACCATGAATCCTATGTCGATAAGCTCGAAATGAAAGCCCGGTTACGCAATAGCGGTATTGTGATCCCCAAGCATCAAGCATTATGCCGTCAAACCTGGCTTAATGACCCGATAGCCTATCTTGACCGGCTTGTCGCCACGATCCCTTTTCCCTGTTTTATCAAGCCTATTGATCAAGCCGGCGCGGTAAGAGCTGCAAGACTGGATAACCAGGATGCACTGGAGCACTGGCTCGCCAACTGGCAAGAAGACGGTTACCAGTACGAAATAGACGAGTTTATTAATGGCACCCTTTACCATTGTGAATCAATACTCCAGCACGGCGAAATCATCTATTCACAAGTAAACGAATACTCAACCCCATGCTTTAACATTACACTTGGTCAGGCTCTAGGTAGCATCACGCTGGCGGAAACCGATCCCGACCATATCAATATCAGCATCATGAGCAAAAAAATCCACGCCCTGCTAGCACCAATCAAGCATGGGGTTACTCATCTTGAAGTCTTTAAGAAACATGATGGCACTTTGGTATTTCTTGAAATTGCTTACCGTCCACCAGGCAACCTCGCTTCAGAGATGTATCTTCAGCGCTGCGGCATTCCGCTCAAAGAGATTCACATTTTAATTCAGGTTGATCCTGATATGGATCTTGAGTTCACGTCCACCAGCTTCGTCGCTCGCTATATCTACCCACTTCCTCCCACGGAGGGTATCGTCAGCCAGATCAATCCGCCTCAGTTAATTAGCGATTACCAGACTTTTTGGAATTACCAGGTTGACGATGCCGTCAATACCAACAAGGGTCTTTGTAAGAATGCGGGGAGAATGCTGTTGTGGAACGACGATGAAACGATACTACGTGCCGATTTTGAACGGCTGAGATCCTACTACCCATATACCGTTGCACCGTCATGCGAGGTTACGTCTGATGCCCAATTGTAAGGTTCTACTCGCCGGTATAGGAAAAGATTCTCATTCTGTTGGGCTCCACCTGCTTAAGCTCTCCTTGGCTGAGCGCGGTTTTGATGTTGACTTTCGGGGGATCCAAAACAATCCGGAAGACTTCAAGTCTCTGAGCAAAGATTACCAGCTCGTGATGCTCTCGACCCTAGATGGCCATGCTTCGCTGTATCTCCAGAATTTCACGATTAGTGAACACGACAAACAGGGGGCGCTCTGGGTGATCGGCGGCAATCTGACCATCGACGCCGAGCCCGGTGCTCTTGAGGCTGCATTCCAAACAAAGGGGTTCGACTTGGTGTACCCCAAATATGTCGATCTAACAACTTTCTTTTTGCAGTTGGAGCAGCTATTTACCCTCAATAACATAGCATTGCCCCTGCCAGATACAAAGCATGCCCAAACAGGAATCCACCAGCATTTGCTATCACGCATCGATGAACTGGAAGCAGGTAGCTCTTTCATGCGATCAAGAGCGAAAGTTCTGGCCTCGCACCCCAATGGGCAAGCGGCAGCCAACCTTCACCAGAACGGGCTTTTTCTTGCCGAGAAACCTTCTTTTAGCCATATTGTCAGCCACTCAAGATCCCTATGCCACCTTCCGCTCCTCCAACCGCGATCTGGCGTCTCCACCACCAGCGAACAATTGCGCTATTTCGAACACTTTACGTCTCTGGGCGTCGAGGTACTTTCATTTCAAATCGACTCGCTGACCCGCAATAATGATTACAACGGTGCAGAGCAAGGGCTAAACCAGAACAAACTCAACGGCTTTCCCCTGATCAATCATGGTGTTGGTCCGGTCAGAGCCATCTGTCAAGCTGTGGCTCCCCCGCTACAAGTTCGCCACAGCACCAAAGATCCTCGGCTGCTTGCTGAAATCAGCCTCGCGGCTGGCTGCACGTCTTTTGAGGGGGGGCCGATTTGCTATAACATTCCCTATTACAAAGACTATTCACTGGCCGAGTCGCTCAACCGCTGGGCTTACGTCGATCAACTGTGCGCCCATTATTACCAGTATCATGGTGTCGCAATTGACCGCGAGTTCTTTGGTACCCTGACCGGCACCCTTATTCCCCCCTCGCTGGCCATTGCCAGCAATATCCTTGAAATGCTGACGGCTATCAGCCATGGGGTCAAAAGCGTATCACTCGGCTACGCTGAGCAAGGTTGTCGCAGCCAAGATATCGCTGCAATCGCGGTGATGGGTGAACTTGCCAAGCAAACTGCCGCCGCTCACGGCTTTAATGACATCACCATACAAACTGTATTCCATCAGTACATGGCTGCCTTCCCGGCAACCCGTGCGCGTAGCGAACAACTCATCTATGCCTCAGCGCAGACAGCGGTACTCGCAGGGGCCGACCGTTTGCTCTACAAAACAGCAGCCGAATTCAATAATATTCCAACACTGGAGGACAACACTGAAGCATTCCAGTTGATTCAGCGCGCTATGCGTGACACTGCTACAGCCGACTGGGAAATGGTTAATATTGAAAAAGAGATTATTTATCAAGAGACCACCGAGCTGCTATCGACCATTCTCGGTCACCAGGCGGACTACCGCGACGCGATTATTAACGCCTTTAACCGCGGCTGGCTTGATATCCCCTTTTCGCCGAGCCTATATAGTATGGGCAGAGTTACAACCGCCAGGGATAATAGTTACGCGGTACGCTATCTTGACTGTGGCAACCTCCCTCTTTCCGCCGCGAGCAAAAAGCGCAACTCCGATATGGTTGAAGCAAAGAAAGAGAAACTCAATATCTCCAGCAATGCCGATTTGCTCGAACATGACTTGTTACTAATACCCAGAGGCCAGTATCGACACTGGCCTCTGTCCTGAACCAAACACTCAAGAGTTATGATTCTTATTCAGAAATACACATTGCTATCTTTGTTTCGACAGACACAATCGATTAATCAACAGGGAACACTATGAGTTGGCACCTTTCTTATTATCAAACAGGCGACTTAGTATCACGCTATGATTATCAAATATATTTTGAGGACTTCAGGATCAATAACGAAATTGAGGTTGTTAGTCGACTATTGACACAACATAATATTTCTAATATTACTCTTTTGAATCTCGCTTGCGGTCCAAATGCTGCGCATAGTATCGCCTTGGTAAAAGAACACGCCATCTCATATGTTGATCATATCGACATTAACAAGCAGTTCCTTGAACTTAACAGAACACATTTCAATGCTACACACAAACACCATCAAGCATGGTTAGATGACGAAAAATGTCAATATATTGAGATGGATATGCAGGCATTAGAGCAGCAAAAGACAGATAGAAAATACAACTGCATATGCTTATTTGGCAACAGTTTTGGCTTCTTCGAGCATTCAGTCAACCTGACAGTATTAAAAAGCCTCTACCAACGACTGGATAATGGCGGCTTACTATTCCTTACCGTTCCAAAATACAACATCAATCTCGCTAGAAATAAATCCAACCCTTTTACGTTTAGTGTAAACAAAGAAGATGGGACTGTATTCAAAAGCTCTCGTACTTATAACAAGGATACTCAACAATCAGACTGCATCACGGAAAAATATATCAATGGCCTACTCGAAGAGACAACCCATCGTTCTATAGCAATATACCCGATAGAAATTAATGAGCCAGGAAAATACTCTTATCGAAAATTTCAACAATTATTGGGCTTTCGCAGTGTCGAACTTGAAAAGTTGCCACATAATCCAAATTCAAATGGATTGATGATGGATTTGGACATGATCGTTTTTCAAAAGTAATCGCCACCGAGTCACTTTATCTGTCAGTGGCCACTTTCCGCCGTGGCCACTGCGTGTCGATTTAAAAGCACTGCTTGCGTCAAACTTCTGCGATCATTTCTGCTTCGCTTTCACCCGCTTGATCTTGTTCATCACCGGGTAGCCGTCGTCAATCAGCTCATTGACGAACGTCGATGGTTTCTGCGGCTCGGCGCAGACCCAAACGTGCTTCTTGGCACGGGTCAGTGCGACGTAGAACAACCTGCGCTCTTCGGCATCGGTGAAACTTTCCCCGCGGGCCTGGAGGCAAGCGGCGAGGCCAGTATCGCGGTCTGGAGCCGGAAATACACCGCGATTCACATCCAGAATGAACACGAAATCGGCTTCACGCCCCTTGCTGGCGTGGCAGGTCATGAAGCTAATGCCAAGATGAGGCCACTTTTCCTGCCACTGCTTGAGCTTCTCCGGGCGCTGGTTGTTGTTGCGTCCCAGTAGCAAGGTGGTCACTTCGCCTTTTTGCTGCGAGGCCAGTTGAGCCAGCTCCTGGTCGATCAAGTCCTGGCACAGCAACGTCACGGCTTTGCGCTTTTGCTTCTTGAAGCTAGTGAGATCTTTTTTCAGCTGGTTCGGGTTTTGCTGGATAAACGCATTGGCCACTTCACCAATCATGCTATTGAAACGGTAGGTGGTATCCAGCTCGGTAATATGACTGGCACCAAAACGCTGTTCAAAGCCAGTGGTCAGGTTCACATCGGCTCCGGCAAAGCGGTAGATAGCCTGCCAGTCATCCCCAACCGCAAACAAGGTTGGTCGCTGGTCTTTGTCGCCAACATGACAGAGCGCTTCGATCAGGGCCAAACGGTGCGGCGAGATATCTTGGTATTCATCGACCATGACAAACGTCCACGGCGGGGTGAACTTGCCCTCTTTGACGTATTCGGTCGCCCTTTGGATCATGGTGTTGAAATCAATCTGCTTGTTGGCCTTCAGGTGCTGCTCATAGGCGCGGTAGCATGGCCACAGCAGTGCCAGCTCACTCTTCATTCGCGCCCGGGCAGATTCATTCTCATGCTTTTCGATACTCTCAACCAGCTGAGACTTGTTGGCCCCGCGCTGGCCAATTAACTCGATATGACGCCATACCCAAGCTGCCAGTTGTTCACTCTTGGCCTGCTTTTCCATCGAGTTGTCCGCTTTGAAGCCCGGAATGCGCCATTGGGTCAGGTGCTTCTGCCAGCGCTTGGCCGAAGCAGCGCTTTCCCACTGCTCGGTCAGCACTTGGGCAATCCACTTGGCACGCTCTTTGTCGTCCAAAGTGATCGGCGAGACACTTGGCATCTCGCTCTCGACTGCCTTGATGATTTGAGTGCCCAAACTATGGAAAGTCGCCACCTTGATGCGATCGCTGACTTTGGCCGCCAGTCTCTCGCTCATCTCCTCGGCGGCTTTGCGGCCAAACGCCAGCATCAGGATCTCTTCGGGCTGACTCTGCTGATTGGCAATCAGGTAGGCGGCACGAGCAATCAATACGCTGGTTTTCCCCGTACCAGCACCGGCCAGCACTAGGTTATGATCCTGGTTAATCAACACCGCTTCGCGCTGGGACGGGTTTAACGGCGACGATTCAAACTTATCGAACCACGACGACCATTTATCGGTTTCTTTTTCCAGCCATTGGTTGTTGGCTTCTTCCACCCATTCTTCATTGCCTTCCAGCCAAGGTTCAACCTTCTCGAACGCCAGCGGACGGAACGATGCCGCCAGCTCGCGGCTAAGACCAGTCGAAGCCAATGCGTTATCGAGATAACGGTGTAATTGACGATGGGAAGATTCACGTAGGTAGCCGTCGGCTTGGGCATAACAATCAATGCGTTCAAGCATCACTGGCAGCAGGTTATCGAGCTTTTCGACCCGGCCTTGCGCCCAGTTGCGGTAGGCTTCGAGCAACATATTGGCAAAGGCCTTACATTGCTGCCATGGCAGGCCATGTACCGTCCAGCAGTACTCCTGATCCGCTGAGGTCAATTCAAAGCTGCCCCATAACACACCGCGGTGAACGTCTATGGCCCCATCCCACTCATCAAAGGGAATTTCTTCTGTCTCTGTCTGGCTATCAAGCACCAAACAATTGTCACCAAGAGCAATACTGCAATAATCACCTTGGGCGAGCCATTGGGCCAACCACCCTGCTGTCAAACGCATTCTGTCACCAACACTCAATATTCTTCTTCTACCGCACTAACTATTGCGCTATTGCGCTATTGCGCGCGTTATTAGACATTTATAGCCTATTAACGGAATAACAATTTGGACTTAGAGTACCAAGTTCTCTAGATATACCCTAGCGTCCAGAAAACCTTTTAGGTAAATTTTTTGCTAAAAAAAATCGGGATTCTGACCTTACAAGGTGACTTTTGCACAGGTTGCGGGTAATTCACACTAACACCGTTTATCGTCAATCAGGGGCTTGGCCTTAAGCACCGACACCCGAACAGTCTTTCGCCCCAGCAGTAGCAAGAAACGATAAACTGCATTTTTTTTAGGGTTTTATAACGCTTGTTTACTGAAGTTTGCTATCTTTAGCGCTTCATTAGGAAGACCATAAAAACAATGACAACTAGCCGCTTACAATTAACTCTGCGTCGTTACTGGGCAAACGACCGGATAAACTACAGCATTCGTGTACTTATTGCCCTGGTTGGGGTTGCTCTGCCTTGCTGGTATCTTCAAGCAACCACCGAGGTTACACCGTTAGTCTTGGGCATCATTGCCTCGGCGCTGGCCGAAACCGATGACAACCTGGCAGGGCGGATCAAAGCATTGATCACCACCCTGCTTTGTTTCGTGCTTGCCGCTTTCTCGATTGAACTATTGTTTCCCTACCCGCCGCTGTTTGCCATCGGGCTGTTTACTTCAACCTTTGGCTTTATCATGTTGGGGGCGATGGGTGCCCGCTATGCCAGTATCGCCTTTGCTTCACTGCTGCTAGCTGTCTATACCATGCTGGGCGCGGCGCAAAGCCCGAACCTGTGGTACCAACCGATGTTACTGCTCGGCGGCGCAACCTGGTATGGGTTGCTGTCGCTCAGCTGGCAGGTACTGTGGCCGAACCAGCCGGTTCAGCAGAGCCTGTCGAAAGTCTTTACCGAGCTGTCCTGCTACCTCGATAGCAAGAGCCAGCTGTTCGAGCCGGTGGCCGATTTAGTTCCTCAGCCACTGCGGCTTCAAGCGGCTACCAAGAATGCCAAGGTGGTCAGTGCGCTTAACGACGCCAAGGCTACCTTGCTTCACCGCGCCCGTCGCGGCCACCCAAATGAAACGGGGGATAAATTCCTCAATATTTACTTCTTGGTACAGGACATCCACGAGCGGGCCAGCTCATCTCACTACCGCTACCAAGATCTCGCGGCGGAATTCCAACGCAGTGACGTGCTATTCCGATTCCAGCGGCTCCTGACCCGGCAAGCCAATGCCTGCCGGGAGATTGCCCGAGCCCTGGCCATGGGTAAGCCCTATAGCCACGCTATCGACAGTGTAAAGGCCCTGGACGAACTACAAGAATCCTTGCTTTACCTGAAAAGCCAGAACGATCCCAAACGGCGCGTGTATATCAACCAGCTCGAATATCTGTTCAACAACCTTGCGACGGTTGAACGCCAGTTGTCGAACGTCAGTAACCCGGATGTTTCGACCACGGACAGCGCCCGTGATAACGAGTTATCGGACACTGAAGCGCGCAGCATGAAAGAGCGCTGGCAGCGGATCCGTGCTCAGCTTGATCCTAGTTCGATGCTGTTCCGCCATGCATTGCGAATGGCCATCGCCCTCACCGTAGGTTACGGCATCATTCTTGGCCTCGACCTGGAGCGGGGGTACTGGATTTTGCTTACTACCCTGTTTGTCTGCCAGCCGAACTACAGTGCAACCCGCCAGCGCCTCAAGCAGCGGGTGATAGGCACCATCGCCGGTTTGCTGATCGGCATGCCGTTACTGTTCCTGTTTCCGGGCCAAGAAGGGCAACTGGTACTGATGGTCTTTACCGGGGTGATGTTCTTTGCCTTCCGTACTGCCAACTATGGAGTGGCCACCATGTTCATCACCCTGCTGGTACTGTTCTGTTTCAACCAGCTCGGTGAAGGCTTTGCGGTGATCCTGCCTCGCCTCGGCGATACCCTGCTCGGCTGCTTGCTGGCAGTAATGGCGGTCAGCTTTATCTTACCGGACTGGCAAGCCCGTCGCTTGCACAAGGTCATGGCGGCAGCCGTAGAGACAAACCGTGATTATCTGGCACAAATCATTGGCCAGTACCGTATCGGGAAAAAAGACAGCCTGAACTACCGAATTGCCCGCCGTGATGCCCACAATACCGATGCCCAGCTCAGCACCGCGATCAGCAACATGCTGCTGGAGCCCGGGCGCTACCGGATGGCCACCGATGAAAGCTTCCGATTCCTGACGCTCAACCATGCCATGCTGAGCTATATATCAGCCCTTGGTGCCCACCGCACCCAGCTGGAAGATGAAAGTACGCATCATTTGGTCTCGCAGGCCCACAGGCAGATCCACCAGCACTTGGATTGTTTGGCAGCGCAACTTGCCGGTAATCAGTGTGCTCAGGCACCGGAGTCCGACAGCGAGCTGGAACAGCGCCTATCGCTGTGGCGCGATGAGGATTCGACATCGGCCCGTATGGTGCTGCAGCAATTGCACCTGATCCAGCGCATGCTGCCTGAGCTTAACTCACTCGCCAACAAGCTGGCGGCGCGGACCCGCCAAACAGCCCAGTCAAAAAATGAAAAAGCCGCGTAACCGCGATTGAGAGTTACCCCTCAATAACGCCATCACAAACCGCCAGTGGTTGTGATGGCGTTTTTTGCTGAGGGAGTACGGACTCGCTATTCATTATCAAGCCTATTCTTTGTCAAAGCTATCGACGACGATAGCCCCCATCGAAGCTGGCATAGCGATAACAATAATCCGCTTGAACGAAGTCAGCGGATCGGAGAGCAAAGGTAATTTATCCAGCGCCACTAGGATAAGGGACACAACCACCGCCGTAATCAGGTAAGCAATGACAATACGAAAGACGAAGCCGGCAAGCCTGTGGCGTATGTTTTTCTGAAATACACTTTCATAGGTGAAGACACCCAGGAAAAACACCGCAAGGCAAAACAGCATAACCAAGTTAGGGAGCGGAAGGGTTTCCCCTAGCCGCCAAGCTTCTTCGGAAAAGGAAATCGGGACAGCAAGGGCAAATGCGCCAACACACACTTGGCTTGCGTCCTCCATATTGAAATTCAACATGATGTTATCCAGCAAAATTACCGTACAACACCATCATGGCTCATTGCATAACAAAATGATAAATTTGTTTTAGTAACAACGGGTAAAATTACCCTGCTGCTGCCACAAACGCCATTTCAACCAACAGGCTCGGGTCGGCAAGTTCAACTTTGACACAGGCGCGGCTCGGGGCGCAGCCTTGCGGCAGCCAAGCTTCCCATGCGACATTGAGCGCATCGAAGTTGGCAAAATCGGTAACGTAAATAGTGACTGACAACAAGCGGGATTTATCGCTGCCAACACTGGCCAGCATTGCTTCGGCCTGGGCAAAAATCTGGTTGACCTGACCAGTCATGTCGGCGCTGGTGTCCTGCTCGGCCACTTCGACGAAATGTGCGATACCATTGAAGACAGTCACATCAGACCATCGCTTGGTCGGGTTAATTCGCTGAATATCCATTCTACTTTCCTTTGATACCCAAAGTTTGGCACTTGGGTTTATTGATTGTTAGGACGATATAATAGCGAAAAATCGGCTTGGCATTGTCGGCTAACTCACTCAGAAACGTAACTATTTATAAATGCCAGGTTATAAATGCCAAGCGACTAGGCTAATTCACGGTCTTAACGGTAATGTGCCTCTACCAGAGGCTTGCCTTCGCTATTGACCAGCCTCAGCTCCCCTTCCCTCGCCTCACTTTCGCAAAACTCCAAGTCTGCCGTTGAAGGCAAAAACGCCGGGCGACGGAAGGTAAACTCAGCTTGGCTAATTGGAGACTCAATAGCAGCAAACATCCGTGCGACAGAATACATGCCGTGAATGATCGGTGCATTGAAGCCAAATGGCTTGGCGGTCAACCAATGAAGATGAATAGGATTGTAATCCCCCGAAACGGCCGCATAGCCTCTCGCTATCTGGGGCGTTAGAGTCAACGTCTTCAGCTTGGTCCAAGCAGGGCATTGTTCTTCAATCTCTGACGTTGACTCATTTTGGTCTTTACGGTTAACTGGCGTCTTACCTCGCAACAGGCAACGGCTGCGATAGCCAGCCTGATACACGCCATCGAGCGCAAAACGCCCTTCCAACTCAAATTCCATGCCCTTTTCGGTTTGATTGCATTCGATAACACCAAGCGAGAAGTCATAGGCCTTGCCGATTTGCAGTGGGGCTTGTTGATGAAAACTAACATGGGTATGGATCATGCCCAGCAGTGTCAAAGAAACGGATGGATGGGTCAGCAACAGTAACTGGGCGGGTTGGGTGGCCACAAACAAGTAAGGGAGCGGTAACCGACCCTGAGGCAAGCCACAGCATGTGTTGTAACGGTTGACGCTCTCGCTTTCGAACGTAAAGCCATCGATAGCCACAGTTATCGATGGCAAAGGATCTCTTCCCTTTTTCAGTATTGCTTTCGCCAATAGCAACATGGAAGACGGTAACTGGCTTTGCTTGATGGTAATGGTGGTCACAGCAACACCCTAGATTGAATTAACAGAGGCCGAGCAAAAGGAGTGCCCTTCGTTTTTCTGTTTATCTCATATTTCCCTTCATCCAGACTACCGCTTTTACTTAGTTGGACAATTAAATCAATTCACGCAACTAAGTGCCTCAAAAACGCACCAAGCAGAACAATCAAACAACAAAACACCAACAAAACAAACAGACAAACCAAAAAATACCATCAATACGTTTAAATCAACCACAAAAAGAACTAGAATCCAGCACCTTGTAAATCCAACACCGAATTACCATGATTGATCTAGCCATTTTACCTGTTTACTTGACTGCCGTTATCGCCCTGCTGCTCATCCCTGGCCCTGACATGCTGCTCATCGCCAGCTCCAGCCTGAGCTACGGTAAAAAGGTGGGGGTCTTTGCCAGCCTGGGCAATGCCACCTCAGGATTGATCCTTACCCTGCTGGCAGCCATGGGCGTCTCGGCATTGATTGCCATGAACCCAATCGCCCTGCAGGTGCTTCGTTTACTTGGCGGTGCCTACCTGCTAAAAATGGGCTGGGACTGTATGCGTACCCAACCTTCTGATGCGCCAAGCCTTGAGCAAAGCAGCAGTGTAGCCAAAACCTTGTACCGCCGAGCGGTGATCAGTAATTTGCTTAACCCTAAAGCGCTAATTTTCTTTGTTCTGTTCCTGCCGCAGTTTGTATCCACTCAGGTTACGGCGACTTCCGGTGAACAAATGCTAGTGCTAGGTCTGCTATTGAATGTACTGGGTCTGTTATTCAACCTGTTCTTGGTCACCATGATCGGCAGCCTGGGCCAGCCACTGCTGAAGAACGAAAAATTCCGTACCAACCAGCACAAGTTCATGGGGCTTATCTTTTTCGTCTTGGCGATCTGGCTATTGGCCTCACAGGTACCGGCGGTTTAAGGCTCTGTGCCCTACCACCTCGTTACAATAAATAAGGGCATCTCGAGAGATGCCCTTATTACTCATAACTTTTAAGCCCTGCCTACTTGGCAATCAAGATAATCCGAGTTTCATACGGCTTCAGAGTGAAACTGTTTTGCTGAGCCGCCTTCATCGATTCGGCGTAGTTCGACAGCAAGCATTCACCACTGACGACAGCCAACCCTTCAGGTAGATGGCATTCGACCTCGTCACCATAGTAGTTGTTCACACACAACAAAATCTGGCTGGCTGACTCGCGTTTGTAGCAGAAGATACGATCGTGCTCCGGCATCAGGTCGGTGTAGTCTCCGTCGGTAATAACGGCAACCTCTTTACGCAACTGGATAAGCTGGCGGTAGAAATGGAACACAGAGTTCTGATCTGCAACCGCGGCTTTGGCATTGATCTGCTTATAGTTCTCTGCCACTTGCAGCCAAGGTTGTGCCTTGGAGAAACCGGCATAGTCGCTATCGTCCCACTGCATCGGGGTACGGGAATTATCGCGGGATTTTTGCGCCAGAATCGCCATCATCTCATCGTGACTCACCCCTTGCTGATTCACCATGATGTCGTACATGTTGGTGCTTTCCACATCGCGGTACTGGTCAATCGAGGTATACCCCGGATTGGTCATACCGATTTCTTCACCTTGGAAGATATACGGGGTGCCCTGCATCATATGCACTGACGCCCCCAGCATCTTGGCCGATTCAATTCGGTAGTTAACATCGTCACCCAAACGGCTAACCACCCGAGGTTGGTCATGGTTACACCAGAACAGTGCGCCCCATCCTTTGCCATTCAAACCAAGCTGCCAGTGGTTGAAAATAGATTTAAGCTGATGGAAATCAAACGGTGCCTTGGTCCACTTCTCGCCATTGGGGTAATCAACTTTCAAGTGGTGGAAGTTAAACACCATCGACAGCTCTTTGCCATCGAGCGATGAATATTGCAGGCAGTGCTCAAGCGTTGTCGAAGACATCTCGCCAACGGTCACTGAGCCATACTGCTGGAACACCGCTTCACTGATTTCCTGCAGGTATTCATGAACACGAGGGCCATCGGTATAAAAACGGCGACCATCGCCAATGTCGTCGTTCGGGAAGTCTTGCTGCTTGGAAATCAAGTTGATCACATCCAGGCGGAAGCCATCGACCCCTTTCTCGGCCCAGAAGTTGATCACCTCTTTGACCTCTTCACGAACCTTCGGGTTTTCCCAGTTCAGATCAGCCTGTTCTTTGGCAAACAAGTGTAAATAATATTGGCCGGTGGCCTCGTCCAGTGCCCAGGCATTGCCACCGAATTTCGACTGCCAGTTGGTCGGCTCAGCGCCGTCAACCGGATCTTTCCAAATATAATAATCACGGTATGGGCTGTTCCTGTCACCCAGCGCCGACTGGAACCAGGCATGCTCGGTTGAAGTGTGGTTAACGACAATATCCATAACAATCCTGATGCCGCGCTGATGCGCCTGCGCCAGCAATTGGTCAAAATCGGCCATGGTGCCGAACTCTGGGTTGATATTGTAGTAGTCGGAAATATCGTAGCCGTTATCAATCATTGGCGAGCTATACACCGGCGTCAGCCAAAGCGCATCGACACCCAATGTTTTGAGGTAGTCTAGCTTAGCAATGATCCCTTGAATATCACCGGTTCCCTTGCTGCCACTGTCACAGAAGCTTTTTGGATAAATCTGGTAAATCGTAGCGGTACGCCACCATTCAAGTTGCTCTTTCAACATAATAACCTGCACACTTAACAAATCAGAAAAAGGTAGCTGGCCATTTAAACCGTTCCGACCAGCTACAAAATTACTCAGGGAGGCGATTGCCACTAGGCCGTTGCTTCACTCAACTCGCCTTTTGCTTCAGCACGCTTGTACATGAACAAGGTCAGTGCCATCGGTACCACAACGGCAACCACCATAGCGATGAAATACACTAGCCAGTACTGCGGCTGAATAGATAGGATGCCCGGTAGGCCACCGACACCGATACCGTTCGCCATCACACCTGCGCTACCACAAATAGCCGCGGCAATCGCCGAACCAATCATTGCGCTCAGCATCGGGAACTTGTACTTAAGGTTAATACCGTACATGGCAGGCTCGGTGACCCCCAAGTACGCAGAGATGGCAGCCGGTACCGAAATTTCACGCTCATTGGTTTTCTTGCTGATAATGATGATGCCAACAACCGCAGAAGCCTGAGCAATGTTAGATAGGGCAATCAATGGCCAGATCGGTGTCCCCCCCATAGATTGCATCAGCTGCAAGTCCACGGCGTTCGTGGTGTGGTGGATACCGGTAATAACCAGCGGGGCATACAGGAAGCCGAAGATCATCGCCCCGAAAATGGCAAAGTCACCGGTCATTGCAGCTTGAGCCGCATACCCCACACCGTCGCCAAGCATACGGCCGAATGGACCGATGAATGCGTGGGCCAAAATAACCGCCGTAATGATTGAAACAAACGGGACAATCACCAGGTAAAGGTACGCAGGAATCACTTTTTTCAAGTTGGTTTCAATCAGAGCCAAGGCAATACCCGCTAACATTGCTGGAATGACCTGCGCCTGATAACCGACCTTTTCAATGGTGAACAGGCCGAAGTCCCACACTTCCGGCAATTGCTGGCCTATCAGGTAGGCATTCATCAACTGTGGGGATACCAATGTGACACCCAGCACGATCCCCAGAATTGGCGTACCGCCCAGTTTTTTCACGGTTGACCAGCACACACCAACCGGCAGGAAGAAGAAGATCGCTTCGCCAATCAGCCATAGGAAAGAGTGAACCGTCGCCCAAAACTGGCTGATTTCTGTCAGGGTTTGGCCATCGAACATCTTGATGTCGCCGATGACATTGCGGAAACCGAGGATCAAACCACCGGTGATAATCGCTGGAAGCAATGGGACAAAGATTTCAGCAAGATGGGAGATCCCACGCTCCAGCAAACTCATATTCTGACGGGCAGCGACTTTGGCTTCGTCCTTGCTGGCCCCCGATTGACCGGTATATTCATTCAGCGCTTTATACACTTGATCAACTTCAGTCCCGATCACTACCTGAAACTGGCCAGCATTGGTAAAACAACCTTTTACCATGCTCAGTTTTTCAATTTCCTTAGTTTGCGCCTTGTCTGTGTCAGCCAGTACAAAACGTAAACGGGTCAGGCAGTGGCTGACGCTTGCAATGTTGTCCTTACCGCCGATTAACTCGACCAAACGCTCTATCTGCTGTTGGTTAATCTTACTCATGCCGATTGTCCATCGTTATAAAAATAGGAATGTGTTGGGTTGTCTGTCTTTGTTCACTTTCAAATGAATGGGAATGTTCCCACTTGATATCGCAAATATTGTCAGATCCGCTGACCGATGAAAATGGGAACATTCCCATTTCGTGAATCAGTTCACAACCTACATGTATAGATTAATAGCAAACCTATGATTTAGATCCTGCGGTATCGCCTAGCAAGCTCCCGCTTAGTATGACGCTTGCTGAATGAGGTGAGTAATTTCTTGCTGGCCCGACAGCTGCTTTATCAGCAATTGGGCCGAGGCTTTGCCGGCCTCAAAGTAGCCCGGATCAATACTGAAGGTATTAGGAAACAGAAACGACAGCAGATCCGTGGCCCCTACCCCAGAGACCTGAATATCAGTTCGGTCCAGTTCCTGAAGGCGTTTGGCGACCCCCATTGCCAAGGTATCACTGGCACAGACAATCGCTTCAGTGCCCTCGCTGAGCACCTGATCGGTAATATGGTAAGCGCTGTCATAGCTCAACTGGCCGGTCCGGTAACACGGTTCAATCCCCAGCTTACGACAGCTCTCAAGGTAGGCATTAAGGCGCAGCAGACCTGTAGTTCGATCGGATTCATCCACCCCGATATAGCTAATGCTTTGCTTGCCACATGAGACCAGCTTGTCCATGGCAAGTGCTATCAAGCCCTGGTGGTCATAATCGACAGAAGAAATAGTATCGGTATCGGTGGCGATAACCACCGCTTTATGGCCAAGCAGTTCAATACGGCTCAGATCACAGCCCGAGAAACCGAATACAATCACCCCATCAACATTGCGCTTTTGCAATACCGCTAAGTGCTCATTGGTCTTTTCAGCACTGAACTGGCTTTCCATGATCACCGCGTCATAGCCGGCTTTGTAGATAACATCCAAAATACCGCTGACCGCCTTGTTTTCGGAGGGAGAATCCAGGCGAGAGAGAATGATCCCAACCACCTTGGCACTCCCTCCGCGCATCGCCTGGGCTGACTTAGACGGCACGTAACCGGACTCACGGATCACCTGCTCGACTTTCTCTCTGGTCGCTGGCTTTACTTTAGGATCATTGGTCAGTACTCGGGAAACGGTGGATTTGCCAACACCTGCCAGCTTGGCAATGTCTAGGATTGTAAGTTTCTGGGTCATAATCATTCTGGTCAATAGGGCAACAGCCTAGTTACCCCCTATTGTCACTGACACCGCGATAATTTCAATCCTTTTCCTGCAACAAATCAGCAGGCTGCTGCCAGCTACACAACTTTCTGCCAAATATTGTTCGCCAAGCGGAACAAAACTTCATTTTTTCTGACAAACACTGACATGGTTCAGACATTTCTTTGAATTGATTGAATTAAGTTAGTGGATAAGCGGTCACAAAAGAAAGCAACAAGCACAAATAACATGAGCATACGCAACAGTGTGACTTGATTTTAATGAACACTGTCCGCATATATAAAGAATGACAAATATAAAGCGTTACTGACTAGTAAGCCCGGACCACCCTTTGTACCCCATTATCGATGAGCCGGCACAGTCATAGATAACGCTTAAGGATAATTATGATTACACATGTTGGCATTATCGATCAGGACCCCGTGAGACTGATCACCCCACTTCTCGACCACGGCGTCCCGGCCGATAAAATGATTTTTATCGGGACCGAGGCACAGCAAGAGCAATACAACCGCCTTGCGTCAATATTGCTTCCCCGCAATATCGACGCCGAGTTTTTCATTATCCCGGACTCCATCAATATCACCAGTATTCGCGCTCGCATTATTGAGCTGGCAGAAAAACTCAAAGCCGCCCAAACCGATGTCTGGTTCAACGCCAGTTGTGGCCTGCGTCACCGCCTATTATCCGCTTATGAAGTTTTCCGCACTTACCATTGGCCTATCTATGTGATTGAGCCATTCAGCGATGAAATGTGCTGGCTATACCCAGCGGATCGTGAACAACAACAAGTCGAAGATCGCATTCAACTTACTGATTACCTCACTATCTTCGGTGCCCGTTGTGAACTCCCAGAAAGCCTAGTACCCGAAGAGCTCAACGAGCAACTTTGGGAGCTGGGGCAACGCTGGGCAAGTTCAGCCCTTGAGCTTGGCCCCGGCCTTGCCACCCTCAACTACCTGGCCACCACTTGCCGCAAAGAGCAAAAGCTCGATGTTGAGCTGAGCGAGAAGCAGCAAGGCTACAAAGAACTGGGGATGCTGATCAAGGATCTGGAAGAAACCGGCCTCGCGACCTACCAGGCTGGCACCCTAACCTTCAAGCATGAGGAAGCACGCCGCTTCGCCAATGGCGAATGGCTAGAGAATCTGGTCCACAGCACAGTACGGGCTATCCAGAATGATCTGCCAACCATCCAAGACCACTCGCTGGGTGTTCAGGTCTACCGCCAGATTGGAGATCGCGAGGTTCGTAATGAGCTTGATGTTGCCACAGTGGTAAACAACAAGCTCCATATTATCGAATGTAAAACCAAGGGGATGCGTGACGACGGTGACGACACCTTGTACAAGCTAGAATCGCTGCGAGACCTGCTTGGCGGCCTGCAGGCCCGTGCCATGCTGGTGAGCTTTCGACCTCTTCGTCATCACGATGTGGTGCGCGCCCAGGACCTTGGCCTGGCCATTATCGGCCCGGAGCAGCTCAGCGAGCTGCAAACCCACCTCTACAACTGGTTCAAAGACGCCGGTGGGCAAAGCCACAATATCGCCTAATTGAATTTGGCACTTATCTCAGTGAATTTAGAGGGGGAACATACGTTCTCCCTCTTTTGTTGTGGCGCTGGTATCTTTCTACTGCTGGGCAACAGCACTGTGATTATCAGGGATCAGGACGAACCACGCTGAAGATACTACCAGTGCCCCTCCGCAAATCAGCCAGCTCAGTGAAATGCCATAATGCTCAGAGATAAAGCCAAACAACAATGAAGCAACCACCGCCCCGCAAGTCACTACCAAGGAGCTCACCGACAACATGGTAGACCGATGCTGCGGCTGGGTATTTTCATGGGTCAGCACGCTTTGAGAACTATTGCCCAGAGTAAAAAAGAAGAAAAAAGCCAGATAAGACAAAGTAAAAGAAAGAGTTTCATCACTATTTGCCATGGCTATCAAAACAAGACCGGCTAAGATCCGAGTTGCAAGCATCAACGTTTTATGTGAGCCATTACAAAAAGCCAACAAACGGATAGAGAATAAGGAAGATAAAGCAGACATCAAAAAGTACAGCCCTGCTAAAATGCCAAACAGCGTGATGCTACTCTCATTCGGACCGCTGGTGGTCGTTTGTATTATCGCCATCAGATAAGGCTGCCAAAATGTCTCTACGGCACTTAGCACTGCACCATAAACGATAGTTGTCTGCATCAGCCTCTTGATAACATCATGCGTAAACGCCTCACTTAAAACCTGGACCGAAACACTTAGGTTAGTGGCTTTCACATCAACAGCTTTGTTTTGCTCTTTATTATCGCGGATCAGCACTGCCGTGACAGCAATCAAAAAGGTATTTGCGACAATCACTACCACAAGATTAAGATCATAAATGCTGGCCCACTGTGCACCAGTACTCACCACATAGTCCGGCAGCCAGCCGCCAAGCAGCGAGCCCAAAGCTAAACCAATGGTGACAGACATATTCACATAGGACTGTGCAGTATGAAACGTCAGCTTGCGCTGACGGCATTGCTGGCGACATTGTTGAAAGGCATCATAGAACCAAGCATCAAGCGTGCCAGAGTAAATGGCCCGAGACGCCCCTAGCATAAAGGCTGAGAACAACATCTCTACTAGTTCGGTGACATACAACAGAGCAAAACAACCCAGTATATTGACGATCAACGAACCAAGGTAGGTGGCTTTACGGCCATACCTATCCGCAACACCACCAAGGGGCACTTCCAGTACCGCAGTACTGCCCACCCAAACGGCCATCACCAGACCAATATCCTGTAAGTTAAACCCTCTGGCCTGAAAAAGCAGTATCAACACCGGAATAGTAATACCGACAATCGTCCAGTGTATAAATTGTTGAATGGCATAACGCCATACCAATACTTCCCGTGTCATCTTGCTCCTCCCTGTCCTTTGTTTTTCAAAGAGTCTCATATTGACCCTCCAGAACAACAATGAACAAAAAAGCATCGTATAATGACCATTCATGTATCACCTCACGTGCCCGACAACATGGAAAAAGAAAAGTAAACAATATGGAAGAACAACTGTCCTTCGAGGTATGCCGGATAATCAAAAGGGAGCTCAAAAAGCACGGCATTAACTACAGAGCACTTTCGACCCAATTAGGTATTTCTGATGTGAGCATCAAGCGCCTGCTGAACAACCAGCAGCCTCTTTCCATGCAGAGACTCATTGCTATCTGCCAGCTCATTGATGTACCGCTTTCAAACCTGCTAGTAGAGGCCGAGAAAAACCTGTTTAAAATCCCCCTTTTCACCTCTGAGCAAGATCAGGCATTTTGGGATAACCCTGCCCTATTTACGTTCTGGACAAAACTGACCGAGCACCAAAGCGTTGCTGAGATTACAGCTAAATATCACCTCAATAACGCTTCCGTTCACCTCTATCTAAGGCAGCTGGAAAAAGTAGGGCTAATCACCCTAGGGCTAGCTCATGAAGTAAAGCTGTGTGTCCCGACCCATACCTCATTCGAAAAAGGCTCTAAATTTCCCGAGTTTTTTACCCATCAAGTATTAACCCGGCTTCAAGAGCGAGTCATCGGTATTTCGGCCGACGATGAGGATGCTTTCCTCATTACACTGAAAGCCGATCTCACCAAAGACGAGTTTCAAAAAGTTGTCCATAAGCTAGATGATTGGTTATTTAACCTGCTACGCGAAAGCCAAGACCACCGTGCCCGCCAAGGGCTACAGGTTGCTCCATATACATTTGGTTTTATGGCAGCAAAAGGCGCTTTTCATGACGAGTTACCCGTTATTCCAAACTTGCAGACTCGCAGGCCGTAAGCTTAGCTTAGTCATGGTGCATCCATTGCCCCTTTATGGGGCATTGGCAACAATTTCCAGCCCTATACCACCTTTCACTACCACTGTATAACCCATTGATTATTGGCATTTAAGTTGCTTGCTTACATCATTACGCTTTATTCCAAGGAGTGAACATGATTAAAAAGCGCTTTTTTAAAACCAAAGATGAAGTCGAAGTCACTTTCGAGTGGCCACAAGCAGATAGCATGACCGAAACCGTTGCGGTATCGGGTGACTTTACCCAGTGGCAAGCCACCCCGATGAAACTGAACAAAAAGAAAATCTTTAGCCTGAAACTTCGCTTGCCCAAAGGTGGCCAATATCAATTCCGCTACCTGATCAATGGTTCGACGTGGGAAAATGACCCCGGTGCAGATGACTACATCCATAACGGTTTTGGTAGTGACAACGGCCTGCTATCAACCCACAGCGACCATTAGCCTTACAAAACAAACTCAATAAATACAAAGGGCTATATTGCTTTTAGCCCTTTCATTCCGAACACATCTATTGATTAAAATCAACATTGTCAGCAAAGGGCATTTTTCTACCCGAAACGGGGGGATTTGTACCTTTTGACCATTTGCCGCATCCACAATACTTGAGCTGATCTTTCTCCAAGGACACCCGAATGATTAGCAGTAAGTGGATTGAGCTTTACCAATATATCAAGAAACAGATCACGCAGTTCCCTGATCCTGCCGACGTACTCGCACCGCTCAACGAGCGTCTGCTGTTTTTACAAGTACAGTTTCCCAAGCAACAACAGCAAACAAACTGGGAGAACGAAGACACCCAAGGACATAGCCATGCCGACTGGTTAGAACATGAAGCCTTTACGTTAATCATGAGTGACATCGTGGCTACACACAGGCTTAGCCCAGCCCAGCTGAAATTCCTGTTCGAAACCCTGATGGCCGCCCAGATGTGCCAGCTTGCCATGGTAACCATCAATAACCATAGGCCCCTGCTCAGCGAAGAAGAATTCAAAACCTGCTGCGGGTTGGTCTACCAGCAGTTGGGCGATTACGAAATGGCAAAATCGATGTTCGAAGAGTCGATAGCCCTCAATACCCACAATCCCCTGCTGCACTGCCACCTCGGCTTTAGCCATCTGTATCTGGGTCAAAGTGAGTTGGCCGAAGAGAGCTTCAAGCGCAGTATCACCACCGACCCTGACTTTAT
Source organism: Photobacterium gaetbulicola Gung47 (assembly GCA_000940995.1). Lineage (NCBI taxonomy): Bacteria > Pseudomonadati > Pseudomonadota > Gammaproteobacteria > Vibrionales > Vibrionaceae > Photobacterium > Photobacterium gaetbulicola. The sequence continues at coordinate 2,883,468 of CP005974.1, forward strand.
CGGCGGCTACCAGAATCTTGCTGGCCTTTATTACCAAGAAGGCAACTTCGCGTTGGCAGCACAATATGCCGAACAGGCCTACAGCAAAGATCATTCGCTGGTTTCTACCTACATCACCGCCACCAGCAGTTACCTGGCGCTGGGGGAGAACGTTCAGGCTGATAAATGGATCACCCGCGCCTTCGAAAATCAGGTTTCATCGATCGAGCTGGTGCGATTGGCTGGCATCTGTGCCCACCAGCAAGGCCGACTGGAAGAAGCGCTTGAAGCGTTGGACCAATACCTAAGCGTACACCCAAGCAATTTCGATGTACTCAACATCCGTGCCCGCATCAAAGCCGAGCTCAAGCTTTTTGACCAGCTCGAGCCTGATCTCAAGCAGCTACTGACCCTCGAACCGCATGAAGAATGGAGCCTCGAGCAACTTTTCCTTTGCTATTTCCATAACGGGCAATGGGCCGAGGCCCAGCACATTATGGTCGAACTCAACAAGCTATCCGGCCATTACAAAGTTACTCACCGAGCGCTCATCAATACCATCAACAAGAAACTGAGCCTCGATATCGTCGAATTAAACTAATACACAGGGAGCAAACGTGAGAGAAAAAACCGAACAAGGCGTTGCCAGTACATCGCGACGCGACTTCCTTAAACTTGGTGGTGTTGCGGCAGCCACTGCCACCGTGGGTGCCGCCGCCGGTGCAGGTTTTGTACTAGGCCGTGACCCAGATGCCAACGTCGGCTGGGGTCGCACCGAAGCGGGCAAAGATATGTATTTCAACCGCGAGCCTTTCCGGGTCGATGTCGCCCCGACAATGGAAGTGGTCAGCGAGCCCGTCCGTCCTGAATGGAGCGACTTCCTGTTCCACCGCACCCGTGCGCTGGGCAAAGAGATGGGCAACGGCTGGGTACCCACTAAGGATTGGCGTGATATCCCCAATGAGCAGGTGCGTGAGTACTACTCCCGCCACCCAGAACGCTGGGACGATATGTACCAGTCATTTGAAGAAAAGGCCAAGCACGACCAGAACATCGAACGACACCGTGACCGCTTTGCCCTCGCTTGGGCCTATTCTGCGGCTTACTTGAAGGGCAATAGCAGCAACTTCCCTCCTAAGCCCAAAGGCCACCCCGATGAGGTCGATTTCCAGTGGGTAAAGCGTGAGCCTCAAGCCTTTAAATCGCCTAAACACGCCTCAGAGCTGATCAAGAAAATGGCGTTCAAGTTCGGCATGAGCATTGTCGGCATCACCAAGCTGGACCCGAGCTTCGTATTCAAAAACACCATGCGCGGTATGCCCGACTGGGACGAGAGCATTCCGAAACACTGGAAGAATGTCATTATCTTCGGTACCCCAATGAACTGGGACCCGATGTATGCTTCTATCGGCTACTCTACCTCCTATGACGGCTATTTCCGCGCCAAGAATGCTTCGGGGCTGATGGCAGCCTTCCTAGGTGAACTGGGTTACGCGGCCCGGCCGCAGTGGCCGGGTTCGGACTATGAGATCGTCGTGCCGCCACTGGCAATTCAGGCCGGTATGGGCGAAGCCGCCCGCAACGGTATCCTGCTGACCCCGGAGCTGGGTCCGAATATCCGCCTTGCCGCCGTGATCACTGATTTGGATCTGGAGCCTGACAAGCCGATCGATACCAAAGTGAAACACTTCTGCGAAGAGTGCAAAATCTGCGCAGATTCCTGCCCGAGCGGCTCGATCAGCAAAGCTGATAAACCCGATGCCGTCGTGCGAGGCTATCGCAAGTTCGACTTCAACCAGGACAGTTGCTGGACCATGTGGCGCCAGGGTCCAACGGAGACCGCCATGGGATGCAGGGTCTGTATCGCGGTATGCCCATATACCCGCAAGAACAACTGGATCCATGCGCTGGTCAAGGAGACCGACCCGCGAGATCCAACCGGCTTGACCCGCAAAACCTTGTTGGCGATGCAGCATAACTTCTTCTATTACCCAGAGGCAGAAGCCTACCACGGCGACTGGAACGGCGGGCGATTTGCAGGCTACCACCAGCCACCGGAGTGGCTACGCAGCGAGGAATACCTCCAGGTCAAGAAGACCTGGGACTATGACGGCAACTGGGAGGGCTTCTGATGTTTCCACAATCAACAATACTGGATCCGTTGTTCTGGATGGCATTCGGCGCTTTGCAGGTACTGGTCTTTGCCGGCGCCAACCAATGGGCCAAGCAATTTAAACTGGGGATGAACTGGTGGAAATGGACACTGGCCGGTACCTGGTGGGCCTCGATCATTCTCACCATTGCCGGGGCATTTACCCTGTTGGGTGAAAACGAGGGCCTTGCCGGTTGGTACTTCCTCGGGTTTGTCGGCACCGGCCTCGTTATCGCAGGGGCAGTCCTGCTAAGAATACTCATCGCCCTGAAGCCGAAGCACTGAGTCGCTAGTTCTGAATACAGCGCTAACCTATTTTGATCACAGTATGATAGGAATAAGCCATGAGGCATCGGATCGATGCCTCATGGCTTTGGAGATATATGGAAAGAAAGACCAAACCTCGGCGTAATAGCCGCTTCGACAAATTTGTGAGTGTTATCTCTATCTTGGCTTTGGCGTTTGCATGGTACCTCGGCGGGCAGCGCACCAACCATTCCCAAACCCAGTTCTTCGACAGTATCCTCGCCAGCGGCGAACAGCTTATCGAAGTGGCTCCCCTGCTCTATCAAATCGTACCGAGTGTTGAGAACAACCCTGCGCCAGAAACCACCCAGGATACGAGCAAGTGGGTCAGCTTCGGCACCGGCGTTGGCTACGGCGGCGAGTTAACCATCGGCGCGGTCTTTTCCCATCAAGGGGAGATAGAAACCATTGCCTTGCTGGGCTCTAAAGAAACAACCTCTTATTTTGACAAAGTGGCCGAGCAGAAACTGCCCGAATCATTACTGTCCCAGAATATCAAAACCGCATTGTCTGTAGATGCGGTATCCGGCGCCACCCTGACTTCGAAGGCCTATACCCAGGCATTGAACCAAGCGGCCGATCCGATCCGGCTGCGGCTATTTGGCTACCAGTTTACCGAGGCCAAGCCCGCGTGGCATTACCTGAAATGGCTTGATGCTGCGGCCCTGCTATTTTTCGTTGCGGCAGTCTGGGTTAACCGCACCCGCTCTGAGCACAAGAGCAAAATGAATGCCGTGCTGCTGGCTGGCTCAACCCTGCTGTTTGGCTTCCACTCCGCGTCACTCTATTCGGCTTCCACCATGGCTGGATTAGTCTCCGGCACCTGGCTCAGTGGTGTCGCCAATTACACGCCATTTATTCTGCTGATGCTGAGCATTGGCTGTATCCTCTACTACAACCGGAACGTGTATTGCCAGAGCCTCTGCCCATTCGGTGCCGTCCAGCAATGCCTGGCCAAGGTCGGCAAAGCCAAAGCGTCACCGATACGCCGTTCACTGTTTATCTGGTTTCCCCGCTTCCTGCTGCTGGCCACCCTCTGTCTGGGGGCTTATTTCCGCAACCCTGCCGCCTTTGTCTACGAGCCCTTCGGCATCGCCTTTGGCATGATCGGCGGTATGTACCTGTTTATCCTAACTGTGATGATCCTCCTAACCTCATTAATCGTCCGCCGTCCTTGGTGCCAAAGTTTGTGTCCGATCAATACCTTAACTGACTTTGTCGTTTTCAATAAGCAGTGGATCAAACAGGCTGCCAAGCCTCGCAAGCGGAAACAAGGCTTGGCCAAACGAACGGCACCAAAACAAATCGCAGCGGAAGACGTACCTACTCGCCATGAACATACTGGAGGCCACCGATGAGGCAGCGTATTTCCCTCGTATTTTATTGCCTGGCTTCTGTTGTCATCATGCTGCAAATCGGTGCCAGCTTCATGGCCCTGAGCAGTGATGCACCTCAGCGCTCGATATTGCACAGTGTGTCACGCCAGACCGAGCCGACGGCCAAGACCACGGAGCTCAACAGCGTACCAAAAGTCGACTTCCGGCAAATGGCTAACGATTTGACGCAAGAAAAATACTAAAGCGAGCAGCAAACACCTCTGCTACGCCGCAGTTTCCATGGAGTGTAAGGGCTTGGCCGAACGCCAAGCGCCTTTTGTAAAGATAGATATGACTAGCAAGTGCATCCCTCTCGAGCGCCTGAACAGAGAAGTGAACCTGATTAATCCCTTTATCAACAGAATTTCAGATCTCTATACCCTAAGGGGTTTAGAGACCGTTTCCAGACCACACCGGCTTAACTTCAGTGCATTGATCTATATCACCGAGGGCCAAGGCGTACATTACGTCGAGCACCAACAGCATCGACTGCGTACCGGATCTATGCTGATACTGGGCAAGAACCAGATCCATGCCTTTGCCAAACAGCGTGCAGTCGATGGCTACGTGCTTTCGTTCGACTGCAGCTTTCTGTCCAGTGGCAATACCGATCCCTACTTCGATCTCTTGCTCACCGCCATGGGCCACATTAATTGCGTCCACCATGTCGATGACGATATCGGGCTACTGTTCAATGCCATGGTCAATGAGTTTGCATCGACCTCTGAATTCAAAGACGAGATCATTCGCAATCTGATCCGGTCCATCATCCTCAAAGCCGTGGTACCCAGCTACCAGCAACAATTGCAATCCATCCAGCGAATTGGCCACAACGACTATTACCGGCTGAAAAAATATATCGACGAGCATTTCCAGCAAAGACCGACAGCAGGGGAAATCGCGCTGGCATTGGGCAAAAGCATCAAGCAGCTGGACAAGCTTGCCAAGGATCACGCCTGCCTCAGTGTCAAAGAGCTCGTCGATGAACGGGTCCTGGTTGAGGCCAAGCGCCTGTTGGCCTTCAGCCAGTATTCGATTTCCGATGTGGCCAACCGGCTCGGTTTCAACGAAGCCACCAATATGACCAAATTCTTCAAGCGCCATACCGATGTCAGTCCCAAGGACTTCAGGCAGCTGTGCAAGATGGGGCTACACCAGAAATAACCGCCGGTTTCACTCGCTGCCGTTGAACTGATTGATAATCAGCTCCCTGAGCCATCTATGGCTGGGATCCGTGTCGAACTGCTTGTTCCACAACAAGAACTGACCGCCGGGGTCTAATTCAATCGGCAGCGGCTTGATCACAATGTCGGCGCTATCAACAAAATCGCGCACACACTCATAAGGGTAAGAGGTCAGCAAATCACTCTTCTCACACAGCTTTACCGCACTGGCAATATCCGACATATTTACCGCGTTGTTTATCTTAAGGCGCTTGGAGTCCAGCACTTCATGCAATAACCAGCTGGTGATCCCCCCGGTCAACACCTGGATATGGCGGTATTTCAAAAAGGTCTCCAGGCTCCACTCCTCCTGCAGCGCAGGGTGTCCTCTGCGCATTACACAAGCGGATGAGTCGCGCATTAGCTCAACATAGCTGAGCGTGTCTGGAATAGTCTGGACATGGGTCTTCGCCCGGCTGTCCCACTCGAAAATCCCGATCCCAAAGTCCACTTCCCGTTTTTGCAGGCGCAGGAGGCTGTTTGCATTCCAGTCGCGGCTGTTTATGGTGATATTCGGCGCTTCGGCTAACGCCGCTGGCAAAAAACGGGGATAAATTGTCGCGTACGCCGTTTCAATCAGATCGATATTGAATGAACGGGTACTGCTCTCCGGCTCGAAGCGGTCGGGATCACTGAGCTGGTCGACCTGCAGCAAGATCTGCTGTAATTTAGCCTCCAAAGAGAGTGCTTTTGGGGTGGGCAACAAGCCTTTCGACTCGCGCTCGAAAAGCTGGTCATCAAACACTTGGCGCAATTTTGTCAGCTGTTTGCTCACTGCAGACTGCGATAAATACAGCTTGTCTGCTGCCCGGCTGACACTGCGCTCTTGCAATAGCACATACAGGCAAATCAACAGATTCATATCATTTTTTAGCAGGCGGGATAGATCGATCATGATATTCCTTTGATTCAGCTGAATAATGAATTTTAATCACTTCTCATCATATCATGAGGTCGCTATAGTCCTTGCAACAATATACTCAGGGCTGCCTGACCGGCCCAAATAGAGACAGATTGGAAAGACAATGACCGAATTCGAGAAAATGCTCGCAGGCAAAGACTTTGACGGCAGCGACCAAGGGATCAATCACATTCGTGACAACGCCGCACAGGTGTTGATGGCGTTAAACCAAACCATTGATGACACCCAGCGCAGTGTTCTCCTCAGCCAACTGATGGGTGACATACCCGATTCAAGCATCGTCCGCTCTCCCTTCCACTGTGAATTCGGTAAAACCATTTATATCGGTGAGAAAACCTTCATCAATATGAATGTCACTATGCTGGACGGTGCCAAGATTACCATTGGCAACAATGTACTCATTGGCCCAAATACCCAGCTCTACTGCGCCAGCCACCCGCTGAACTACCTCGAGCGCCGCCAATGGGCGACCACCTGCAAGCCCATTACCGTCGAAGATGATGTCTGGATTGGCGGCAATGTGGTAATCAACCAAGGTGTCACCATCGGTGCCCGCTCCGTTATTGCCGCCAACTCCGTGGTCAATTCAGACGTGCCACCTGACAGCCTTTACGGTGGTACCCCCGCCAAGCTGATCCGCCGTATTCATGAAAATGAACAAAACTGAAAACCAGCACCCGGAAAACAGACATGAGTAGTGAACACTTCAAAGGAAAATATGAAGTCGAGCTGAAGTACCGTGTGGAATCAAAATCTGATTTTTTACAGGTGCTCAGTTCGCTCCACCATGAAGTTATGCTAGTCGACAACATAGAGACCGATTGGTACTTTGACACGCCCGAGCATTCACTGGCAAGCCAAAACAAGACCGTCGCTATCCGCGAAATGGAGCCATCGGACATCAAGCTCTGGATCGTCAAAGGGCCGGAGGCTGATCGCTGCGAAGCGACCAATATCACTGATGCAAAGGCCGCCAAAAGCATGCTGGCGACCATGGGCTATGAGCCTTACTTGTTAATGAAGAAAGTGCGTAGCATTTACTTTGTCGGTCCGTACCACATTACCCTGGACTTCCTCGATGGTATTGGCCACTTTGCAGAATTTGCCATCATGACCAATGATGAATCGCTTCTTGCAAAATATAAAGGTGAGCTTGAACAGCTGGCCAAGCAGTTTGGGCTGACGTCCAAGGATCTCGAGCATCGCTCGTACCGAACACTTTATCAGTTGCGGTCAACGCTCTAGCTAATAACGTTCATTAGCACTTCAGCTTGAGCTCCACCACATTCCCTTCAGGATCTTGAATATAGATCGAGCGGCCGAACCCTTCAGCGCCATAGCGCTCGGCGAAGCCCTCGCAGGAAATATTGTGTTGGGATAAGTACTCAAGCAGCGCTTGTTCCGAAACAGGCGCTATCTGCAAACAAAAGTGATCGACGTTGCGGCCATCTTGGCTAGGCGGCTTACCGCCTAACTGGCCAAGCTGGCTATCAACGGTTACCAGATCAATCAAGGCACTACCGGCACGCAGTTGTACCAACCCCATCTCCTTGGGCAGCTCGCGCTCCAGCTTTGCACCAAGCACCTGGCAATAAAAATGGAGCATGTCAGGCAGTTTGGTGGTTCTCAGCACCACATGGTCAATCCCTTCGAGTGTTATCATCAGCTATCCCGTTACCCTGTCATTGATACCAACAAGCACGCATAATCAGCATTTATCGCTTGCAATACCCCACTATTACCCAGTTTGGACTAACTTAAAAATTCCAGCGAATCTGGGCAAACAGCAAGGTACTGGCGGTGTCACCAAACAAGCTATTGCCGCTGCCGTCGAAGCGCTGGATAACCCCGAGCAACTGCCAGTCATCCGCCAGCGAATAACTGTTGCTGGCACCGACAAAATACGAGCCATCATCATAGTATGATGCTGACAGAGTCAGGCGGCTAAGGGGGGTAACATCCAAACTGGCATCCGCATAGGCCGTCCAGCGGGTAAAGCTCAAGGTCCTCGCGGTTAGCGGCAGGTTCAAAAAGGCGATGGCATTGCGTGGGGTCTGCGGGTTCGAGATATACAGCACCGCCCCTCGCGCCATCCAGTTGCGCTGGCCGCCAAAGCTGTAATCGGTTTCGAGTGTGGCTACCGCAGAATGCTTGAGCGGCTCACCCTGCCATTCATCCTGATCAGGCTCGAACCAGCTCAATTCTCCCCTGACACCAGCCCCTTGGAGATCGCCGGCAAAGCCAGCCCCGACAACATGATCCCACAGGGATTTTCCGGCCAATACCTGATAGTCCCAGCCATTGTGATTGAACAGATACCGGCCGGCGTAACTGTTCAGGTTGTTATCGGAGTTGGGATTAACAACCACATCGAAAGAACTGGCAAAACCGAGCTTACGGCTGACCATCACCGCATCGCTTCCGGCACGCTCTTCGTAGTCAAAATCATAGATGGAATAGGAATTGAAGATATCGTTCGGGTTCCACAGCGTGGCCATCGCCCAATTGACCCGGAAACGGCCGCCTCGCACCTGCCAGTCATCGCGCTGCCAATTGACATACAGGCGATCAAGCTGGCTATTCCCCACGGCGCCTTTTTTGTCCAGCCAATTTTTCGACAAGTCCATATAGCCGGTATCGATCGCAACCAGATCACCGTAACCGGGGATTTCTGCGGCATCACCAAACAGCAGGCGATTGCGCATCCCGACATTGAACCGCCACTGCCCATTAAACCGATATTCAAAATTGAAGCGCTGATGGATCAGGTGATCAAGGCCATTCGAGCCGTTGTCCGGCAATGTGCCCGTTGCCATGTACTTCACGTATCCGTTGAGATCCCAATCTTTTTCCGGCTCCAAGCCCGGGATCTGGCCACATGCCAGCGGGGATAACAGTCCCCCAGCTGTCAGCAAAAGCCAAACCGGCATTGACAGTCGCGGTTTGCCGACGCTATTTCGATACCTGCTCACTGGCGGCGATCCTCCTTCAGCTTGCCGTCCTCAAACACAATCACCCGCTTGGCCCGCGTGATCACCCGAGGGTCGTGGGTGGAAAAGATAAAGGTGGTCCCTTCCTTTTCATTGAGTTGCTGCATGATATCGAGCAGCTCGGCGGTACTCTGGGCATCGAGGTTGGCGGTCGGCTCATCGGCCATCACAAAACGGGGACGAGGCGCCAGCGCCCTCGCGACGGCGACCCGCTGCTGTTGCCCACCCGAGAGCTTGGCCGGTCGCTT